>JAZKEV010000513.1:1487-4973 GCA_040386765.1 Verrucomicrobiota bacterium | reverse complement strand
CAGCGCGAACCCGCCTGCAGCGGCTACGCCGCGATGAAGTCGCTGGAAATGATCCACGCGGTATTTGCTGCCGGCTTGTCGCGCGGTCGCATTACTCTGCCGCTCTCCGCGCGCGAGCATCCTCTCGGGAGCTGAGGCTGGCTCCCTGAGGAGACCAGCGGGCACGCCTTGAGAGCGAAATCAACCGGATCTCCAATGGTCTCCTTTGTAAACCCCATGAAACTGCTGTCTACCTTTACTGCTGCCTTGCTGTTGGTTGTTCCCGCCGGTGTGTTTGCCGCCGACCCCGCCGATGCGGTCGCGAAAGTGAAGGCGACCAAGCGCGTCTTTCCCAAGACCGTTGATCTCTCCAGCGATACGTCCCGTCAGGTCGTCATCGCGCAGGGGACCGAGGCGATCTACCAGGGCCACCCGACCACCGTGCTGCTGCCCGACGGCAAGACGATGTACTGCGTGTGGACGATCAACCACGGCGGCCCCTGCGGTCCGCTGAAACGCAGCGACGATGGCGGCAAGACGTGGAGCGAACTGCTGACGGTACCGGCGAGTTGGAAGACCACCCGCAACTGCCCGACGATCTGGCGGCTGACGGACCCCAAGGGTGTCGCACGGCTGATCGTCTACGCCGGCGAGGGCCCCGACAAGATGATGCACCAGTCGCACTCGCTCGACGACGGCAAGACGTGGACGGAGATGAAGAGCCTTGGGCTCGATGACGTGATGCCGTTCTGCACGATCGTTCCGATCGAAGGCGGCAAGAAATTGCTCGGGCTCACAAATATCCGCCGGCCCGGTGAGACCGTCGAAAAGCGCTCGAACGTGATCGCGATGAGCACCTCGATCGATGGCGGTCTCTCGTGGGCACCATGGAAAGTGATCCTCGATTTGCCCGGCCTGAAGCCCTGTGAGCCGTGGGTGGTGCGCTCGCCGGACGGCAAACAATTGCTCACGCTGCTGCGCGAAAACGAAAAGCGTGAGGCGCTCTATATGACGAGCAACGACGAGGGCCGCACCTGGTCGGCGTCGAGGAAGCTGCCCCCGGGGCTCTTTGGCGACCGCCACGCCGCGGTGACCACGCCCGAGGGCCGTCTGGTCGTCTGCATGCGCGATACCGGCGGCATGTACGGCAGCACCACCTCGACGCATTTCATCGCGTGGGTCGGCCGCTACGAGGACATCGTGAATGGCCGCGACGGCCAGTACCGCGTGAAACTCCTTCACAGCTACAAGGGCGGCGACAACGGCTACCCCGGCGTGAACCTCCTGCCCGACGGCACCATCGTGGCCACCACCTACATAAAGTATCGCGAAGGTCCGGAAAAGAACTCGGTGGTGAGCGCCCGCTTCAAGCTCGCCGAGACCGACAAGCTGGCCGCCGCGCTCAAGTAAGGTAAGGGGCGAGGCGTCCCCCTCGCCGAGCCGTCGCGCTTCAAGCGCAAAAGAATCTTACCACGTAGCCTCGCCTTGCGCCGTCCGACGATGGGCGGATGCAGCGCATCTCGGCGAGACGCGCTGCATCATGGTCCCCCACGGAGACCACCTCAATTGTTTCGGAACCCGCCCGAAACGGGATTTTCATCGCTACGCGATGAGCCGCGCCGCGGCCCTTCGCTTTGCTTTTAACCCCCAAACCCCATGAACGTCGTCCCAGCCCTGCGTGAGCTTTGCCGTAGTGTTTTTGCTGCCTGTGCGCTTTGCCTCACCTTCGCGGCAGCGCAGGCCCAATCGGGTGGAGGCACCATCGAAGGCCGGGTCTTCAATGCCGCCACCGGTTCGGCGCTGGCCAATGCGCGCGTGACCGTCGAAGGCTTGGGGCGCGAAGTGCTCACCGACGAGTCGGGCGCTTATCGCCTGCCGGATGTGCCTGCCGGCGAGGCACGCGTGAGCGTCTCCTACCTTGGCTTCGAGCGACAGACGGTGGCGGTGCCCGTGTCGAGCGGCGGTGTCGCGCAGCGCGATGTCGAACTCACGCTGCCCGGTGCGGCGGCGGATGGCACCGTGAAGCTCGCGGAATTCAAGGTCGTCGTGGAGCGCGAGATGAGCGCCCAAGCCATCGCGATGAATGAGCAGCGCAATGCCCCGAACATCAAGAACGTGGTGGCGATCGACGAGTACGGCGACCGCGGCGACGAGAACATCGGGGAGTTCCTTCGCTTCCTCCCAGGCGTCGCGCTCAACGACTCCGGCCAGGTGCCCAACGAGGTGACGCTGCGCGGCTTCCCTGCGCAGACCTCGGGCGTGACGATCGATGGCGGCGATGTGATGGGCGCGCGGGGCGGCGATACGCGGGCGCTCTCGCTCCTCGAAGTGCCGATGAGCAACGTGTCCCGCGTCGAAATCACCAAGGTGCCCACCCCCGACATGCCTGCGAGCGGTCTCGGCGGTTCGCTGAATATCATTAGCAAGAGCGGCTTCGAGTCACGGAAGCCTGCCTTCTCCTATCAGCTGTATCAGGTTTTCCATGACCGCAACGGCATCACGTGGGATGGCGGCGAGCGGAATCACGTGGAGAAGCTCAGCCCGAAATACCAGCAGCCCTCGTTCAATTTCAGCTACCTGCACCCGGTGAACAGGAATCTCGCCATCACCGTGGGCGGCTCCCGCACCTGGCGGCTCAAAGGCATGGAGCGTGGCGACGATTCCGACGAGACCGCCAACTGGAACCTCGTGGCGGGCATCCTCCGCGACAGCGACTGGCAGAGCCTCGCGCAGATCCTCAAGACGTGGTCGGTGCAGGGCGGTGTCGAGTGGCGTATCTCCCCGCAGAATACGCTCTCCGCGAGCATTCAATATCGCGAATCCGATAGCTACATCACGCGGAGCATCTTCTCCGCGGTCTACGGCGCGGGAGTGACCGGCGACTCGACCTTCGTGCAAGGCGCCCCGGCCGGCGTAGGCAGTGTCTCGCAGGCGGACGGGGCCAATCAGGACATCCTCACGGCGACCACCCAGACGTCGCTCAAGTACAAGCACCGTGGCAATGCCTGGCGCTTCGATGCCTCGTTCGATTTCTCGCGCGCCGAGGCGGATTGGCTCGATATCGACAAGGGCCACTTTAACACCGCGCCTTCGTCTATCGCGAACCTGATCCTGCGCGGTGACGATTTCCCCACGTCCAGCGGCGTGCTGCCGCGGCGCTACACCGCGCTGTCGCGCACCGGAGCGCCGGTGGATATTTTCGACGGCGGCAACTACTCGATCGCGAGCGGCAATTCGCTCCAAAGCGACTACAACGCCAAGAAATACGCCGCCCGCATGGACCTCGGGCGCGATTTCTCCTGGGCCGTGCCGGTTTCGTTCAAGACCGGCATCCTGGTCGACCGGATGGAGCGCGACAACCGCCGCACCTTGAAGACCTGGAATTTCCGCCCGGGTGGCTCCACTGATGTGACCGTGCGGCAGGCCAAAAATTTCGACGTCTTTGACAACGCCTATAACGACGAGGCGCCCACGATCGGGGCCTGGAGGATCGGGATCGGCAGGGCG
>JAZKEV010000513.1:0-1476 GCA_040386765.1 Verrucomicrobiota bacterium | reverse complement strand
TCAGCGCCTTGGCCAGCCGATGCGTTGGATCAGCGTGACGAAGCTGTACCAACTCTTCCAATCCCAGCCCGGACTTTTCGTGCTCGATGAAGCGCTGGCGCACCAGAACTCCGTCACGACCTCGCGCCGTCTCAACGAGACGATTTCCGCGGCTTATCTGCGCTCCGATGTGCGGTTGTTCAAGAACCGGCTGTGGTTGGTGGGTGGCGTCCGTTTCGAGAAGACCGAAGACGAAGGCTGGGGCCCCCTCAACGATCCCACCGCCCAATATCAGAAAGACGCCAACGGCCGCGTGGTGGACGGCAATCCCACCACCGTCGGCGTGCAGCCGATCTTCCTCACCAATGACCTCCTCGCCCGCGCTCGCCAGCGCTACGTGGAGCGCGGGACGCATGCCGAGCAGGACTACGATGGCCTCTATCCCAGCCTGAACGCTTCCTACAGCATCACGGAAAATCTCATGGTGCGCGCCGCGTATGCGCGGACGATCGGCCGGCCCAATGTCAGCGCCGTGGTGCCGAGCGCGACCTTCACCGAACCGAACGTGGCGGCGCCGACCATCACCGTGACCAATGCTGGACTGAAACCGTGGACGGCCGATAGTTACGACCTCACGCTCGAGTCGTATCACCTGAAGGACGGCTTTGGCTCCATCGGTGTCTTTCAGAAGAACATCACGGATTTCTTCGGCTCGGTGCGCACGCTCGCGACTCCCGAGCTGCTCGACCTCTACGGGCTGCCGAACGATCCCGCGTATCTCGGCTACGAGATCGTGACGACGACCAATGTCGGCGATGCGAAGATCACGGGTGTTGAGTTTAGCTACCGGCAGTCGCTGACATTTCTGCCGAAGTGGGCGCAGGGCTTCCAAGTCTTCTTCAACGGCACGAAAATGAAACTGAGCGGCAGCACGACCGCGGATTTCACCGGCTTCAACCCGAGCAGCTATGCCGGCGGCATCAACTACATCCGCCCGCGCTACTTCATCAAGCTGACCTGCACGCACCAGGGCGAAACGCGACGCGGAGCCGTCGCGGTCAGCGCGGCGAACGGCATCCCGGCTGGGACCTTCAACTATCAGGATGCGCGCACCCGCTGGAGTCTCAGCGCGCAATACAGCCTCAGCCGGCGGTTCGCACTCTATGGATCGATGACCGACATCGACGGCGGCTTCAACCCGAGCACGCTGCGCTATGCCCCCGGCACGCCGGACTACGCGAAGCCGCAGCGTTACCAGGAACTCGGCTCGACGATCATGCTGGGAGTGAAGGGAAATTTTTGAGGGTAGGGCAGCTTGAGCGTGACGACTCTTCTAGGATGGATTGCCCAGCCTCTTCGGAGGCGAAAGAGGGGTCCCGAACACTTCCTGAAAATAGCTGTTGACGGAAGGGGGGGTGGTCCTACTTCTTTGCACCCTGCACTGCGGGCGTAGCTCAGTTGGTAGAGCACCACCTTGCCAAGGTGGACGTCGAGAGT
>JAZKEV010000512.1:6829-11089 GCA_040386765.1 Verrucomicrobiota bacterium | reverse complement strand
GGCGACGACGACCTCGATGTCGTGCTCGCGATAGCGGTCGAGCCGCTGGAAGGAATCGACGCTCAGCAGCTGTCCGTCGGCGCGCATGAGCTCGTAGCCCTGATTCTCGATCCAGGTCGCGATGGGCTGGTGGTGGCCCTTGCGGCCGCGGATCAGCGGGGCGCAGAGGTAGAGGTGCTTCGCCTTTTTGGCCTTGGGCGTGGCGAACATCACGCGACCGAGGAGCGCCTTGAGCGCGCCGGGCGAGAGCGGCTTTACCGGTTTATCGGTATCGGGATGATGCTGGGTGCCGAGGCGCGCGTAGAGGAGGCGCAGGTATTGCGCGACCTCGGTGATTGTCGCGACGGTGGACTTGCGGGAGCCGCGCGTGACGCGTTGCTCGATGGCGACGGTGGGCGGGATGCCGGTGAGCCGGTCGATCGCGGGGCGCGGGAGCTGCTCGACGAATTGCCGCGCGTAGGGAGACATCGACTCCATGAAGCGCCGCTGGCCCTCGGCAAACACGATGTCGAAGGCGAGGGTGGACTTGCCCGAGCCGGAGACGCCGGTGACGACGTTGAGCTGCCGGTGCGGGATGGTGAGGGAGATGTTCTTGAGGTTGTTTTCGCGGGCACCCTCGATCGTGAGCTGGGAGGCGATGGTCGACAGCTTGGAACCGGAAAGGCCGATGTCGTAGGCGGTGGCGGGTGGTTCGGCGGCCTGCGCGATCTGGCGGTCGTCGTCGGCGAGCGCCGCGCGGAGGAACGGGCTCGTGGCGGTGTCGGCGAGTGCGACCTGCTCGGGCGAGCCTTCGGCGACGATCTTGCCGCCATTGGCGCCGGCGTCAGGGCCGATTTCGATGAGCCAGTCGGCGGACTTGAGAACGTCGAGGTTGTGCTCGATAACGACGACGCTGTGGCCGCGGTCGACGAGAGCCTGGAGGACGACGAGGAGGCGTTTGACGTCGTGGCGGTGGAGACCCGTCGTCGGTTCATCCAGCAGGAGCAGAGCTCCTGCCGGACGAATCGACGACGGGTCGGAGTTCGGGGATCGGAGATCGGAGATCGAGGCGGGCGAACTCCGATCTTCGATCTTCGAACTCCCAGCGCTGAAAGCGCTGAGGTAGCGGACGAGTTTGAGGCGTTGGGATTCGCCGCCGCTGAGGGTGTTGAGCGGCTGGCCGAGGGTGAGGTAGCCGAGGCCGACGGAGTCGAGCGTGGCGAGCCGCTGGTGGATCGCGCGATGCTCGGAAAAGATCGGCAGCGCATCCGTGACGCTGGTGGCGAGGATATCGGCGACGGAGTGGCCATTCCACTGGATGGCGAGCACCTCGGGCTTGAAGCGCTTCGCTTCGCACACGGGGCACGGCACGAAGACATCGGAAAGGAACTGCATCTCGACGCGCTCGTAACCGAGGCCCTGGCAGTGATCGCAACGGCCCTCGCCGCTATTGAAGGAAAACGAGGAATGGCTGAACCCGGCGGCCTGCGCGGCTGGGGTGGCGGCGAAGAGATCGCGGATGAGATCCCACGCCTCGGTGTAGAGCGCGGGATTGGAGCGCGGCGTGCGCGAGAGCGGCGACTGGTCGACGAGCACGATCTCGCTGAACTCGAGATCGCTCTCGATCGACTCGATCACGGCGGGGTCTTCGGTGAGCTGGTGGCGCTGCGTGAGCAGGCCCTGGTAGATCACGCTATCGAGGAGCGTAGATTTGCCGGAGCCAGAGACGCCGGAGAGACACACGAGCCGCTGGAGCGGAAGCCGGAGCGTGAGGTCGCGGAGATTGTGCTTGGTCGCTTTGTGAAACGTGAGGCGGGGCGTGCCGCTGGAACGACCGGTGCCCGATGACGACTGCGCCAGGACGGGGCGGCGGTTTTCCGGCGTGGGGATGGTTTCGCGGCCGGAGAGATAGGTGCCGGTGATGCTCTTCGGGGAGGCGAGCATACCGGAAACGGTGCCTTGGAAAACGATGTGGCCGCCGCGGCTGCCGGGCTCGGGGCCGACCTCGATGATGTGATCGGCGGCACGGATCATGGCCTCGTCGTGCTCGACGACGACGACGGTATTTCCCGCATCGGTGAGCGTGCGGATGATCGTGATGAGGCGGTCGATATCGCGCGGGTGCAGGCCCACGCTGGGCTCATCGAGGACGAACAGCGTATCGACGAGGGAGGTGCCGAGGCAGCTGGTGAGATTGACGCGCTCGACCTCGCCGCCGGAGAGCGTCTTCGATGTGCGGTCGAGCGTGAGGTAGCCGAGGCCGACCTCGCTGAGATAGCGGAGGCGGGTCTGAATGGACTCGAAGGCGAGCGTGGCGCTGCGGTCCGTGAGGATTTCCGTTTTCCCTTTGCGGAGCGCGGCCTTGGCCGAGAGGAGGGTGCGCAGATCGGAGATCGGCAGCTGGTAAAGCTCGGGCAGCGTGCGGCCCTGCCACTTCCAACACAGCGCCTCGGGCTGCAGGCGCTGGCCACCGCAGGCGGGGCAAGGATTGTAGGCCCGGTAGCGCGAGAGGAAGACGCGCACGTGCATCTTGTACGTGTTCTTCTCGAGCCAGCGGAAGAAGCCCTTCACGCCGTACCAATACTTCGGCCAGGTCTTGCCGTTTTCCTCACCGTAGCCGGGCTCGCCGTCGATGATGAAGCGCTGGTGCTCGAGCGGGAGATCGGCGAACGGAATATCGGTCCGGATCTTTCGCTTCTTCGCGAAGACGAGGAGGTCTTTCTTGGAGTCGCCGTAGACTTCGCTCTCCCAGCACTTGATCGCCCCGGCATCGATCGAGAGCGATGTGTCGGGCATCGCGAGCCGGTACTCGATCTCGATGATGCGGCCGAAGCCGCGGCACTGCGGGCACGCGCCGAGCGGAGAATTAAACGAGAACAGCGCAGGCGTGGCGGGCCGGAAGGTGCGGTCGGACTTCGGCGAGTGGAGACCGCGCGAGTAATGACCCAACTCGGAGTTCGGAGTTCGGAGATCGGAGTTCGGGGATTGGAGATCGGAGATTGACGCTCCGAAAAGGTAGACCTGCCCTTTGCCGAAATGGAGGGCGGTCTCGACGGCCTCAAGGAAGCGCGCGCGGTCGCTCGCGGTCAGCGCGATGCGATCCTGGGCGACGAAAAGCTGCGTCACTGGGGCGAGCGGTTTGTCGTCGGTGAGGAGGTCGTCGATGCGGTAGATCGTGCCGGCGACGAGCACGCGGACGTAGGACTGGCCCTTGAGGTTCTTGAGGATTTCGGGCCAAGTGAGGTTGTCGGGCTTGGTGACCTTGAAGCCGACGATCACGGTGCGGTCGGCGTGCGCGGCGTGGGCCTTGGCCCAGATGGTGGAAGGGTTGTCATCCTCGACCTTCTCGCCGGTCTCGGGATCGAAGCATTCGGCGACGTGGCTGAACCAGACTTTGAAAAAGTCCGTGAGCTCCGTCATCGTGCCGACGGTGGAGCGCGAGGTCTTTACGGTGTTGGTCTGCTCGATCGCGATCGAGGGGCGGATATTCTCGATCGAGTCGACCTTGGGCTTGTCGAGCAGGTCGAGGAACTGGCGGGTGTACGCGCTGAAGGTCTCGACGTAGCGCCGCTGGCCCTCGGCGTGGAGCGTATCGAAGACGAGCGAGGATTTCCCTGCGCCGCTAAGACCGGTGACGACGATGTAATTCCCAAGCGGGACATCGAGATCGAAGCCCTTGAGGTTGTTCTGGCGGACACCGCGCAGGCGGATACACTCGGGCTTGGACGGAACGGACACGGCAGCGGAAGAGGGCACGCGCCCACGAAGTGGGGTTGGGGAGGAAATGCAACTTCGCGAGGGCCGATCGCGCGGGCTACTGACAGGCTGGTGTCAGGAGGGGCGGCGGGATATGCGGAGATAGGCCCAAGGGCTTCTGGTATGCGCTCGCGTTAGCGGGCGCGGTGGTGCATTCCGAAGTCTCTGCGATCCCACAGTTACCCCATGAAAACATTCATCCCGATTGGTTCTGCGCTCGTCAGTACTCTACTCACGGTCTACGGCTGCCATATGTTTGGCATGCGGGGGACTGACCTCGGCATCGCGGCAACGGTTGCGGGGGTCGTGTCTCTCACCGTGTCGTTAAGCGCGTTGTGGCTTGCGGGCAGGCGTGTTCAGAAAGTCTGACGCGTTCTCAGTTTAGCCCTCCGCCAGCCTGAGTTGCGCGCGGGCGGCTTCCAGCGCGGCGACTACGGGGGCCGGGGGGCGGGTGTCGGTCACGATGGAGATGCGCGGACCGAAGGGCGTGATGAGGCTGAGTGCTTTGCGCCCGAATTTCGTAGA
>JAZKEV010000512.1:0-6819 GCA_040386765.1 Verrucomicrobiota bacterium | reverse complement strand
TCATCTTGCGCTGGGTGGCGATCACCAAGGCGTTGTGATTCCAGACGCCGGCCTCGGTGATGCCAGGGGCGCCGAGGATCGCGATATCGGCATGCACCTGCTCGAGCTAGGCCTCGCACTGCGGGCCGACGAGCGAGCCGAGGCGGCCGAGGATGCTGCCGCCGGTCACGATGGTTTCCACGTTGCCCACTTCGCCGAAGAGGCTGGCAACGGGGAGGGAGTTGGTGATGACGCGGACGCGCTTCTCGGCGAGCAGGCGGGCGACGGCGTAGGTGGTGGTGCCGCCATCGAGGATGACGGTGGTGCCGGGCTCGACCTGCTCGGCGATGAGAGAGGCGATGGCGAACTTGCGGTGGGCCTGCTTCTGGATGCGCGAGAGGAAATCGTGCTCCTCGGCGAGGGCGTCGTTCTCGATGAGCGAGGCGCCGCCGTGGTGGCGGCGGACGAGGCCGCGGGCTTCGAGGCTGTCGAGAGCGCGGCGGACGGTGGAGAGGGAGGCTCCGTAGCGGTCGGCGAGCGTGCGCAGGTCGGCGTACTTGTGCTCGAAGATGTGGCGCTCGATCAGGTCGGTGCGTTGCTTGTTGGTCATGCGGGGCCGACGGTCTGGAAAACGCGGCTACGATTTGCGGGTGAGAGCAGCGAAGACGTTCAAATAGGCCTGAACGTTGCGAGCGGGGTCGAAGGTGGTCCGCGCGTACTCGCGTGCGGCGGCGGCCAGACTCGCGCGCGCGGCGGCGGGCTGGGCGAGGAGCGCGGTCAGGGTGGTGCGGAAGGCCTCGCGGTTATCGCGTGGGATGACCCAGCCCGTTTGCCCCGGGACGAAGCATTCGTCGATCCCCTGCGCGGCGTAGGCGATGGCGGGGAGGCCGTGGGCCTGGGCTTCGATGAGGAAATTGGAAAGGGCCTCGCTCCACGAGGCATGGACGGCGACATCGGCGGCTTGGTAGAGCGGCGAGGGGTCGCGGTGGAAGCCGAGGAATTTCACGCGAGCGCCTAAGCCGCGCTCGGCGACGAGCGCTTCGCACGCGGCGCGTGCAGGGCCATCGCCGCCGAGCCAGAGTTGATAATCGAGCGCGGTGGGCAGACCGGCGACGATCTCGACGAGCTCGCGCTGGTTTTTCTCGGGGCGAAACATCGCCACGCAGAGGAGGACGGCGGTGGTCGGGGCGGCTTTGTGCTGCTGACGTAGCAGCCCGCGCGGTGAGGGCACCGCGCCTCCATCAGCGGCGGAAGAATTCGCGGGCGTGGAGGGGAAGACCAGGGAGTTGTGGATGACCGTGACCTTGTCGGTCGGGACGGCGTAGCGGCGGACGAGGGTATCGCGGGCGTCACGGCTATTGGCGACGACGTGGCGGACCTTTTGCAGCGACTGGCGGAAGAGCGAGGGGAGGGGTTTTCCCGTGCGCATCGTGGCGATGACGGCGGAGCGCGGAAGGGTGGCTTGGAGCCGGCCAGCGTAGCAGTTGGCCATGCGGCCCATGCAGAGCACGATATCGGGCGCGAGCTCGCGGGCGGTGGCGGCGAGGCCGGGGGCGAACCAATCGAGCGTGAGATCGAAAGGTTGCAAAATGCGACGCGCCACCCCCGGCGCGACCGTACCGGCGAGCGCGCCGCCCGGGCGGAAGGTCACGAGCGTGGTCGTATGGCCGGCGGCAGCGCACGCATTGGCCAGCAGGATGGATTGGCGCTCGGTTCCCCCACTGCGCAGGAAATCTTGAATCAGGGTGATTTTCATTGCCCGGCGCTCGGACGGGGCGATGGTTTTCGCCTCAAGCAATGAAATCTCCGTTCATGCAATTGCTTCTGCGCTGGGTCGTCCTCGCGCTGGGTGTGATGATCGCAACGAAAGTGGTGAAGGGCATCTCCTGCGACGACGGCGCGACGCTGATCGTGGTGGTGCTGCTCCTCAGCTTCTTCAACGCGATCCTGAAACCGCTGCTGGTATTATTCACGCTGCCATTCATTTTGGTGACCATGGGGCTGGGCGTGATCGTGATCAATGCCTTGTTATTCCTGCTCGTCGGAGAGCTGGTGGCCGGGTTTCACGTGAACGGGTTCTGGTCGGCGCTGCTGGGTTCGCTGGTGGTGAGCATCACCAATCTCTGCGTGAGCGCCTTCACGCGCGGCAGCAAACCGGCGAGACCGCCGGGCGGTGGACCGCGTGACCGGGGTGGCAAGAGGGATGATGTGATCGATATTTGATATCCGAAGAGGGATGGGTTGGGCGATGGAGGCGCGGTGCGGGGTCGTATCGCCCATAGTGCCGCCCCTTCAGGGCTCAGATTTTTTTGGATCAAAACCCAGGGCGTTGCCCTGGGCTATCGAATGGAGCCCCTTTGGGGCTCAAGGCATGGAGGAGTGTCATTTGGGACGTACGACGCACGGCGCCGGGCTCTCGACATGCCCCCGGCCACTGAGACGTGACCTAGTTTCCGTTTGACGGTGCTTTATACCGAAGCGACGTTCGCGGAATGGCAGAAAACACGGAATACGATCTCATTGTCATCGGCGGTGGTCCGGCGGGCTACGCGGGCGCGATTCGCGCCGGGCAGCTCGGGAAGAAAGTCGCGTGCGTCGAGCTCGAGCGCGCGGGTGGCACCTGTCTCAACTGGGGGTGCATTCCGACCAAGGCGCTCCTGAAGAGCGCGGAGTTCTACCGCTCGCTGCAGAAGGCCGAGACCTTCGGCATCTCGCTGAAGGACCCTGGCTTCGACTTCGGCAAGGTGATGGAGCGCTCCCGCGGCGTCGCGGGGCAGATGGCGAAGGGCGTCGAGTTCCTGTTCCGCAAGAACAAGGTCGATTACTTCGTGGGCAAGGCCCAGGTGACCGTCCCCGGCATGGTGGAGATCACCGAGGGGGAGCATAAGGGAAAATTTTTCAAGACGAAGAACGTGCTGCTCGCGACGGGCTGCAAACCGCGCCGGCTGCCGGATGTGGCGGTCGATGGCGTGCGCGTGCTGACCTCGCGCGAGGCGCTCGAAGTGCGGAAGAGCCCGCCGAAATCCATCGCGATCCTCGGCGCGGGCGCGATCGGCGTGGAGTTCGCGTACTTCTTCAATGCCTTCGGCAGCAAGGTGACGCTCGTCGAAATGCTCCCGCAGCTGGTGCCGGTGGAGGATGAGGAAGTCGGCAAGGCGCTGCACCGCTCTTTCGAAAAGCAGGGCATGACCGTGCATGTCGGCACCAAGGTCGACAAGGTGAAGGTCGGTAAGGACAAGGTGGAGCTCACGCTCTTGAAGACCGGCGAGGCCAACTCGACGGAGATCGAGGCGGAAGTGCTCCTCATCGCCATCGGCGTCTCGCCGAATCTCGAGGGCGCGCTCTCCAAGAACGTGAAGCTCGAGCTCGACCGCGGCTACGTGAAGGTGAACGACAACTACGAGACCAGCGTAAAGGGCATCTATGGCGCGGGCGATATCATCGGGCCGCCGTGGCTCGCGCATGTCGCGACCTTCGAGGCCGTGAACGCGGTGAACGCGATGTTCGGCCACCACCACCAGGGCCGCGTGAAGATTTTCCCCGGCGCGACGTACTGCCAGCCGCAGATCGCAAGCACGGGCCTCACCGAGAAGCAGGCGAAGGAAAAGGGCCTGGCCTACAAGGTCGGCAAATTCCCCTTCACCGCTTCAGGCAAGGCTGTCGCGGCGGGCGACTCCGAAGGTTTCGTGAAGGTCATCAGCGATGCGAAGACCGGCGAGATCTACGGCGTGCACATCCTTGGCAACGAGGCGCCGGAGCTCATCGCGGAATACGTGCTCGCGATGAACATGGAAGGCTCGGTCGACGAAGTGCATCGCTCGATCCACGCGCACCCGACGTTGAGCGAGGCGCTGATGGAGGCCGCGGCGGCGACGAGCGGTGAGGCGATTCATATCTGAGGCTGAGCGAGCTGGCCGAAGGGCTGAGAGCTCCGAGCTAAGAGTCTAGAGGTGAGAGACGGAGCGCTCGGAGTTAGCTGCTGACCAGTTGTGTCTGGTAGCCCGCTTCGTGAGAAGCGGGATGAGGCAGGAGCGGAAAGTGACGCCGGTCCCTGCGCTCACGCGCAGGGCTACCAGAGGAGGTGCGGCCGTCGTGCCGACGGCGGTCGAAAAAAATAGCGGTCGGGGACGACCTCCGCTACCTGTGCTTCAGAAAAAATTAAACCCGCCGTGCGAAAGGCGGGTTTTTCTTTGGTGCGAGAGAGTCCCTCGCGACGCGCGGCGGCGGTGCGAACGCGCTTACTTGGTATAATGACCCTCGCGGGAGTTGTCGTCGACCTGGCGTTGATAACGCGCGGCGCTATCCAACATCGAGTCGGTGGAGTTTGAGCGGGGCGAACTATAGGAGTGCTGCGGAGCGGCAGATTTGGACCGGGCAGTCTGGGCGCAACCGGCAAAACCAAACGCGCCCGCGGCGAGCACGCATATCACGATGGAACGATATAGGCTCATGGGATGAAGGTAGAAAATCGATAGGAGTTGGCAACCATGGAGTACGGAAGCCAATGAGGGTTATGATATACGAAATCTGAACTTGGGATTTAGGGCTTCAACTCGCGTATGAGCCACTCTTGCGCGAACTTGATCGAGTCCGGGTTCACTTTGTGGCCGGTGTTGGGCTGGATGATCTGGGTGAATTTATCGGGCGCGCCAGCGGCGGCGTAGGCGGCTTTGGCGGCGTCGGTACAAAGCGCGAGGCCGGGGAGGGGCGTACGGGGATCGGAATCGCCGTTGATTGAGAGCATCGGGCGCGGGGCGATCAGTGCGACCATCGCCGGACCGTCGAATTTATCGTAGATGCTGGGCGCGACGCGATCGTAGAACCGACGGACAAAGGCGGCATCGGGCTTGGCGACGCCTTCCTGTTTGGCCACGCCGTCGAAGGCGGCTTGGATGGTGCCGACGCGGGATTGCCACGAGTCGTTTTCGAGCGCCCAGCGGAAGCTCTGGAGGCCGATGCACGGAATGGCGGCGGCGACGCGTGAGTCGGCGGCGGCGGTGAGATAGGTCTCGATGCCGCCCTTGGAGAAGCCCCAGAGCGCAATGCGGCGTGGGTCGACGTCGTCGCGCGTCCCGAGGTAGTCGATCAGCCGCATGAGATCCCACGCGGTGTCATAGTAAAATGGATACGCCTGTCCGGGCTTCTGCCACGCCTCGGCGATGGCGGCCATGTACTGGGCGTTCTTCGGGGCGTTGGGGCCCTTGACGCGCGCGCCGTGGTAGCGGCCGTCGATGGCGACGCCGACGAAACCGGCGCGGGCAAGGTCGGAGAGCAGTTTGCGCTGGCTCTCCTTGTTGCCGCCGGTGCCGTGCACGGCGACGACGACGGGGCGGCGTTTCGTGGCTGGCGGAGTGGCCGATTTGATCAGGATACCGGGGACGCGGTTGTCCGCGTCGGAGGCGTAGAGGAAGGGGATTTCGACGAGGCCATCCTTCTCGACCGGCTGGCCGACCACCGGGGCTAGGGCGACGCGGGGGCGGTCGAGGAGTTTGAGAAAGGCAGCGCGGGTATCGGCGGGGGACGCTGCGGCTGTTACGCTAGTGGGCGCAGCGGCAGCGGAAACGGACGTGGAAGCGAGGCTGCCGACGAAGAAGCAAAGGCAGAGCGTGGCGGCGAGGGGTAGCCGGAGCATGATGGGGAGCAGACCACGCGGGGGTGGGGTTGACGAATCAAAAGCAGGGGGTGTGCGTGCTAGAGAGGGAGGGCCGGAAGGCGCGGGGCGACGGGGTGGAGAACGTGGAGCGGGATGGCGTGGATGGGTGATGTGAAGGCGTGGCTCGTGTGCGGCCCGCCGCTCACGCGGCGGGCTACACGACACAAGCAGGCGAGCGTGCTTGGCGAGATGATGGAGTGGTGCGGGAGCGATAGCCCGCGCGGAGGGGGCACCGCGCCTCCATTGCGGAAGATCCCCCGCTCGCGCGGATGGCCCCCGGCCTGTGGATGGGAAAAAAGTAAGGAGGGTTTTTAACCCGCCCTGGATTGGGAACCGGGAAAAAGAGGTCGCGCGCAAGCGAGGGTCGTCCGCGGTGAAGGCCGCGAAAGGTGCTTCCGCGGAATTCGAGAGTGCGAGAGGGCAGGTTGAAAACCCGCTCTACCTCAGGCCGTGATCGTCTCCAGCGAGCAGCCGTCGGCGGCTTCGTTGGGGGTTTCGCAATTCGGGCGGGCGATGACGCCGGCGTAGGGCTCGGGGGGGAATTCGCGCGTGGGCTCGGTGAGGAGGTGCTTGTCGCAGACCGCGAAGAGCTCGGCCTCGCTCTGGGTGCGGCGCATGTCGTGAAGAAAGGCTCCGGTCGGATCCACGCCCTGGCCGACGAAGTTGAGGTACTTCTTCATCTTGTTTACGTGATAGCGCTCCGGCATCGTCGGCGACTGTGTGGCGCGGTACAGGCGCTCGACGTAATCGCGCACGTCGGAGAGCGTGATGCGGGAGACGGGCACGCCGGCGAACTGCTCGCGGCACTGGCGGAAGATCCACGGATTGCGGATCGCGTGGCGCCCGATCATCACGCCGGCGGCGCGGGTCTCCTCCATCACGCCGGCGGCGCGGTGGGCGGAGGTGACGTTGCCATTGGCGAGGACGGGGCAATTCACGCGGCGGACGGCATGCGCGATGAAGTCGTAATGCACCTCGCTGCGGTACATCTCCTTCACGGTGCGGCCGTGGACGCTCAGGAGGTCGACGCGGTGCTCGTTGATGAGGTCGAGGATGCGGTCAAAGTTCGCAGTATCCTCGAAGCCGATACGCATCTTCACCGTGAAAAGACCGGGCACGATGGCGCGCAGGGTGGCGAGGATCTCGGCGATCTTCTCGGGCTCGCGGAGGAGACCGCCGCCGACGTT
>JAZKEV010000511.1:1599-4774 GCA_040386765.1 Verrucomicrobiota bacterium | reverse complement strand
GCCCGTGCAAGGCGTGTTTTCCGGCAAGACCTTCGTGCTCACCGGCACGCTGCCCACGCTCTCCCGCGAAGACGCCGGAGCCAAGATCGAGGCCGCCGGTGGCAAGGTGAGCGGCAGCGTGAGCAAGAAGACGAGCTACGTCGTCGCCGGCGAAGAAGCGGGCTCGAAACTCGACAAAGCCCGCGCCCTCGGCGTGCCGGTGCTGGACGAGGCGGGGCTGTTGCAGTTGCTGACGGGCGGGAGTTGAAACGCGTCCGACGATTCGCTTGAGTACTCCGGTTACCCCATTCTCAATGCCGATGAAACCGTTTGTTCGTTCGCTGCTGCTGGCCGGGTCGCTTTTGTGCCCAGTGATCGGGAGTGCTGGGGTGGCGGGCGCGGTCGATGAGGTTGCCCTGCAACGAGCGATTGGAGTCGAAAAGACGGTTTTTGATTTCGCCGGCGGGCGAACGCTCGCCAAACTTCCTTTTCTTGAGTCGGTGGTGATGGGTGAGAACGACGCCGTATTTCTAACCGCAAACGAAGAGTCGGCACGAGAAGGTCGAGGCGTGGCCGTGGAATTTTTCAATGCGTACGGCATGCGCTTGAGTCAGGTGAAACTTTCATTCGGCAGGGAATCGGGCGAGCCCAGCGAGACCCGTATACGCAAAGTGCTCCTCGGCATCGCGAAACTGGACGAGATCTTCGCCGCTTCCACGATCGAGCTGCCCCCGGATTGGCGCGCGCCGCGATTTGTGGCGATCCAAGCGCTGCCGGAAATAGAGAGCCGTGCGCTCGTCGCGAAAGCGGTGAGGCCGGCCGTTCCGCGACCGGCGCTCACGAAGACGATTCAAGCCCGGCCGGTGATCGTCGCGCAGAATAATTTTGGCACCGCGAACATCGGACCGACGGCAGTCGATCCGAAATGGAACCAGTTTGGCGAGTACTTGCGCCGGATGATCGACACCGTGCAGATCCAATGGGAGCGGATGCTCGTCGACTGGAAGGCGAACCCGGCCACCGGGAGCCGGGTGGCGGTGAAGTTCATCTTGGATTCGGACGGAAAGATCGCGCAGATAGTCAAAGCGGACTCGACCGCCAACGATATCGGCACTCGCGCCTGCGTCAGCGCCATCGCCAAGCCCGCGCCCTACGGCCCTTGGACCGCGGAGATGAAAGCGGTGCTCGGCGATCGGCAGGAGATGACGTTCACGTTCTACTACCAATAAGGATTCGTCGTTGCCGCAGCCTGGTGCGTTGTGGATGAGTCTAGGCGTCATTAATAGGGAAATCTCCGATACGCCTTGTCGGGGGTTACCTGCTTGCAGGAATGACCGAAGCTGACTTTCGCAACGTGGAGCGGTGGGTGATCGCCCACGAAATCCTCCGCGATCGCAGCCCATGATTGGCCATCGGTGGTGACAAACGGGCGGGCGAAACCCGCTAGCGGTAACGCGTGATTCGTTTCAGGAACTCGTTTTGACGATTGTAGCAGATGCCCTGGCAGTCGGGGACGACCGCGGCCACCTCGAATAACTACTCCTGCTGGCGCCCTTACGACTGGACTGCACGGCTGCGACGCTGGCAGAGCAGGCTACCCGCGTAGGCGGCGATCACGAGGTAGCTCAGGGCGTGGCTGCCCACCCACATGCCGAGGTATTCGCAGAAGCCGCCCAGCGTGGCCCCGATGAGGTTGGCGCCGAGGGAGAGCGCGGGGTGGGGCGATTCGCGGAAGGTCGTCGAGAAAATCAGGCCGGCGAAGAAAATGGGGAGGGGGACGATGAGGACCGTCCAGGCGATGCGCCACCCCAGCGCCTGCCCGAGGATCAGTTCGCGCGGGACGAAAATCACAAAAAGCAGCGAGACGAAAAGCGGAACGTAGAGCCAGAAGCGAAACTCCCGGACGAAGCGCAGCGCCGCCCAGTTGGCGAGCAGCACCATGATGAGCACGCCGACGATCACGAACAGGGTGACGAGCCAGGTGGTGCCGAAGTAGAGCGAACAGTCGCCGATGCTCTTCGTCTGCAGCAGAAGGAAGCCCCAGCCGAGCAGCAGAAAATGCCCATCGCCGGCGCCGATGCCCGCGCCGCGAAAGAAGCAGAGCGCACCGAGCGAGATGACGAGCAGCACGCCGATGATGATCGCGTAGTCGGCAGGCACGCCGCGCTTCTCGAGGTAGAGGTAGGGCCAGTCGTCGGTCGCGAGCTGCACGGGGCGCTTGACGACCTGTTTCAATTTCCAGGCGCCGATTTCCGCCGGCGGATTGGGCCGGGTTTGCTTCGAGGCGATGAAGGTCATGGTGCCGCTCGCGATGTAGACGATGGGCGGGGCGCCGGTCGCCTCCTCGATCATC
This sequence comes from Verrucomicrobiota bacterium, assembly GCA_040386765.1. Classification (GTDB taxonomy): domain Bacteria; phylum Verrucomicrobiota; class Verrucomicrobiia; order Opitutales; family Opitutaceae; genus ER46. The sequence continues at coordinate 2,442 of JAZKEV010000511.1, read as the reverse complement.
TGCGACATTTTTTGCGCCAGCCATTCGCGCATCGCGGCAAACGAGACCGACATTATGCCCTCGGGCGCGACCCGGGCGAACGCCTGCCGAAACCCTTCGACGGTGTAGATGTAGCCATCGAGTCGCACGCTCGTGCCGTAGCTGAAGAGCGCCTGGCTATCGAGGTGGCCGAAGACGACGAGATCGAACTGATCGGTGGTCTTCTGCAGGAAAGCGCGCGCGTCGTCGATGTGGAGCACCACGCGGGGATCGGCGAGGGGAGCGGCCGCATTGTAGCGTGCGCTCAGCTGCGGGAGGACGGGATCGATCTCGACGGCGTCCACGCGCTGGGCGCCACGGAGGAGGGCGGCCTCGGTATCCATGCCGCCACCGGCGCCGAGGATGAGCACGCGGCGGGGATTCTCGATCACGCGATAGGGCAGGTCGTATTGCTCGGCGTGTTTGCCGATCAGCAACTGGAGCGCGCTGCCGGGCGTGTAACGCCGCGGGTCGATCGCGCCGTGCATCTGATAGAAATCCTGGTTCACCCGCGCCGTGTAGACCGGTGGATCCTGCATCGTGCGCAGGTTGGCGGGCGGCGGCGCAAAGGGCGCCTCGGCGAGCTGCAGCGTATTGCCGGAGGCGGGCTGCACGGCGTTGGCGTGCATCGTGATGAAGTAGTACGGCGACCACCAGGAGTGCTGGCGCTGGCCCGACCAGATCACCGCGGCCAGGGCGACCGCGCAGGCGACGAGCGACCACAGCCCGCGCAGCTCGCGGCCGGCGAAAAGCACCAGCCCGATTACGATCGCGATGCCGAGCGCGGGAGAGAAATGCAGCAGCGAGAAAACGCCGAAGGCCAGC
>JAZKEV010000511.1:0-1589 GCA_040386765.1 Verrucomicrobiota bacterium | reverse complement strand
GTGGCCATCATCCATGGTCCGCCGGGCACCGGCAAAACCACCACGCTGGTAGCTGCCATCAAGGCGCTGGCACAAACCGAATCCACCGTACTTGTCACCGCGCCCAGCAATACCGCCGCCGATCTGCTCACCGAGCGGGACGAAGAGCAGGGCGTTGAGCAGGAAGATAGAGATCAGGGCGAGGTAGGAAAACGCCTTTACCTGGCCGAGGCCGAAGCGCAGTTCGCCCGAGCTGCCGGGGAGCGAAATCGCGCCGATGGCGGCGAGAAACCCAAGGTTAAGCGCGAGCAGCAGCGGGAACCAGCGAAACAGATTCCATCCGCGCGCCGAAAGGATCGCGCCGACGCCCAGCCCGAGGAACGAGCTCACGAGCATGAGATTCGCGTAGTAGGCGACGAGCCGCACTTCCGACGGCACCCAGCGAATCACCATCAGCTCAAGGAAGAGCGCGGCGAAGGAGAGGATGAAGAGCCTGATCGCAGCGGCGCGGGCGGATAGTGGATCGGCCGGCGTGGGAGCGGCGCTGTTCATTCGCCGAAGGGGAGAGGAGTCATGGGCGCGCCGACTAAGAGGCGAGGCACCGTGTGATGCAATTCTGTGTCGAGAAGTCTTTTGCGAGCGAGCGGACGGGCAGGCGCGCGCGCACCCGTGCGCGTGGACACAGTGCCGGGCTGTGCGCGAAAATGTATGCGCACCGTTTCCGCCGCGCGGCGAGGACACCGCGCCTCCAAAGCGAAGGAGGGTGGAAACGCGCCTACGACTTGATCGGCGGCACGCTCTTCGCGAGGCGGGCGCGGAGCTCTTTCAGCGTGGCAGCGTGCTTGGGGTCGTTGGCGAGATTGGTGAATTCGCCGGGGTCGGCGTCGTGGTCGTAGAGTTCGATGCCGTTGCGGCCCTCGTCCCACTCGGTGCAGCGCCAGCGCGCGGTGCGGATGCTGCGGCCCCAGTTCTCGTTGTTCGCGCCACGGCGGGCCTGGGTGAAGGCGGCGTCGTTGATCGACTTCGCGGGATCGTTGAGCACGGGACGGAGACTGCGGCCTTCGAGGCCGGCGGGGGTGGGCACGCCGGTCAGTTCGCAGAGCGTGGGGTAGACGTCGACAAGCTCGGCGATGCTCTTGCTGGCGGTGCCGTTGCCCTTGGCGCCGGGCGCGACGACGATCAGGGGCACGCGCGCGGACGGCTCGAAGAGGCTGCGCTTGTGCCAGAGGCCGTGCTCGCCGAGGTGCCAGCCGTGGTCGCCGGAGAAGACGACGATGGTATTCTCGGCAAGACCGAGACGACGGAGGGCGTCGAACACGCGGCCGGCCTGCGCATCCATATAGCTCACGGTGGCGAGGTAGGCGCGGATGGAGGCGCGGCGCTGGTCGGGCGTGGCCGTCATCGTGTACTGCGGCACAGCTTCGTTGCGCGCGGGGAGCGGGATGTCGTCGATGTCGTTCGCGGGCTCCTTGGGCAGCGTGATCTTCTCGAACGGATACAGGTCAAAATACTTCGCGGGGGCGACGAGCGGGAGGTGCGGGCGGTGGAAGCCGACGGCGAGGAAGAACGGTTTCGATTTGTCGCGCTTCTCTAGCCACGCGACCGCATCG
>JAZKEV010000510.1:0-2313 GCA_040386765.1 Verrucomicrobiota bacterium | reverse complement strand
TTGAGGCCGATATTGGCGACGGGGACGTGGGTTGCTTTGGAGATGGCGGCCTTCATCTCGGCGAGGTGCGGATAAATTTTCGGCTTCTCGGCGATGATCGAGACATCGATATTGGAGATGGCGAAGGAGCGCTTGCCGAGCTCGCTGACGACGCGGGTGAGGAGGATCTGCGAATCGATGTTCTTGTAGGCCGGATCGGTATTGGGGAAGAAGTGGCCGATATCGGGGAGGGCGGCGGCGCCGAGCAGGGCGTCGCAGATGGCGTGGGTGGCGACATCGGCATCGCTGTGGCCCTCGAGGCCGTAGTCGGTGTCGAACTTTACGCCGGCGAGCACGAGGGGCCGGCCGCGAACGATGCGATGGATGTCGTAGCCGTGGCCGATACGGAAATTCATGGTGGGGGGAAGGGAGTAAGGGAGTGAGGGAATGAGGGAGTGAGGGGCAGGACTGCGAAGGTTTAACCCTGCATTTCCTCACTCCCTCAGTCCCTTACTCCCTTACACGTGACAGCAGAAACTCCAGATACGCGAGATCGGCGGGGGTCGTGAGCTTGGGATTGGGCGACGCGTTCTCAAGGAGGGCGATGGGGTGGCCAAGCTCCTCCACGGCTTGGGCGTCGTCGGTGATGCGGAGATCCTTCTTGGCCACGCGGGCATAGGCGCGGCAGATGAGATCGCGGGAGAAGACCTGGGGCGTCTCCATGGCCCAGAGGCGCGAGCGGTCGAGGGTGCGGAGGCGGGCATTGTTGCGGTGCTCTTTGATGGTATCGACGACGCGGTGGGCGAGGACGACAGCCTGCTCGCGGCGGACGATCTTGTGGAGGGCGACCAGCTGCTCGGCGCGGACGAGAGGGCGGGCGCAATCGTGAATGAACACGTGCTCGATATCCGCCGGGAGCGCGGCGAGGGCGGCCATGACCGAATCCTGCCGCTCGCGGCCGCCGTGGACGAGGACGGAGGGCGTGGGCGCGTAGGCGGAGAGCTCCATCATCTGGCGCTGGTCGCGGTAGACGACGACGTACAGATCGGCGATGGCGCTTTGCATGAAGGCGGCGGCGGACCAAGCGAAGACGGGCCGGCCGGCGAGGGGCGCGAGGATCTTATCTTCAACGGCGCCTTGCATGCGGGAGCCGCTGCCGGCGGCGAGAAGGATGGCGGCGGTGCGGGACATGAGGGAAAATCGGGAAGAGCGAAAGAGCTAGAGTCTGAGACTGCGGGCAGTTGTTCCCGCCGAAGCGTTTACGCGCTGATCTCGGCGAGGATGGCGCGGGCGGCGGCGACGGGATCGGGGGCCTTGAAGATGGGGCGGCCGACGACGAGGTAGGTCGCGCCGGCGGCGGCGGCCTCGCCGGGGGTCATGATGCGCGTCTGGTCATCGGCCTTGGCATCGCGGGGTCGGATGCCGGGAGTGACGAGGGCGACTTCGGGCGGGAGCTTGGCGCGGAGCGGGGCGATCTCGAGGGGGGAGCAGACGAGGCCGCGCAGGCCGGAATCGGCGGCGAGCTGGCCGAGCCGGACGACCTGTTTCTCCGGAGAGTCGGCGACGCCCGTCTCGGCGAGGCCCGCCGCACTCATCGAGGTGAGGACGGTGACGCCGAGGAGGAGGAGGTCGGGCTTGTGCTGCTGCTGGGCCTTGACGGCCCACTGCATCATCTCGCGGCCGCCGCAGGTGTGGAGGGTGAGCATGCCGATGGGGAGCCGGGCGGCGGACTCGACGGCCTTGGCGACGGTGTTGGGGATATCGTGGAGCTTGAGGTCGAGGAAGACCTTGAAACCGAGGTCGGCGATCTCGCGGACGGCGTCGGGGCCGCAGGCGGTGTACATCTCCAGGCCTATTTTCACCCAGCGCACGGTGCCTTGAAGCTGGCGGAGGGAGGGAATGACGTCGCGCGGGGACTGGGCGTCGAGAACGAGAATCAGGTCGCAGGCCATTGAGTTAGCGGAAGAGCTTGGAGGTGATTCGGCTCTGATGAAACCCAAATTTATGAGGGATAAAAGAGAGAGGGGGCGGGAAAATGAGGGGAAGGGGCGGGAACGGGGGAGGGAAGGAGACGAGGGAGGAGGAGGGCTAGGGGAGGGAACGCTTATCTGCGCTAATCTTTTTTCGTCAAAAGGCGCGGGCGCATGTGCGGGCTTCGCCTGATCGGCGAAGCGCGGAACCCGGAGGGGGTAGGACGCGTAGACTTTGGGGCGGGGCTGCGAACGGCGGGGGCGTGGCCTGATGAGAAATTTTTGGGAATGGACGGAATGGACGGAATGGAGGGGGTGACACGAGGATCGGCCGGGGATATAGTGGGGGTTGGTTGAAGTGGGA
>JAZKEV010000509.1:14623-21454 GCA_040386765.1 Verrucomicrobiota bacterium | reverse complement strand
TGCCCTTCACCACGAAAGACGAGCTCGCCCGAGACCAGACCGAGCATCCGCCGCACGGCTCCACGCTCACGTATCCGTTGGAACGATACACGCGCTTTCACCAGACCAGCGGCACCAGCGGCCGCCCGCTGGTGTGGCTCGACGATCCCGGGAGCTGGCAGTGGGTATTGAATAACTGGAAAGTCGTCTGGCAGAAGGCCGGCGCCGTCCCGGGCGATGCCGCGTTCTTCGCGTTTTCGTTTGGCCCCTTCCTCGGCTTCTGGGCCGCCTTCGATTCCGCCGTGCAGCTTGGCCTCCGCGCCATCCCCGCCGGTGGGCTCAGCAGCAGCGAGCGGCTCCGCTTCCTGCTCGCGCGCAAACCGCGCTTCCTCTGCTGCACGCCGACGTATGCACTCCGCCTTGCGGAGGTCGCACGCGTCGATGGCCACGATCTCGGCCAGTCCGGCGTGGAGCGCCTGATGGTCGCCGGCGAGCCCGGCGGCAGCATCCCGGAAGTCCGCGCGCGGATCGAGGCCGGCTGGCCCGGAGCCAAGGTCGTCGATCACCACGGCATGACGGAGATCGGCCCCGTTTCCTACGGCGTACCCGAGGAGCCGCAGCTTCTGCGGCTCATGCATCAAGCGTATCTCTGCGAAGTGCTGGAGCCCGGCACCAATACGCCGGTCGCGCCTGGCGGCAGCGGCGAACTTGTCCTCACCACGCTCGGCCGCGCCGCGTGCCCACTGTTGCGCTACCGCACCGGCGACCTTGTGCGCCCCGTCCTCGTACCTAATGGTGACAGCACCGAGATCGCGCTCGCGGGTGGCATCCTTGGCCGCGTCGACGACATGGTGATCGTTCGCGGCGTGAACCTCTATCCCAGCTCGGTCGACGCCGCTGTCCGCGCCTTCGGTGACGTGCGCGAGTATCAGGTCGAGATCGACAAGCGGCAGACGCTTCCCGAAGTCCGCCTCCGCTTCGAAGCCGACACCACGCCCGCCCCCGACCTCGCCGCCCACCTCCGCGCCACGCTGCAAATCCGCATCACCGTCGAAAAAATGTCCGCCGGCACGCTCCCCCTCCAGGAATTCAAAGCCCGGCGGTGGAAGATTCTGAGTTAGCTGAGAGCTAAGGGCTGAGAGTCCAGAGCAAGACCAGCATCCTCGCTTTCGGCCGTTCCGACTCTAGACTCTCAGCTCTAGACTATCGACTATTCTGATGATCGCCGTCTCCCGTCTCACCAAATCCTACGATACGCCCGCCGGTCCTGTCGCCGTGTTGCGCGAGCTCGATCTGCGCGTAGCTGCGGGTGAATCCATCGCCATCGTGGGGCCTTCTGGCAGCGGCAAGACTACGCTGCTCAATCTGCTCGGCGCGCTGGATAAACCCAGCTCTGGCTCGATCTCGATCGACGGCACCGACCTCGCCACCCTCTCTCCCGGCGATGCTGCGCGTTTTCGCAATCGCGCCATCGGCTTTGTCTTTCAGCTCCATTATCTGCTCCCGCAGTGCACGGTGCTGGAGAACGTTCTGGTCCCCCGCCTCGCGGGCGGGTGGGAGGAGAACGAGAACGCCACGCGTGCACGCGCCGAAGCGCTGCTCGAGCAGGTCGGTTTGCAAGATCGCCTGACGCATCTCCCGTGGCAGCTCTCCGGAGGTGAGCAGCTCCGCGCTGCTCTTGCTCGCGCGCTGATCAATCAGCCCAAGCTCATCCTCGCGGACGAGCCGACCGGCTCGCTCGACCCCGCCACGGGCGAGCGCATCGCCGATCTCCTGCTCCGCACGCACGCCACCACGCGCGCCGCCCTCGTCGTCGTCACTCACAACCCCGCCCTCGCTGCGCGCATGCAAAAGACCTACCGCCTCGAGGCCGGCCGCCTCGTCTCCTGAAGTATTACAGGAGGCCGCAGAGAGCGCAGAGCGCGCGAACTCCTTTCGACCTCCTATTTCATTTCTCTGCTTCCTCTGCGTCCTCCTGTTAAAAAAATTTCGGCAGTCCCATGACCGCCCGCCACTACCTTTTCCGCAGCCTCCTCCACCATCGCTTCGCCTACCTCGGGGTGTTCCTTGGCGCGGTGCTAGGTGCGACCGTGCTGCTTGGGGCGCTTTTCGCGGGCGATTCCGTCAAGGCCTCGCTTCGCCGCATTGCGGAGAATCGGATCGGCCGCACCACGCATCTGGTTTCCTCCGGTGATCGCTTTTTCCGCGAGGCTCTTGCCGCCGAGCTTGCCACCGCGACGCAGGCCCGCATCGCGCCTGTCCTCTACGCCCGCGGTGCCGTTACCCATGCGGGAACACAGCTCGCGACCAATCGCGTGCAACTGGTCGGTCTCACCGATGCGTTCTGGCAGCTCGCGCCCACGCCCACGCAGGTTCCACTCGCAAACCCGCGCTCGGCGGTCGCCATCAACGACACCCTCGCTCGACGCCTCGCCGTATCCGTCGGCGATACGCTTGTCGTCCGCATCCAGAAGCCCGGCATTCTCGCGGGGAATGCTCCCGTCGCCGGCGCCGAGGCCAAGCTCCAGAGCCTCCGCTGCACCGTCACCGCCATCGTCGACGACGCTTCGTTTGGCCGCTTCACTCTGGAGACCACGCAGGTCGCGCAGCCCTCGATCTTCCTCCCCATCGCCGCGCTACAGGAAAGCCTCGGGCGCGCCGACAAGGCCAACCTGCTGCTGATTTCCGATCTGCGATCGCCGATTTCCGATTTGCAGGCTGCGCTGGCGAGAGACGTCAAACTCGCGGACTACGGCCTCAGCTTGGAGTGGCTCGCTGAGGCTAAAACCTTCGAGCTCGCGTCGGATCGGCTCTTCATCGATCCGCAGCAGGCCGCCGCTCTGAGTCGCGCCGTGCCGGCTGCGCAACCCGCGATCTCTTATCTCGTCAACGAACTCCGGCGCGGCGAGCTGGCTACACCGTACTCTATCGCCGCGGCTACGACGCCTGCTGCCGCGCCATTTATTCCCGCCAATCTCGGCCCCAAGGAAGTCGTCATCAACTCGTGGCTCGCTGAGGACCTCCAAGCCAAGCCAGGCGACGAGGTTCGCATCACTTATTTCCAGCTCGCTCCCGGCGGCACGCTTGCCGAGCAGACTTCGGCGTTTCGCGTCCGCTCCATCGTCCCGCTCGAGGGCCTCGCCGCCAATTCCAAGTGGATGCCCGACTTTCCCGGCATCACCGATGTAAATGACCAGAGCAAGTGGGACCCGGGCCTGCCGCTCCACCTCGAGCGCATCCGCGACAAGGACGAACGCTACTGGGACGATCATCGCGGCGCACCGAAGGTCTTTCTCTCTCTCGAGGGCGGCCGCGCGCTGTGGTCCACGCAGTGGGGCAATACCACCGCGCTCCGCATCCCCGAGAAGCGTGAGAACGAAGCCGCGCTCACCGCCACGCTGCTCGCCGCGCTTCGCCCCGAGATGAACCAGCTCATCGTGCGCGATCTGCGGGCGAGTGCCGCGGATGCCGCGCAGTCGCCGGTGGATTTCGGCGGGCTCTTCATCGGCATGAGTTTCTTCCTCATCCTGGCCGCGCTCGGGCTCGTCGCGATGCTCTTCCAATTCGTCCTCCTCCAGCGCAATCGCGAGGATGCCCTGCTCGCCGCGGTCGGCCTCTCGCCTCGCACACTGCTACGCTGGCGGCTGCTCGAGGGTCTCGCGATCCTCGTGCTTGGGGCCGTCGTTGCCCTTCCGATGGCCACGCTCTACACGCGCGGCATCCTGCGCGTCCTCGAGACGATCTGGGCCGGGCAGGCCGCGGGCTCGACCTTCGCGTTTCACGCGACACCGATGAGCATCGCAATCGGTATCGTCGCTTTTCTCGGCTGTTCGCTCTTTGCGATCTGGCTAGCGACCCGGAAGCTCACGCGCCGCGCACTCTCGATCCGCCTCGCTGCCCAGACCGAGGATACCGCCGATCCCGCGCGCATCCGCAAAAGCTCCCTCTTCATCGCGCTCGCGGGCTTCGCCATTACGATCGCGGCCCTCGGTCTCTCCAACCGCGGCATTCCCGCCCAGGGCGCCTTCTACCTCGCGGGCTTCGCCCTCCTCGCCGCCGGGCTCGGCGCGTGCCGCTGGTGGATTGCGCTCCCGCGCGCGGGCAAGGCAGCCCTCCACCCCGCCGCCCTCGGCGCGCTCAATCTCAAGGCCCGCCGCTCGCGCAGCCTCACGGTCGTCGGCCTCATCGCGACGGCGGTGTTCATGGTCCTTTCCGTCGCCTCGTTCCGCAAACACGTCGGCACCGACTGGCTCGAGCGCGGCAGCGGTACCGGCGGTTTCGCCTTCTGGATCGAAACGACCGCCCCGCTTAACATCGCGCGCGACGGCAAGGCGAAAACCTTCGAGCTCTTCGAGCGCCACACCACCGAGCTCGGCGAGATCGTCCCGCTCCGCGCCGGCACCGGCGACAACGCCAACTGTTTCAATCTCAACACAACGGCCCAGCCCCAGCTGCTCGCGGTCGATACGACGAAACTCGCCGCGCGCCAGGCCTTCCGGATCAAGTCGCCGAACACCGCCGGTTGGTCCGCGCTCGCCACGCCTACTGCCGCGGGTGCCATCCCGGCCCTCGTCGACGAAAACACGCTGCTTTGGGCGCTGAAGCGCAAGGTCGGCGATACCCTCACCTACACCGATGAGGCGGGCCGATCGTTCCTGATTCAGCTCGTCGGCACGCTCCCCGATTCACTCTTCCAAGGCTACGTGCTCCTCGACGAAAAACTCTTCCTCGAAAAATTCCCGTCGCATCCCGGCTACGGAATTTTCCTCGCCGATGCGCGCGCCTCCTCCACGCCTGAGGCTCTCACCGCCCTGCGCGCCAAGCTCGAAACCTCGGGTCGCGACATCGGGGCGCGCGTCGAGCTCACGCGCGATGTCCTCGCGAGCTTCCACCAGATCGAGAATACCTACATCGCGATCTTCAATGTCCTCGGCTCGCTCGGCGTCGTGCTCGGCAGCCTCGGCCTCGCGATCGTCGTCGCACGCAACCTCCGCGAGCGCCGCGGCGAGTTTGCCGTCCTCGCGGCCATCGGGCTACCGCCGCCGGTCCTCGGCCGGATGGTATTTTCCGAATTTGGCCGGCTCGTCGCCTGGGGCATCGTCATCGGCTCGCTCGCCTCGCTCGTGGCCATCCTGCCGAGCCTCACCACGCTCCCGCCCGCGCCCACACTGCTGCTCGTCGCGACGCTCCTTGTCGGCATTGTGGCGCTCAACCTCATCAGCGGCTGGCTGATCTTCCGCTGGTCGCTCCGCGACCTCCGTCCGAGCGTCGTACAGGCGGCGGCTTAATCTCGCGAATCGCTCAACGGGTTTCCGAGCCAGTCCCGCGGCTTCACAGCTTCGCGTCGGGCATCGTCCGCCGCTTGGCGCGCGCATCGCAAGACGTGCCGGCCCACGACAAGACAAGCGATCAGATAGAGACTTGCCGCGATCACGCCTACCCAAGGCGGCGAATTAGCCGCAATCATGATCACAACCCCCAAGCCTCCGAGCCCCCAGCGCAGCCACCACACGGTATCTATACTACGCCGCATGGTAGTCTTTCAATGTCCCCGGCGATGTTCGCCGAGGTTTGCTCATTCCTTCAACGCAGCTTCCTTCGGCTCCGGGAGGAACTGCGTCAGGATCGCGCCGACGAGAGCATAGCCGCCCGCCACGCATGCGCCCACGATCGCCACGCGGGCGGGATCGGGCTTGTCGGAGGCGGAGAGGGTGAGCGTGAGCCACGCCGCGGCGGTCCCGAGCACGCGGCCGCCGATGTTGGCGGCAAAACTCTCGCCGGTGCCGCGCAGATGCACGGGGAAGACCAGCGGGATGTAATTTCCCCAGAAGCTGAACTGCGCCACCGTCAGCACGCCGGCGATGAAGATGCCGATCTTGATCACGCCGAGGCTGTCGATTTCGCCCAGCTGGGTGGATACCCACCAGAAGAACAGCGGCACAAAGATAAGCGATGGGATCTGAAAGATGCGAAACAACGCCCGACGGCTCACGATCACCACGGCCAGCACCGCCAGGGCAAAGCGCCCGACCAAACCGCCGATTTCCTGCCACAGCGTCACGCCCGCCACCAGCTGGTCGCTGGCGTTGCCTGCGGCCTGGCGGGTCTCGCGCATCACCACGGGCGCAGGTTTCTTGGCGGTCTCCGCCGCTTTTTTCGCGGCCTCGCCCTTTTCCTTTGCCACGGCGCGGACGGCCACATGGCCCGACTCGGTCGGGGTACCGATCCGCTGCGCGCCGATGATCTGGGGGAGTTGCTGGATCGCGCCGAAGGCGATGCCGTAGCTCGCGGCGAAGACCAGCGTCGTCAGCACCGTCGTCTTGCGCAGCTCTGGGGCGAAGAGCGCCGCGATGCTCGGTCGCTTGAGGGTGCCCGCGTCGCGCTTGCGCTGCCACTCCGGCGATTCCGGCAGGAAGGGGCGGATCAGGAGCAGCGGGAGCGCCGGAATGACGCCCGAGATCAGGGTATAGCGCCACGCCTCGTGCCCGCCATGGATCGCAGGGAGACTCAGCGCCCATTTTGCGGCCATGATATTTGCCCCGGCCACCAGCAGTCCGCCGAAAGAGGAAAAGGCCTGCGTGTAGCCCAGCACCTTTTCGCGCTGCTTCGGCACGGTGAAGATTTCCGCCAGCCAGGCCACCGCGGCCACGAATTCCACGCACACGCCGATGAAAACGAGGCAGCGGAAGAAGAGCAGTTGCGGTAATGTGGTTGCGAAACCCGCCGCGCACGCCGCAAAAGCGTAGAGCAAAATCGAGAAGGTCAGCACCCGCCGACGCCCGAGCAGGTCGGTCAGGTAGCCGCCGAGCAGGCCGAAAACGCCGCCCGCAATGGCCGGCACGAAGAAGAGCG
>JAZKEV010000509.1:2508-14613 GCA_040386765.1 Verrucomicrobiota bacterium | reverse complement strand
ATCGCCGGCTTCGTCGAGACGTTCGAGGACCTGAAGAAGAGCGTGCGCGCCCAGCTCACGTACTCCTGGCCGCCGGGCGACCAGAGGCCCGCGGCCTTCGCCGGGTCCATGCCGCCTGCAATCAGGCTCTGCACGATCGGCGCGCTGAGGGCGGCGACGGCCGGCTTGATGATCAGCGGCAGCATCAGCAGTTCGTAGATATCGAAGGCAAAGCCGATCGCCGCGATGATGCAGATCAACCACGCGGTGCGGTTCATGCCAGTTCCCGGGGTAGCGGGGGTAGATTCCATGGAGGTCATCGTGCCGGGGAAGGACGTATTATTTCAAGCGACGATTCGAAAAGAGCTTCGAAACGTGCCCGAGGCGGGTCTGCAGGAGGCGGGACCAGGCCAAGCTGGAAAATTTTCACAAATAAAGCGAACCGACGGCATGGGCGGAATGGACGGGGTGACAGGATGCGCCGCAAAGGGTATAGTGAGGTATGTCGAATGGGATGGATGGGGAATTTTAAGGAGGGGATTGATCATAGAAAAAGCGCCCGAGGCGCTGGGCCCAGGCGGGAAATCCTCCTCTATTTCCGGGATAATCCGGGGTTGGGTGGCATCCGCTGGGGAAAATAGGTGCGCCTTCGCCAATCGCGGTGTTTTGAAAACCCGCCTTAAAACCGCATCGAAACATCCTCGGCGGCGTCCGGCGCATTGAAGTCCGTCCGGCAACTGCCCAAACTCCCGTCACCCCATCCCCAGGCCCAGTCGTCCCCCCTCCATGAAATTCACCACCCGCCTCCCGTTTGTCGCCACCAGCGCTCTCTCGCTCGCCTGCCTTCTATCCGCCCCCGCCGCGCTCGGCGGCTCGGTCTGGCCGGCATGGCGCGGCGAGTCCGGCACGGGGACCGCGCCGGGCGCCAAGCCCCCCACCAAGTGGGGCAACGAAGAAAACCTGAAGTGGAAGACCAAGAGTCCCGGTCTCGGCTTCTCCACCCCGATCATCTGGCAGGATAAGATTTTCCTACTCACCGCCATTGAGACTTCCGAGGACAAGGCTACAACCGGCACGACCGCTCCCGCGCAGGAGGCCGCTCCGGCCCCCGCCCCCGACAAGAAGGGCGGAAAGCGCGGCAAGGGCGGCTTCGGTGGTGGCGGCGCTCCCACCAAGTTCCACGAGTTCGCCGTGATCGCGCTCGAGCGCAGCACCGGCAAGATCCTCTGGCAAAAGACCGCGCGCCGCGAGGTGCCCCACGAGGGCCGCCACCAGACCAACAGTTTTGCCTCCAGCTCGCCCGTGACCGATGGCGAGCGGCTTTACGTGCCCTTTGGCTCGCGCGGCTTCTATTGTTACGATCTCCAGGGGAACCTGCAGTGGGAAAAGGATCTCGGCGACATGCGCACCCGCGGCAGCTTCGGCGAAGGCGCCTCGCCTGCCCTCGCCGGCAATGCCCTTCTGGTCACTTGGGACCACGAGGAGAAGTCCTTCATCGTCGCCCTCGACAAGAAGACCGGCAAGGAACTCTGGCGCAAAGACCGCGAGGAGCGCTCCTCGTGGTCCACGCCCCTTATCGTCGAGGTCGGCGGCAAATTGCAGGCCATCGTCGCCGCCACCAACCGCACCCGCAGCTACGATGTCGCCACGGGTGACATCGTCTGGGAGGCCGGCGGCCAGACCGCCAACGTCATCCCCTCGCCCGTTACCGGCCACGGCATGGTTTACGTGACGAGCGGTTTCCAGGGGAACTCCCTGCAGGCGATCAAGCTCACCTCGCGCGGCGATATCACCGATACCAACAACATCGTCTGGAGCCTCCGCAAGAGCACGCCCTACGTGCCCTCGCCCGTTCTCTCCGGCGACCGCCTCTACTTCACCAAGAGCAACGACGCCTACCTCTCCTGCGTGAATGCCCTCACCGGCGAGGTCCACTATCAGGACAAGCAGCTCCCCGGCGTCCGCGGCGTCTACGCCTCGCCCCTCGCCGCCAACGGCTACCTCTACATCGTGGGCCGCGAAGGCACCTCGCTCGTCCTGAAGGACAACGCAAACTTCGAGATCGTCGCCACCAACAAGCTCGATGAGCGCATCGACGCCTCGCCCGTCGCCCTCGACAAGGAGCTCTTCCTCCGCGGCCACGAACATCTCTTCTGTTTCGTCGAAGGCTGAGCGCCGCCGCGCCGGCATCGTAGCCCCCCGTATCCGAAGCATCACTACACGCCTCCATGAGATCTTCCGCCTCTCTTCTCGCCAGCCTGGCTGGTCTCGCGCTTTTCGCCCCGTCCACTCACGCCACCGCGAACTGGCCCCACTGGCGCGGGCCCGATGCCAATGGCAGCTCCGCCGCCGCCAAGCTCCCCACCAAATGGGATGCGGCCAGCATCACTTGGAAGACGCCGCTCCCCGGCAAGGGCTGCTCCACCCCCATCGTCTGGGGCGACCGCATCTATCTCACCGCGCCGGTCGACGGGAAGGATGCCGTGCTCGCCTTCGACGCCAGCGGCAAGGAGCTGTGGCGCACCGCGTTTACCGCCGAGGAAAAAGGCCGCCACCGAAACGGCTCCGGCAGCAATCCCTCGCCCGCGACCGACGGCAAGACGATCTTCGTCACCTTTAAGAGCGGCAATCTCGCTGCGCTTAATCTCGACGGCACCGTCCGCTGGAAGGCCAACCTCGTGGAGAAGTTCGGGCCGGTGAAGCTCTTCTGGGACTTCGGCACCTCGCCCGCTCTTACCGAGAAGTATGTCATTCTCGCCCGCATGCACCAAGGCGAGTCGTGGCTCGCCGCCTTCGACAAGGAGACGGGCGAGATGCGGTGGAAGACTCCGCGCAATTACGAGAGTCCGCGCGAGGTCGACAACGGCTACACGACGCCGCTCATCATCCGCCACGAAGGCAAGGAGGCCATCGTCACGTGGGCAGCGCAGCACCTTACCGCGCACTCGGCGGCCGACGGCAAGCTCCTCTGGTCCTGCGGTAATTTCAACCCCACCGACACCGCGCTCTGGCCCGCGGTCGCCACGCCCGTCATCGTCGATGGCATGGCCGTGGTGTGCTTTGGTCGCGCCGATCGCGGCAATCCCCGCCTCCACGGCGTGAAGGTCGGCGGCAAGGGCGATGTCACGACCACGCACCGCGTGTGGCAGCGCGAGGATGCGGGCTCCTTCGTGCCGAGTCCCGTCGAGTACAAGGGCAAGGTCTACATCCTCAGCGATCGCGGGCAGGTCGATTGCATCGATCCCGTCAGCGGTAAGACGGTGTGGAGCGGCACGTTGCCGCGCTCCGCCTCCAACTACTACGCCTCACCGATGATCGCCGGCGGCAATCTCTACGCCGCGCGCGAAGACGGCGCGATCTACGTCGTGGGCCTCGCCGATGGCTTCAAGCTCCTCAGCGAAAACAAAATGGACGACCGCGTGATCGCTTCCCTCGTGCCTGCCGCGGCCAACCGGCTGCTGATCCGCGGGGAGTCGCACCTGTACTGCGTCGACGCTCCGTAGCTCCCACTCGAAAAACAAAAAGCCCAAGAGTCGCACGCCAATGCACCTCTTGGGCTTTCTTGCCTTATCAAGCCGCGAAACGGCTCACAGGGATAGACGCCGCATTGTCACAAAAGATTCAATTCTGTAATATAAATAAATGCTCACCCACGCTACGTCGGCAGCGCCAGCGCGTTGCAATTAATCGAGTTTGTCGGTCGCACACTCTGGCCGATGGAAACGCTCATTGCTAGGACTTCGCCCTAGCGTTCGCTTCATACGATTTCACTCACCGCTCATGCCCGATTTTCGCGTCTATTGCACTCCCGCCAGCGCCACGCCGAGTGAGATCGCGCTCTCGCCCGAGGAGTCGCACCACCTCATCGTCGTCAATCGTGCCCGGCTCGGTGACCTCGTCGTCGCCTTCGACGGGCGCGGCACGGAGTGGACGTGCGAGCTTGTCGGCGACCGCAAAGCCGCGGCGCTGCTCAAGGTGGGTGCACAGCACACGCGCAAGCCCTTGCCACACCGCATCACGCTCGCGCAGGCACTGCCCAAAGGGCCGGCGATGGATGCGATCGTGCGCAAGGCCACCGAGATCGGCGCCGCCCGCATCGTGCCGCTCGAGAGCGAACGCACGCAGGTCCACCTCGAGGGCGAGCGCTCCGACCGCAAGCTCGAGAAGTGGCACACGGCGGCCCTCGAAGCCGCCAAGCAGTGCGGCAACCCCTTCCTGCCCGAGATCGCGCCGCTCCAAACCGCGACGGCGTTTATGGCAAGTGTCGGCGGCGGTGGCGCGGGTGGCGGTAACAGTGGTGCAGGAGGCGGAGACGACGGCGGCGTCGGTTGCCGTTGCGATTTGAAGCTCATCGCCAGTCTCGCGCCTGGTGCGCGTTCGCTGAAGACCGCACTCGCCGAGTATCGCGCGCAGCACCAACGTGCGCCGCAGACGGCCGCCTGGCTCATCGGGCCCGAAGGCGATTTCAGCCCCAGCGAACTCGAGGCCGCCGAGGCGCACGGATGGATTCCCATCACGCTCGGGCCGTTGGTGCTCCGCTCCGAGACTGCGGCGACGTATGCGCTGAGCATCCTAAGCTACGAGCTGCAGAACAGCTGATAGCTGAACCCAAGTGCTTTCCGCACCGGCTCCGAGAGTACATCTCACGATCTCCCTCGTGCTCGGCATCGCAACGGGCGGCTGCCGCGGCATTAGCCCCGAGAGCGTCTCTCAAAACGCAGACATGAGCACCCCAGCCCAGGCGCTGGGGCTTCCGAGGACAACCAGCGGTTCGAGTGAGGCCCGAGAGAGCCGCCGTGCGGGTCACGTTAATGAGACGCCCGGCGCAATTCAGATGACGCCGGTTCGCGTGGCGGAGAACCGTTTCAGCAAATTCGGCATCTCGGTAGCAACGGATAACGAAGCCCCGCGTGAAGGACGTATTCGTTGGATTCGAATAGTTGCGGTGGACAAGGATTTGGAACGCACACTGGATATATCCGTCGGCCAAAGGATCCTCGCAATCGATGGCGTCGAGGTGACGAAACTAACGCGTTTCGAAGTCTTCCGGATGATAACGGAAAAACCAGGTGGTGCGCAGATAAGACTGCTCGTGCTAAGCCCCTCGTCAGGGCTTCCCCGCTTCGTGACGCTCAAGGACATGCCACCGAATCCGAAATTACTTTCGGATCCGCCACGTTCGCGATGGTGAGCGCTCAGGGCGCACCCGCATCACCACTCCAGCAACCCGCCCGCAAATGTCAGGCCAGCGCCCACGCTGCAGAAGATAATCCGGTCGCCGTCGGTGAAGATGCCTTCTTCCGCCGCCCAGCCCAGCGCCATTGAGACGCTTGCTGCGCTCGTGTTCCCGTACTTGGAAATGGTCACGACGAACTTATCGTAGGGGATGCCCACGCGCTTGCTGACTGCTTTGAGAATGCGCTCGTTGGCCTGGTGCGGCACCACCCACGCGATGTCGTCGGGCTTCAGGTTTTCGCGGACGAGCGTCTGCTCGATCTGCTCGGCAAAGCCGATCACCGCGTGCCTGAAAACCGCGGCCCCGTCCATCTGCAGGTAAAAGCTATCCATGTTCGAGCCGGCCAGTTCCGGCCAGGGCATCAGCGCGCCGCCGCCGGGCCGCTGGATCGCCTCGAATTGGTCTGCGTCGCCGGAGAGACCCATCTGGTGCAGCCGGTGTCCGGTCGTGCCGCCAGTCAGGATCGCGGCGCCGGCGCCATCGCCAAAGAGAAACGCCGTGTCGTGGCACTCGGGATTGGTGATGCGCGAGAGCAGTTCGGCAGTGACCACGATCACGTTCTTCGCGGTGCCGCAGCGGATAAAGCAACGACCGACCTCGAGCGCGTAGAGCCAGCCCGAGCAGGCGGCATTCAAGTCGAAGGCCAGCGCACGCGGTATTCCCAACTCCCGGGCGAGCGCACTCGCGGCGGAGGGCACCGGTTGGTCGGGGATGATCGTCGCCATGATCACGCCATCGATCTCGCTCGCCTGCATGCCTGCCTGATTGAGGGCGTGCAGCACAGCGATCTTGGCGAGCGCTGTCGCCGATTCATCCTCGGCGGCGTAGCGGCGCTCCTTGATCCCGGTCAGCCGCACCATCTCCTCTTCGGTGCGGTCGGGAAAGGCCTTGAGAATCTCGCTGTTGGGGCGAATATTCTTGGGCACAGCGTAACCTACTCCGGCAATACAAACGGTCTCGGTCATACGTGGATCACTCTAACTGAAAGGGATAACCGGTAACGGCCCGGGGTCCACTCAAGATTTCCGCGACGCCAGATAGCGCGTCACATCATCGCCCGATACACGGCCACCGGGCCCTGTGGCTTCGATGCCTATGATCGCCGCCGGATCGAGTCCCGCTTCCTGGGCCATCTTCGTCGCCCGGGGCGTCCAAACGAGTGCCACCGCCGGCTTTGCGGCTGCGGTTGCGGCCGGAGCGGCGCCTGCAGCAGCGACACCCGACTTCGAGGTCAGATGCCGGAGCGACTCGTCGCTGGTCTCGATCTGCAAAAACGGCATGCCCGCAGGTTTTACATCGCCCGCGTTGGCCAGGATGCCCCGGATCGTCCCCTCGCAGGGCGACTCGAATTCGAAGATCGACTTGTCGCTCTCGAGGTCAGCGAGCCGCTGACCCTTGGTCACACGGTCCCCCACCTTCGTTTTAAGCGCGACGACGGTGAGTTCGTTCACCGTGGCGCCCATGGAAGGCATTGGCACATCGATCAGAAAAGTATCCATCCGGGAGGTTTAGTTGCCTGCGAAGTGTGCGCGGGGTTGGCCCGTGGTCAAGGGGAGGCCCGTGTCGTAAAGCTTTCTGTTGCTGGGTGCTCTTAATCTTTCGTCCGGCGGCGAGCACGAGCACGAGCGAGAGTAAGAGCACGATCAGGAGCACGAAGGGGAAATCGTACTCTTGATCGTGCGCTTACTCGTACGCGCGGTCGCCTTGCCGCTCGCCAACTCAGCCCTCTCTAGCCCCGAGCCGCCCGCCAAATCGCCAGACAGCTCTCAAGCAGCGCCTCCAGCTCGCTCAGCGGGATCATATTCGGCCCGTCGCTAATCGCGTTTGCCGGATCGGGGTGCGTCTCGATAAACAGGCCCTCCGCGCCCGCCGCCAGCGCGGCCTTGGCCAGCGGCGGCACGAATTCGCGCTGGCCGCTGCTCTTGCCGCCGCCCGCCCCGGGAAGCTGCACCGCATGCGTGGCGTCGAAGACCGTAGGGAACCCGTTCTGCCGCATGATCGAGAACGAACGCATGTCGACCACGAGGTTCTGGTAGCCGAAGGTCGTACCACGCTCCGTCTGCCAGATCTCGGTCGCCTTGCCTTCGCGCAGCTTGCCGGTGACGTGCACCATCTCCTGCGGCGAGAGAAACTGGCCTTTCTTCACATTCACGATCCGGCCCGTCGCAGCGGCGGCGAGAAGGAGATCCGTTTGCCGGCACAGGAAGGCCGGGATCTGGAGCACGTCGCACACCTCGGCCACCTGCTTCACCTGGGTCGACTCGTGCACGTCGGTGAGCACGGGAAACCCGTACTCACGCTTCACCAGCGCAAGCAGCGCCAGCCCGCCCTCAAGGCCCGTGCCGCGCTCGCCCGCGAGGGAGGTGCGGTTGGCTTTATCGAACGAGCCTTTGAAGACGATGTTCAGCTCGCTGCGCTTGTCGCGCAGCTTCGCGAGAGTCTCCGCCACCGTGCGGCAGACCTTCTCGTTCTCCAGTGAGCACGGGCCGGCGATCAGCAGGAGTCTTTTCGGGTCGAAGAGCATAAAGTGGCAGGGCGCGTTATCCTTAACGCGCCGCTTACTTTTTCTTCCCCTTCTTCTGCTTCAACGCCGCGCCGATAAACGCCGCGAAGAGCGGATGCGCCTTGTTGGGCTTCGATTGAAATTCCGGATGCGCCTGCGTACCCAGGAACCACGGGTGGCCCTTCAGTTCGACCACTTCCACGAGATTCCGTCGCGGATTGACGCCGCTCACGATCAGGCCCGCGCGCTGCATCTGGCCCACGTAGGCGTTGTTCACCTCGTAGCGGTGCCGGTGCCGCTCGCGCACGCTGTCGGCACCGTAGGCCTTGTGCGCCAGAGTGCCCGGGGTGAGCGCGCACTCGTAGCTGCCGAGCCGCATCGTCGCGCCCTTGTCGATGATCTTCTTCTGCTCCTCCATCATGTTGATGATCGGGTGCTCCGGCTTCGGGTCAAATTCCGTGCTGTTGGCGCCGGCGAGCTTGAGCACGTTCCGCGCAAATTCGATCACCGCGATCTGCAGCCCGAGGCACAGGCCGTAGTACGGCACCTTGTTCTCGCGCGCATATTTCGCGGCCGCGATCTTGCCCTCGGTGCCACGGTCGCCAAAGCCGCCCGGCACGAGGATGCCATCGAGACCATGGAGGTGCTTCAGGCCGCCCTTCTTCTCGAGGTCCTCCGCATCGAGCCGGCGCACGTTCACTTTGCAGTTGTTGGCGATGCCCGCGTGCGTGATCGATTCGTAGACGGATTTGTAGGCGTCCTGGAGCTCGATGTACTTTCCGACCACGCCGATCGTCACTTCATGCTTCGGCGTGAGGATGCGCTGCACGATCTGCTCCCAGATGTTGTTTTCCGCCGGGGGATTCTTGAGCCCGAAAAGGTCCATCACGAGCTGATCCATCCCCTCTTTCTGCAGCGCCAGCGGCAGCTCGTAGATGGAGTGCTCCACATCGCGGCACTCGATCACGCCCTTCACCGGCACGTTGCAAAACATCGAGAGCTTGTCGCGCAGGTCGTGGTCGAGCGGGTGGTCCGTGCGGCACACGAGCACGTGGGGCTGGATGCCGATCTCGCGCAGCTTCGCCACCGATTGCTGCGTGGGCTTGGTCTTGAGCTCCCCCGCCGCTTTCAGGAAAGGCACCAGCGTCACGTGGATGAAGACCACGTCGCGCGGCCCCACTTCGAGCGCAAATTGCCGCATCGCCTCGAGGAACGGCAGCCCCTCGATGTCGCCCGTCGTGCCGCCGATCTCGGTGATGAGCACGTCCGCGTCCTTGCCGCCCGCGTAGATGCGATCCTTGATCTCGTTCGTCACATGCGGGATCACCTGCACGGTTTTCCCGAGGTAGTCGCCGCGACGTTCCTTCTGGATCACGCTCTCGTACACCTGGCCCGACGAGAGGCTGTTGAGCCGCGAGAGTTTACCGCTCGTGAAACGCTCGTAGTGCCCCAGATCGAGGTCGGTCTCCGCGCCGTCCTCGAGCACGTAGACCTCTCCGTGTTGAAACGGGCTCATCGTACCCGGATCGACGTTGAGGTAGGGATCGAACTTCTGGATCCGCACGGTCAGACCGCGCAGCTCCAGCAGCGCGCCCAATGCGGCCGCTGTAAGACCCTTCCCCAAAGACGATACCACCCCGCCCGTGACGAAAATGTATTTCACGGGATACGAGGTTGAGGCCGCGTGATTCAAGCGCGCAAGGAAAAGTTCTGCTTCGGCAGCCGATAGCTCAGAGCTGAGAGCTAAGAGCACGGCTCCTCGGCGGCCCCATTTATGCGATCCGCCGACCAAAACACCCCACGCCTTTTCCGATCTCTTGGCTCTAGCCTCTCAGCTCTGCGCTCTCCGCTCTGCGCTTCCCGCCCGCTTTCAACCAATCAGCAGATACATCGCCCACAGCAGCCCGCCGATCAGCACCGCAAACAGCAGCAGCCACAGCGTCCATTTTAGCAGCTTCATCACGATCCAGATCGCCAGCACCGCGACCAGCGTGCCCACCAGCACCACCAGCCACTGCGGATACATGCTTAAGTCGAGAAAGTAGGTCTTCGTTTCGGCTTGGGCCAGCAGCACGCCGCCACCTAGCCGCGCCCGCGCGCGAACTCCAAGAAAAATCATTTGCCCCGCGTCGGCGGCCCCGCCCTGCTGTCCCTTCATGCATTCGAAACCGCAGCTTCTCGCCTGGCTCACCTGTGACGGTGTTCACGTCGACCCGGGCACAGGGAAGCACACCATTCTCGGCATCTTCTCCAATATCCAGGGGCGCCAGTTTCCCGTCACGCATCCGTTCATGATCTGGTTCCTCACGATCACGGATTGCTCGGTGGGCGAGCACACGCTGCGCATTTCGATGAGCCTCAACGAAGAGCCGGTCCAGAAGCTCCTCGAGCGCCCCTTCAAGTCGCACAGCCCCCTCCACCGCATCAATCTCATCAACGAGATTCGCAACCTCACCTTCCCCCAGGGCGGCGATTACAATCTCCTCATCGAGATCGACGAGGAGCCCATCCTCGTCACCTCCCTCACCGTCAACGGCTGATCTCGCGTCGTTCGTTTCGTTTTTCCCCGTTCCTTCCACGCTTCTCATGGCTTCTGCCTCTTCCTCCTTCGATCTTATCGGTGTCGGTTCGCCGATCATGGACCTCACGGCCCGCGTCCCCGACGAGTTTCTGGCCAAAAATGTCGCCGGCGAAAAAGGCGGCATGGTCCTCGTCGACGATGTCGAGATGGGCCGCATCGTCTCGCTGCTCGATGGCGAGCCCGCCTACTCCACCGGCGGCTCCGCGGCCAATGCCACTTACAACGCCGCCCGTCTCGGTCTCCGCTCCACGTTCCTCGGCAAGGTCGGCAACGACAACCTCTCCCGCGTTTATCGTGACGCCTTCGCAAAGGCTGGCGTCGACGGCGCCCGCTTCAAGCTGGCGCCCGATCTCAACAACGCGCGCAGCCTCATCATGGTCACGCCCGATGCGCAGCGCACCATGCGCACGTCGCTGGCCGCGGCGATGACGCTCTCGCCGACCGAGATCACCGCCGCCGACTTCGCCAGCTGCAAACACGCCCACATCGAGGGCTATCTCGTCTTCAATCAGGCCCTCGCCGACGCAGTGCTGGCTGCGGCACGCGCCGCCGGCTGCACCACGAGTCTCGACCTCTCCTCCTTCGAAGTCGTCAATGCCTCGCGCCAGTGGCTCTTCAGCCAGTTCAAGCGCGGCATCGATGTCGTCTTCGCCAACGAAGACGAGATCCGCGCCCTGTTTCAGGACCAGACGTCCGACTACTCCGTCCTCGCGAAGAAGCTCGCCGACCTCGGTGTGCTCGCCGCCGTGAAGATCGGCAAGGACGGCGCCTGGATCGCGCAGGACGCCGCGCTGCACCGCATCGATCCCGTCGCGGTCGCCACCGTGGTCGACACCAACGGCGCGGGCGATGCCTGGGCCGCGGGTTTCCTATACGGCTACCTTCGCGGCTGGCCGCTCCCGAAGTGCGGCGCCCTCGCCTCCCTCATCGGCTCCGAGACCGTCATGCACATGGGCCCGATCATCCCGGATACCCACTGGCAGCTGATCCGCCCGCGAGCGTTGGCGCTCGGTAAGTAACGACCTCGTTTAGACACAGAGACCACAGAGCAGAGGAGGCCACGGAGGAAACCGGAGCTTGTCTCCGTGACCTCTGTGCCATCCTCAGTGCTCTCTGTGTCCCAAGCATGGGGTTTCGATTCTTCGCGCCAGCGTATCCGCCACATCCGCGCAATCCGCGGTAAGGCTCTCAAAACGACTACCGCGCCGCGCCCGTCGACTCTCGAATCACCAACTCCGGCACGATCGTCTTGATCACCGGCTTCGCCGGCCG
This sequence comes from Verrucomicrobiota bacterium, assembly GCA_040386765.1. Classification (GTDB taxonomy): domain Bacteria; phylum Verrucomicrobiota; class Verrucomicrobiia; order Opitutales; family Opitutaceae; genus ER46. The sequence goes on along the minus strand of JAZKEV010000509.1, from coordinate 3,042 downwards.
CGCCCGGTCGAGTTGCTCGAGCAGCACCTCCGCCGCCGTCGCGATCGTCGTGTCGATCGCCTGATCCACCGTCGTCAGCGTCGGCGAGGTCATATGGCAGATTTCCTGGTTGTTGAAACCCGTGATCGACACATCCCGCGGCACTTTCAGCCCCGCGTCCTGAAATCCCCGGATCGCCCCAATCGCGATCGCATCGTTCAGCCCCACAAACGCCGTCGGCCGGTCCGACTGCGCCGCAAAGCTCAGCGCCAGTTTGCGGCCATATTCAAAGTCGTCCTGCCGCTCATGCAGGTGATCGAGCGACACCGTGCACGCCTCGAACTCCAGCCCACGCGCGGAGAACGCCGCAATTTCAAGCTGACAGGTGACTCCCGAGCCCTCTGGGATCAAGTGCTCAAAGCCTACGGACTCGAGGCTATTTTCGATGCTGACTACCAGCCGCTCCCCAACATCAAGTTCGACGTCGAGGACGTGTCGTATGGGGAAGCCATCTACGCATTGACGGCAGCTACCACTTCGTTCCACACCGCCGTT
>JAZKEV010000509.1:0-2498 GCA_040386765.1 Verrucomicrobiota bacterium | reverse complement strand
GCAACGCCCCATGGATGCCTGGCAGCCGGTCGATCCGCGTCGTCGGCCCGTTGAGGACGCCGAGCAGCCCAAACCGACGGTGCCCGAGGTCCATCAGGTGATTCATCACCATGATCATGCCGGCCGCGCGGTCGAGCGACACCGTGTGGGCGTTCTTCAGGCCAAACTGGTCGATCACCAGGTGCGGCGTCCCTTGCGCGATCAGCTCCGCGATCCGCGCCTCGATCTCCTCGATGTGAAACTGGCCGATGAAGACCACCGCCTCCACCCGCAGCGACTGGAAGTGGCGCACCACATCCCGCCCGCTGCCCGGCACGAAGACCTCGATCAGCGATGAAAATCCCCGGGCTCGCAACACCCGCTGCAGCGTAGCCAGTTTCCGGATACCGGGCGGCGTCGCCAGATCCTGCATGCACACGCCGATCATGGAGGTCCGCTTGCCCTTCAGGTGCACCGCGTGCGCATTGGGCGTGAAGCCCGTCTCCGCCAGCGCCCGCTGCACCCGCTCGATCGTCTTCGGCTTCAGGCCCGGCTGGCCGTTCAGCACCCGCGACACCGTGGTGCGCGCCAGCCCCACGTGACGCGCGAAATCCTCCGTCGAACGGATCACCGAGGGTACTTTGGGTTTGCTGGCAGGCACGGCAACGCTTCCGGCACCATGGCCAGCCTCCCTTCTCCCTGTCAACGACCGCCCCGTCCCTTCCCCTCATCAGGCCAAAATCGGAGTGTCCGACAAAAAATCCCCGCTCCCCCCTTGACGCGGACACGTGTCCGTAATTCTTCGCTCCAGACCTCCACCCCAGCTCGGCGCCCTCCACGCTGCTGCCCCCTCGTTTCTGCCCCTGCCGTTCACGGTCCTCCTCCGCGAACGTCCGCTGCGCATCCGTCATTCTCCAACGAAACCCGATCAACCCAAATGAACCCTAAGAATCCCCTGCTGCGCTTTGGCCGTGTGCTACTCGCCTGCGCCAGCGTGCTGCTCCTCGTCACCGCCGGCTTCGCCCAGTCCGGCACCGGCACTGTCTCCGGTCGCGTCTCCAATGCCGGCACCGGCTCCTACCTCCGCAATGCCGAGGTGCGCATCGTCGGCACCGACCGCGTCACGACCACCGCCGACAACGGCCAGTACTCCTTCTCCGGCGTGCCCGCCGGCGCGGTGAATGTCACCGCCTCCTACACCGGCCTCGATCTGCAGCAGCAGACGGTCACGGTCATGGCCGGCAGCGCCGCCTCCCTCGATTTCAATCTCACCACGGCCCAGTACGGCGAGGTGCTGAAGCTCACCGCCTTCGTCGTCGGCAGCACCCGGGAAGGCAATGCCAAGGCCATCGTCGACCAGAAGCAGGCGGCCAACATCACCAACGTCATGGGGGCCGATGCGTTCGGCGCGGTCTCGGAGGACAACGTCGGCGAGTTCCTGAAATACATGCCCGGCCTCACTATCGACTACGTCGAAAATGATGCCCGCACCGTGCGCGTCCGCGGCATGTCCTCGAAATACGCCAGCGTCATGATCGACGGCAATCCCGTCGCCGCCGCCGACGTCGGCATCGGCACCGGCCGCGATTTCCAGTTCGAGCAGGTCTCGCTCTCCACCATCGACACCATCGAACTCAGCAAGACCCCCCTCTCCGATCAGCCGGCCAACAGCCTCGCGGGCTCCATTAACGTGAAGAGCAAGAGCGCCCTCAATCAGAGGGGCCGCCGCATCAACTACAACGCCAACCTCACGCTCAACGAGTATGCCTTCCAGCTCGGCAAGACCATGGGCTGGGACAATCAAGAGCGCTCGAAGGCTCTGCCCGGCGGCTCCTTGGAGTTCTCCGACACGCTGCTCAACGGCCGCCTCGGCGTCGTCGTCAGCGCCAATCATACCGGCACCTACGTCGAGCAGAAGATCATCGCCGCCCTCGGCCGCACCTTCAACGCCTCCGCCGCCGATAACGACACCGAGATCCCCCGCATCAGCTCGGTGAACTGGCAGGACGGCCTCAAGCCCACCTTCCGCGACGCGCTCCTCGTGAACCTCGATTTCAAGGCCACCCCCGATCTTATCCTGTCCCTCCGCACGAGCTATAACTACTACAACGCGCCGTTCCACAACCGTAACTGGACCTTCGCCGCCGCCACGACCGCCGCGAGCCAGCCCGATGCGCCGAGCGCGAACTCTATGCGCACGATCGCGACCAGCGCCACCGACACCACCAACACCGTCACCAGCGCCGGCACCAACTTCCGCAAGTACGGCGCCACCTTCCTCATCAACCCCGCGCTGAATTGGAAACTCTCTCCCACCACCACGCTCGACGCCTCCACCGCCTACTCGCGTTCCTATCAGTGGTATGACTCCGACGCCGAAGGCTACTTCAATGTCGTGAGCGCCCGCATGCGCGGCGTCAGCTGGGGATACACCAGCGATCGCAATGAGCCCAACCTCCAGCTCAAGCAGAACGCCGGCCGCCTCGATGGCTCGACCGACACTCGCAGCTTCTTCGACC
>JAZKEV010000508.1:3013-6626 GCA_040386765.1 Verrucomicrobiota bacterium | reverse complement strand
ATACTCATCGCCGCTGCCCCAAGCGTAGCTGGCGTAGCGGGTGACCCCGCCGATGGTGAGGGCGATGCGCGGGCGGCCGGTCACGTAGGGGAAGCTGTAACCATTCGCGAACTGCACCCGGAAGAGCAGCGGATCACCCACGCGGTAGGTGCCGGCGGCGGGAGCCAGCACGGCGCGGACGTAGGGCATCTCGATCGGGCCGCCGCCATTGACCACGAAGTTCTGCGTGGCGGACCCGGTGCCGGAGGCATTCGTCGCGCTGACCGTGACGGTGTAGGTGCCGGTGTTGAAGCCGCACACGCCGCGAATTTCGCCGGTGGTGGAGTTCAGCGCGAGCCCAGCGGGCAGGCCGGCAGCGCTATAGCTGGTCGGCGAGTTGGTCGCCGCGATCTGGTAGGTGTAGAGGCCGCCGCTCGAGATCGTTTCCGCCGCACGGGAGGAAACCGACGGCGCCTGCGCGTGGAGCGCCGGAAGGGCGAGCGTCAGGAAGCCGAGGGTGGTAACGAGACGCCAAGGGGCCGTTTTCGCGAAAACCGAGGCAATCCAGAGGTTGAGTGGGAACATATCGACATAGTGCCGTACTGGGACGGACAAAAGGAGGAGGTGTAGACCTACATAGAAGGTGGAGATGTACCCTGTCCCACGCGGGGCTACCACGAAGGCCGATTCTCATTGGCGGGCACCCAACTGACGTTAGTTTCTCTACCCCATGCGAATCCCCCTGCTCGTATCCTTTTTTTGCGTCGTGGCGGGGGCTTGCACCCCATTAGTCAGTGGGGCCTCACCCGCAAAACCGGTGAACGTGGTCTTCATTTTGACCGATAACCAAGGCGCGTGGACGCTGGGGTGTTACGGGAACAAGGACATACGCTCCCCCCACATCGATAAACTCGCCGCCGGCGGCACGATGTTTACCCGCGCACTCAGCAGCAATCCCGTCTGCTCGCCCACGCGGGCCACCTTTCTCACCGGGCTGGTGCCGTCGCAGCATGGTGTGCATTCGTTTCTCGATCCGAAGTTTATGATGGGCCCGGAGGCGTACAACACGCTGAAGGAGTTCACCTCCCTCGGGGAAATTCTGCGCGATGCCGGCTACGTGTGCGGTCTGAGCGGCAAGTGGCACCTTGGCGCCAACCTCACGCCCTCGGAGGGTTTCACCACGTGGACTACCAAACCGGATGGCCACACCAACGAGTTCTACAATCAGGACGTCATCGAAAACGGCGCGGTGCGCAAAGAGCCGGGCTACACGACGGACCTGTGGACGCGGAAAGGCGTGGAGTTCATCGAGCAGAACAAGGCGAAGCCCTTCTTCCTCTTCCTCGCCTACAACGGCCCCTACGCGCTCGGCGCGCTGCTGGGAAATAAATCGAAGAACCGCCACGCCGCCTACTACGCGGACAAGGACTTGCCGTCGTTTCCGCGCGACGCGATGCATCCCTGGCAAAAGCAGTTGAAGCAGTTCCACAATAAGACCGAGTCGATCCGGCGTGTGGCGGCGGAAGTGAGCGGCGTGGATGACGGCGTTGGCGAGATCATGGCGGCCCTCGAGCGCAATGGGCTCACCGAGAATACGCTCGTCATTTACACCTCGGACCAAGGCTGGATGGGCGGGCAAAACGGCACGTGGGGCATGGGCGATCATTCGCGGCCGGTGGGTGCGCACGAGCTGATGATGAAGATCCCCTACATCTTCCACCAACCGGGCAAGGTGGCGGCCGGCAAGGCAAACGACACGCTGGTGAGCAACTACGATTTCCTCCCCACGGTGCTCGGGCACCTCGGCTTGGCGGACAAGCGGCCAACGCAACCGAAACTGCCGGGCCGGGATTTCTCGGGCGCGCTGCGCGGCGAGATCGTGGCAGTGAAGGACAATGCCGTTTTCTTCGAATTCGAAATCTGCCGCGCGATCCGGACAGAGGAGTGGAAGCTCGTGCTGCGCAAACCGCAGGGGCCCCACGAACTCTACAATATGAAGAACGATCCCGCGGAGCGGATGAATCTCTTCGGCCAGCCCGGCACGGAAAAGATCAAGGCCGAGCTGCAAGGCCGGCTTGAGGCCTTCTTCAACGAGTACGCCGACCCGCAGTACGATATCTGGAAAGGCGGAAAGTCGAAAGCGAAGCGGCAGACGACGGAGTAGAATACAGAGAGTCACAGGTTTGCAGTAGGGCGGGTTAAAACCCGCCCTGGATTGGGCAGACGTCTGTTGTACCAGGCTGCGAGAAGCGAGAAGGCGAAGGGGCTCTGTGGCGGCGCTCGTCCCGAGCGCCATATGCGCGATTCGGTAGCCACCCCGGTCCCAACCGGCACCCGCCTTTCTGTCTCCCCGTCTTTGAGCGGGCGTCTAAAAAGGTCTGTCATTCTGAGCGCAGCGAAGAATCCACGCGTTCGTCCTACCTCGGGGCCATGGATTCTTCGCTGCGCTCACGATGACAAAAATAGCAGTTGGGGGAGAACCCCAGCCGATCCCGTCCAACCCCGGCATATCCCGGAAATAGAGGAGGATTTGGCCTCGTCGCTTCCCACCATCTCGTCGTTTGCGAGTGCCCAAAACTCCCTTCCTCACGCATAGTTCACCCTCGTTTCTTTTAAGATTCCCACGTCCGTTTGGCCTGACCCAACCCTGGCTTACTATACCTTGGGTCGTGGCTCGTGTCATCCCGTCCATTCCGCCCATTCCGTCCATTCCTCAAAAATTTCCGGCTGGGGCACTCCCGAGCAGGGCTACGCGGTCAGCCACTGAGTTTTTCCGAAAAGCGTCCACGCTTCGCCGATCAGGCGAAGCCCGCAGAGCTGGATTGCCGCCGCTTCCGGAAATTAGCGCAGATTAGCGTTCTTCATCCGAACCAGGAACGGAAAGGAGGAAAGAGCGGAGGGCCTGTCATCAGAACGAGAACGTGCTCGAAAGCAGCCAGCGCGTCTCGTTCGGGATGCGTATCACGGCGATCGAGCCATCGGGGTTGGCGGTGACCGGGATGTCTTCACCGTTGCCCCACGCGTTGCGGACGTTGAGCTGCAGCCGCCAGTCGATGTTCTTGAAGATCTTCCGGCGGTAGCTTACCCACACGTCACCCGCGAGTTCCTCGGGGCCGTAGAACGGATTCGCGAGGTCGGGGAACTGCGTCTGCATCACCTCGTCATTGTCGCTGATCTGGCTCGTGCTGGTGAAGCGCGCGTCGGTCTCGACGATCTTCTGCTTGAGGGCTTCGCCCCGCAGGAAAGGCGCACCGATCGCGACTTTGCCCTGCCAGCGGACAGCGGTGCCGACGCTCATGGCCTTGAGGAGGGGATTCTCGAAGTCCTTCAGATCGTACGTGGTGACGAAGTTGGCGCGCCATTCGCGCTGCTCCGGCGAGCGCGCGCCATCGCGCGCCACGGTCGCGGCGAGGGCCGTGCCGACATTGCTGGCGTAGCGCGAGCCAAACGTCTGGCGCTCGGGAAGCGCGGGGCCCTGGTCGATGCCGAGCAGGTTGAACTTCACGAGATTCGCGTAGAGCGCGTCTGCGACCCGCTTGGTGAGCCGGGCCGAGCCGCTGACGACGGTCTCCTGCTGCGCGACGTTGAAGGAGACGCGCCAGCGCTTGGTGATATTGCCAACCAGTTCGGCTTC
>JAZKEV010000508.1:0-3003 GCA_040386765.1 Verrucomicrobiota bacterium | reverse complement strand
ATGCCCTTGGCCTCGATGTCACTGGTGTCGGTCAGGCCTTGGATGCCGTCGGCGACCACCGCGGTTCCGGCCGCATTATAGCGCATGTTCTTGATGGTGTTGGTCGGCTCCGGGAGGAGCTGGAAGAAGGTGCCAACCAGCTGCTCATATGAGGTGTAGCCGGCGGCGGTGACGCCGGGAATCGAAGCGAAGGGTATGCCCTCGTTGCGCGCGGTCATGTAGCGGTCGGCGATGAAGGTCGGCAGGTTGTACACATTGCCCGTGGCGCCGCCGGCATTGTTGCTCGAATCGGTCTGGATGGTTTTGAACCAGTTCACGCGGAGCGAGACGCGGCGATCGAGAAACTCGATGAGCGCGCCGTATTCCTTGGTGGTGCCGGCGGGGGCGGGGATGATCGCGCCATTGAGGTTGGTGCGGACGTTGACGGGATTGAAGTTGCCCGAGGCATTGTAATAGCCGCCGATTTCCATGCCGAGCGGGAGCTTGGAGGAAAAACGGCGGGGCAGGCGGCCGACGAGGCTCCAGGTAAAGTTGTGGACCTTCTCGTCGAGGTCGGCGGCGTCGCGCAGGCGCAGGCCGGCGATGTTGAGCGTGTCGTCGGCGAAGCGCGTGTTGCCCTCGCTCGAATAGGTCTCGAGGTGATCCCAGCGCCAGCCGACGACGCTGACGAGCGTGTCGTTGAAGAAATCGCTCTTGAGGCTGAGCGATTCCGAGCCGAGACGCTGGCGGCTCTTGGAGGCGCCGTTGAGGAAGCGGAGCATCGAGAGCGGCTCGGTGACGAGGCGCTTGTTGGTAAAATCGAAGAAGCTGACGTTGTAAACATCGCCCTCCCTCGGGATGCGGGCGGTCACGACGTCGGTGATGCGCACGTCGCTCAGCGAATTGGCGCCGACGACCGAGGGCCCGAGATATTGCACCAGGACAGGCGTGGTGCGAAATGCGCCGCCGAGGGTGGCCTGGAAGACGTCGGTGTTCAGGTTGCGGGTGTTGCTGGCCCAGCCGAGGGCATAGTTGCGGCTGAAGGCGTCGATCTTCTGGGTGTTGTAGAGACCGGTCAGCGTGTGGTTGCCCAGCGGGATGCCGAAGACGCGCTTCTTCCGATCTTCGAGATCGAGCCGGTAGAATACGGTGGCGCGGAAGGCATCGCGCGCGCGATCCTGGACGCGGTCCTGCACGCCTTGTTGCTGCACGAAAGGCCGGCCCACGTTGGGGTTGGGCTGGTCGTTGGGCAGATACTGCGAGACGTCGATGGCGATGGCGCTGGCGGGATTGCCGCCGCCGTTGTCGCCGAAGGAGAAAGGCAGCGCGCGGAAGGAGCGGGTCTCCTGCGTGTCGTAGGCGACCTCGACGCCGGCGCGGCCATCGAAGAACTCCTGGGTAAAGGCGACCGTGCCGACCTGGAACTTCTGCTCGACGCGGTTGAGTCCGCCGGAGATCAGGCGATTGCGATAGTCGAAGATGCTCCGGTCTTGCAGGCTCGGGGCGACGAAGCCGGTCAAGAGCGTGGTGTTGGTGTAGAACATGTCCGTCGCGGGCCGCTGGTTGGGATTCTGCGCCCAACGGACGCGGCCCATGATTCCATTGATGCCGGCGAGCGCGGGGCTGTTCGAGTTGGGATAGCCGGGCTCGGTCTGGCCGGGCTGCGCGTAGATGAGCGGGATCTGGATGAAATACGGGACGGCGATGCCGGGATAGCGGGCGACGATGTCGGCGGAGGCACCGCGATTGTCGACGGTGGTGCGCGGCACGTAGTTGAAGGCCGGATTGCCCCGCTTGATGCGGGGATCGAGGACCACGCCGGGGATGTCGTCGATGGCAGGGTCCGGCGTGCCGAAGAAATTGTTCATCGAGTTGAGCGGCGGGATCACGTTGACCGGGATGGACTGGCTGTCGCCGAACTCGCCGGAGAGGCGGAGCGTGCTCTTGCCCAGCCAGGTCGAGCGTTTGCCGTCTCGGATTACGAACTCGAGCGCACCGTAGATGCGCTTCTTGCGATCGAAAGCGGGCTCCTGCTTGAAGTTGTTTTGCTCGCCGACGGTCGCGATGCGGAAGGCGAGGCGGTCCTTCGCGAGCACGCGGCTGACGTCGAACGTGGCGCGGTAGGAGTCCTTGGAGCCGTAGCGGGCGCCGATCTCGGTGCGATTGCGGTTGCACGATGGAGCCCTCGATGATGCCGGCGGGATTGCCGATGCCGAAGAGGAGGGAGTTCGGGCCGCGGCTGATGGTGACGCGCGCGGTATTGTAGGAATCGAAAGGGATGTCGGTGATGAAGTAGTCGCGGGTGACGGTGGCCGGGCCGATGCCACGCACGCGCTGGTTGCCCTGCGGGTTTTCGCGGCTCTCCGATTGGTCGGGACGGACGCCGCCGAGCTCGCCGCCGGCAAAGTTGCCGAAGACGCCGCCGACCTCGGTGGAGGTGGTCAGCGACAGGAGCTCGCCGATATTGGTCGATGCGGTGTCGGCGAGAAACTCGGGCGTAATGATGCTGATCGAGGCGCCAACATCGCGGAGCGCGGTGTTGATGCGCGTGCCGGCGAGCGTGCTGTTGGCAGAGTAGCCGACATTGTCGTCTTCGCGGATGACGAAGGGGTCGAGCGTCACCGTCTCTTCGCCGGTGGTATTAGTAGCAGCGGCGGCACGGGTCTCGGCCGCGGTGGGCACCGCGGGCGCGGCGGAATAGCCGACGAGCGGCAGGGCGATAAGCGCAGCGGCGAGGAGCGCGCGCGACGTATCCAGGCGGGCAACACGGGAGGGTTTCATGGGCGTGCAGGGGTTTACGGTCTGCCGCCACTATGTAAGAGAAGCGTGCCGGAAATGAAGAACTACCCGCGTCTTAGGCAACGGCTCGCATAACAAAGGGGGCTGCGTGCCGGAGTGAGCGGCGCGCACGTGAACACGGGATGATTGCGTCGGCCACAAAGCAGCGCGGAAAGGTAGGGCGGGGCGGCCCTGTTTTGACCGGGGTAATGGGTAACACGTGGCCGGGGTTAGAGGTAACACTTT
>JAZKEV010000507.1:28796-32658 GCA_040386765.1 Verrucomicrobiota bacterium | reverse complement strand
GTCCATCAGGATGCGACGGGCAACTGGTGGCGGCTCTATGATTTTATCGAAGGCACGCACACCGTCGAGCGCGTGACGAGCGATACGCGGGCCCGCGAGGCCGCGCGGGCGTTTGGCGAATACCAAGCACTGCTGGAGGATCTGCCCGGTGCGCGCTTACACGAAACAATCCCGAATTTCCACCACACGCGCAGTCGCTTCGAGGCGCTGCGCCACGCCGTGGGCGAAGATCCCCTGGGTCGGGCCGCCGGCGTGCGCCGAGAGCGACACCGACGTGCTCCTCGAACTGCCAGCGCGCCACGCATAACGATACCAAGATCAATAACGTTATGCTCGACGACATCACGGGCCGCGCCGCTGCTGTGATCGACCTCGACACCGTGATGCCGGGCCTCTCTCTCTACGATTTTGGCGACATGGTGCGCACTGCGGCGAGTTCCACTGCCGGGGACAACCCCGACGCCTCGGAAATGCACGTGGTGCTTCCGTATTTTCGCGCGCTGGTTGAAGGCTATCTGGAATCCGCCAGAGCGAAAACTCTGACCGCGCTCACTGGCGCCAGTAATTGAAATGGGGCAGATCAGTTTGGAACCGGCGGCAACGGTGGCTGCGCCCGTGTCATACGCAGACGGTAAGCGTGTGCCGCCCGCCTCGAACTAAAATGAGAACGTGGAGCTCAGCTCCCACGTGCGGCGTTCGCCGATGCGGTACGAGACGGTATCGTGGGTGACGAGGTCGCCGATGGTGACAGGATTGGCCCGGACGGGTATGAGAAGATTATCGTCGAGCACGTTGCGGACGTTGAGCTGCACTTTCCAGTTGATGCGGTCGGAGAAGATGCGGCGTTCGTAGCCGACCCAACCATCGAAGGTGATCGAGTCGCTGCCGGTGAAGGGATGCTGGATATCGGAGACGAGGCCCGAGGGGGGATTGATGACCGGAAAGCCAGTCACGACCTTGTCCTGCCAGCGCGCCGCGCCTCCGATGGACCAGCCGCGGAGCCGTGTCTCGCGATCGAAGCGGTAGCTTGTCACGATATTGGCGCGCCACTTCCGGAGCTCCGAGACCGGGGCGCCGACTTGGAGGCGTGCCGTGGTGAGGGGATTGATGATGTTGACCTCGGAGTAGCTCTGCCCGGTCCACGCTCCCATCACGGAATTCCAGACAATGGGCTTGCGCCATTCGGCGAGGCGCTCGTCGACGAGAGCGCCGAAGGTCGCACTGGTTTCACCGCGGACGGCTTCCTCTTTCGCGACGTTGAAGAGGATGCGCCAGTTTTTCATGGGATTGAAGATGGCGTCGATCTCCAGCCCTTTCGACGTGGCATCGGTGACTTCCACAGTGCCAGGCGGATTCACGAAGTTGGAGCTGACGGTGCCGTCGGCGCGTGTGCCCGTGGTGGCGAATTGATAGTACCGGAGATACTGCTGGAACAGCGGAGAGAGCGACCCGCTGTCGATGCCCACGTAGCCGCCGGCGTCGAGCTGGGCCTTGGGGACATTGTTCAGGATGAGCTGCTCGAAGAGCGCGAGCCGGTTCAGGATCGGCGTGATGCGGTCATCGGTGATATTATCCTGCCTCGTTTCGTATCGAGCGAGACGCACGCTGAACTTGTTATCGAGCGCACTGATGCCGATGCCGATCTCGCGTGTGTCGCCCTCCTGCGGAGGAAAGTAACTGCCTGCCATGTTGCGGCGCGCGCCGGTGATCTGGAAGTTCGCGGAGTCGTTGTAGTAGAGGGAGAGAGTCGGGCGGCCGGGGAGGCGCTCAAGCCAGCGCGCAGGTACATGATAGGCGAGGCCGTAGGTGAAGGTGCTGTTCTCCGCGCTAAGGCCGGGCGTGAGCTTGGGGCGGCTGACGGGGCGAGCGCCGGTGACGGGATCGATGGTGGTCTGGCTGCCGAAGGCCGTCGCAACTTTGTCGTGACGCCAGCCGAGGGTCGAAACGAGGGCGTTGTTCCACCAATTGCCCTGCCAGATGCCGGCGTACGATTGAGCGGCATTGTTGCTGAGCGTGACGGTGTCGGCGAGCCGGGCGTAGTCGGGATATTGGTGGATCGTGAGCGGGTACTGCGCCCAAGGCGTGCTCGCTTGAGGCGTGCCGACCGGTGCGAACGTGTTCCACGCCTGGAAGGTGGCAGGGTAGGAAATGGCGGTCTGCACCGAGGGGATGCGGGCATTGGCGGGCGACGAAATGCTGGCGAGCGACGGACCGAGATAGACGACGTTGGTGATGGCTCGGTCGCCGAGCCCCGCGCCATTGGTGCCGCCGCGCCAGCCGTTGGCGGCAATGGCAGCCCAGCCTTGGAGCGAAAACACGTCGTTCTTATGATCGGTCCAGAGGCCGGTGAACGTATGTGTGCCGAGGATACGGCCGAGAAGGTTTTTGCGGGGGCGGAAGTCGTGTTTGATGAAAGCCGTGATTCGCGCCGTCTGGTACTCAGCGTTGTCGCGGCCGAAGCGGCCGCTCGCAGAGAGGAGAGGGCGGCCGAAATTGGGATTGGGGCGGCCGTCGCTGGTCTCGCGGTTGGGATCGATGAAGAGGTTGTTGCCGCGATAGCCGGCGAAGTTACGCAGCACCGACTGCATGCTGTCCTGGTAGTCGTAGACCAGCTCCACGCCGGCGTTGCCTCGGAGAAAGAGCTGCTCGACTGCGATATTGCCGGCGTTGAAGCGGAACTGGGTGCCGCTGTTGGGACCATCGAGCATGTCGGCGCGATAGTCGTAGATCGAGCGGTCGAGCACCTGCCGGGCGAGGAGGAAGCCGCCGATGGGGTTGAGGTAGACGAAACGCTCGACTTCAGCGCTGCTCCGCGGCCCACCGTAGTAGTAGGTCGTGCCGGAGATCGTGGCCTGCGCGGGAAAGGCATCGACGGGATTGCGCGCGGACTCGCTGGGGTAGATCAGCGCGGGATTGGTGGTCCAGGCAAAGGAGCCGTCGGTGTTATTGGCGCGCTGGATGGTGCGGGCGGGCGAGCCGGCGTTGAACAGATTGTTGTCGCGTGCGGGCTGCCCGAACCACCACCACGGCGTGAGGCTATCGAGGGGTGGGTCGACGCGCGGGAGGCGCTGGGCGATTTTGCCCGTCTCCCCATTGAGCCGGATCGTGGTGCCTTGAAAAGGCCGGTAAGTCGTCACGCCATAGAGGCGCTCCTGTTCGCGGTAGGCGGAATTCTGCTCGTAGTGCCGGCGGTCCTTGAGAAAAGCGAGGCGGCCTGCGAGCTTGTCGCGCACGAGCACCCGGTCGATGTCGAGCGAGGCGCGATAGGTGCCGTAGCTACCGAAGCGCGCCTGCGCCGAGCCCTGATTCTTGAAGCGGGGGGCGATCAGCGTATTTTCGATGATTCCGGCCGGACTGCCGAAGCCAAAGAGGATGGCATTGGCGCCGCGATTGATCGTGATGCTCTGCGTATTGTAGGCATCGAGCGGGATGAAGGGGCTGGCGAAGAAGTTTCGCGTCTGGTCCGCACTTGCCAGGCCCCGGATGCGGGTGGAGGGAGAGACTGATTCGCGCTGGGTCTCGTAATCCTGATTGTAGGTGTTGGCGGAGGAGCCCGAAAAATTACCGCCGATGCCCGTCACTTCCGTGCTCGTGGTGTAGACGAGAAGGTCGGCCATGGAGGTGGCTGCGAGATCATCCAGCAGGTCTTTCGTGATGACGCTGATCGAGGCGGCGACATCCCTCAGCGGCGTCCGCAGCCGGGTGCCAGCGAGGGTGTCGGTGGCGGCGTAGCCGGTGTCGCGTTCGCCCAGCACCTCGAACGGCGAGAGCACGACGCTCTCGTCGCTGCCCTTCGTAACGCGATTATCACCTGACGCTGGGTTTTCCTTCGGGCGGTCGCCGACCACTGGCGCCGCCCGAC
>JAZKEV010000507.1:24168-28778 GCA_040386765.1 Verrucomicrobiota bacterium | reverse complement strand
TGGGTCGCGCGAGACGGTAAGGGCTCCGGTCTTCTCGTTGGGCGTGACGACCAGGCCGGTGCCGTCCAGCATCAGGGTGAGGGCTTCGCGCGGGGCGAAATTGCCGCTCACGGGATTCGTGCGCACCTGCGCGGCGGTGGCGGTGCCGAAGACGACTTCCACGCCGGCCTGCTCGGAAAACCGCCGGAGCGCCACATCCCCTTTCTCCGCGGGAAGATTGAAGGCGCGGGTGCCATTGGTCGCCGCCGAGGCGAGTGTCAGCAGGGCGTGGAACACGAACGCAAACAGCGTCAGACTGCGACGGAGCGGCCGCTGGCTGCAGAGAATCATATCCGATGACGACGATCCTCCCGGCCGAATCTCCTAGTCGCCGCGGAAATAATCCCTGGCGGGAGGGCGTCGACGCGGACGGGTCAGGGGCGACGCAGGGTAATCTCGCTCCGGCTGCCCGCGGTGCTGGCGATGCCGAACTCGTTTTTGAGGACAAGCAGCAGAGAATCGACATCGTCGGCGCGCAGCACACCACTTAGTCGCAAGTCGTCGAGTGCAGGGTCGAGCGCAAGATGCGTGGCGCCGTGCCGATTGAACATCGCGACCACTTCGCGCAGCGGTGTGGCGGCAAACTCGAGCCGGGGCACGCGCCACGCCAGGCGGGCGGCCTGCTGAGTGGCGGAAACGGCTATGATCTCCGGCTTGGCAGCTTCCACGGGGTCATCCGTGAAAAGAGCCTGGTGTCCGGCGTCGAGCATCGCGAGTGCGCCGCCGGAGGCGATCGGAGCGGCCGCGGACGTGGCGGTGGGCTTGAGCACGGCGACGCGGCCTTCGGTCACAAGCACATCGATGTGTTTGTCGACGTGGCCGACGAGGAACGCGGTGCCCACGGCTCGAACCTCAATCCGGCCCGCCACCACAATAAAAGGCCGAGACGTATCGTGCGCCACGGCGAAATGTGCTTCGCCTCGGCGAAGCACCACCCGGCGCAGCCCGTCGGAAAACTCCACCGCGATCTCCGCCCCACGGGCCAACTCGACCACCGATCCGTCGGCGAGCGTACGACGAGCCGGAGTGTTTACCACGGCTGACGCAGCGGCAGGCGAGGGAGTGAGCGGCTGAGGGGCTGTGGGACGCAGAGCTACGAAGCTTGCCGCTACCAAGACCAGCGCGGCAGCGCCGATCGTGAGGCGTTGCGATCGGCGGCGCCGCGAGCGCACACGGAGATCCTCGACCAAAGTCTCCGCCGCCCCCGAAGAAACGGCCCAAGCCAGCGCTTCCTCACCCGTGCGATTGGCGGGGAGGGGAGGAGTGGATCCTGCATGGGTGCCGTCCGGCTTCATGTTCCGAAACGATCGATGCCGCGTTTATTCAGTTCCTCGCCGAGCCGCTGGGTGCCGCGGTAGACGTGTTCGGCAATGGTTTTCTCCGCAATGCCCAGACTCATGGCTGCTTCACGATAGGATTTTCCCTGAAGTTTGCACAAGATGATGGCCTCCCGGCACCGCACAGGGAGCGCATCGAGCGCGTCGGTGAGAACGGCTAATTTCTCCTGGGCGTTCAGGGTCTCCGCCGCACCGGGCCTCTCATCTACGACGCGCAGCTCGGCCAATTCTCCTACCGCCTCGACCGGGGCAACGCGGCGGCGGCGCACAACATCGAGCGCGAGGTTGCGCGCGACACGAAAAAGGAAGGCTCGCGCCGATTGGATCGGCTGCCCGGCGCGAGCTTTCCATATGCGCAGGAAAGACTCCTGCACCACGTCGTCGACGTCGCGCACCGTCGGAAACGAGCCCCGCAGATAGGAGCGGAGCGACGATTCATGGGCGCGCACCTCGTCTGTGAACCAGCGGGTTTGATCGACGTCGGACAGGTTTTCTGGCGGGGGTAAATTCACCGGGGATGCTTCCCGGCGCGCGACGCCGGCTGGGTCTGTGGATCGTGTTCCAGCGCAGTCCAGTCAATCTGAAACAAATTCAGGCTGGGGATGCCCGCACGAAATTAGCCCCCAGGAAGTCACGCCGGCCGGTCCCGGTGCGCAACCCCTAGGCACGCCTTTACTCGCAGGCCTTCATCGGGACAGCTGCGCCCACGCCACTGCGCCTCGCTCAGGGCCCTTCCGGTTGGTCTTGTTTTTAAGCTCGTTCCAGTGCCTGTCGCCCGGGACGAACCTTATTGGCTGGTTCACCATGGGATGCTTTCGCCTCGCGCGCTCTCTCTCTCTCAGGGCTCAGGCGTTACGTATCCATAGATAGGATACCTATTTCAGACTCAGCTCTCAAACAGTTCCTGACGGACGGAAAAGGCAGAGCGCGGCATCCCGTGGCGCTTACGCCCAGACGCCGGAGGCGCGCAGCAGGGTTTCGTGGACGATGATGTCGTGTGCGCCGGTCCACGCCAGGGACTTTTCGCCCCGCACGATTTTGGCGAGGTCGATGAATTCTCCCGTGTAGCGGCCGCCCTTGCTGGGGAGCGACACCGTCTGCTTGCCGCGCTTGTAGGCGCCTCGATTTTGGGAAAACCAGAGGGAGACCGAGCCCGACTCCATGGGCAGGATCTCGACTGCTCCCTCCGTGCCGCTCACGGCGAAGCGCCGCCGCTCGTTGCCGAACGGGTCGGAAAGATTGATCCGTACCGCCGCCGACGCGCGGGGATACTCGAGGATCGCGAGTTGGTGATCGTGGGTGCCATCGGAGCGGCTGGGGGTGGATATGCTCTTCACCCTGGCCGGCTTGCCGAGGAGGGTGACGATGATGTCGATCGGATGACACCCGAGCTCAAACATCGCGCCGCCTGGCAGGGCCTTGATGTTCGCGCGCTCCGCATCCCCGATCTTCTTGCCCATCGAGGCCTCGATCTCGAGGACCTCTCCGATCCAGCCTTGGCGTACGACGTCCAAGAGCAGCTCGAAGGCGGGATTATACCGCAGCATGTAGCCCATCTGGATGGTGAGTCCGCGCGTCGCAGCCTCGCGATGCAGCGCTTTGAACTCCTCGTGATCGAGGGCGCCGGGCTTATCAAGGTGTACGTGCTTGCCGGCTTTAAGCGCGCGCAGCGCGGTGGCGCAGGCCTCCTCGATGCCCGTTTCCACGATCACCGCCGCGACCTCCTTCATGCCGAGGAGTTCCTGCTCATCCTTAAGCAGGGGCACGCCATTGTAAGGCTTTTTGGCTTTGGCCGCGCTGGCACGCCGAGGGTCGGATTCAACCCAGCCGACGGCGGACCACAGCTCCGGCAGATCGCGGATCGTGGTTAGCTTGCCCGAGGCGTGGGAATGAGTCGTGCCGATCTGGCCAATTTTGAGGGGAGTCGATCTGGCCGCAGGCGCGGCGCTGACCGCCACGGCGGCGGTCATGCCGGTGATGAAAGTGCGGCGGAGCATGGGAGGGGTAATCGTCGGCATAAAATGAACTCGGAACGATCTGCCACTTCTCCGCCGCATGGGACGATAGTCCGGTTTAGAAATTTACCGTGTTGGTCAAAACGAACTGGCGAGGATCCTGATAACGGTAGGTGAGCGGCGTGAGCGTGGCCGGGTGGAGATTATTCACGATGAGCTCGCGCTGATCGAGGACGTTTTTGATGTTGAGCTGGATCTGCCAGCGCACTTTCCGCTGCAGGATCGGGAGCGAGTAGGTTAGCTGCAGATCGTAGACGGCCTGGTCCTTGGCATTGACGGTCGCGATCCGGTCGACGGTGCGGCCATTCCACGTGTCGGTGTAGTCGGCGCCGGCAGGAAGGGTGTAATCGGTGCGCGCACCGGCCACGCGGCCGAAGCGCAGGCGCGTGCCTGCGCCGACCGAGAGGCCCTTGAGGGTGCCCTGGCGGAAATCGTAGCGGGTGCGGAGGTTCACGCTATGGAGCGGGTCGCCGACGAAGCGGCGGCCTTCGAACACGTGGGGATTGTCGAAGAACAGCTGCTCGGCATCGGCCAGCGCTTCGTTCACGCTGTCGGTGTTGACCGTGAAGTCGCCGGTGGCCGCGATCTCAGCGGGTGTGCGCCAGTTTACTGAGCTGGGGGCGCGCTCCACGCCGGCGGCCGCGGGATTCTGCGTGAGGGAGTAGTCGGCGAACCTCTTCCAGTACGCTTTGTGGGCATCGAGGTAGGTGCGATACTCCGAGGCGATGTTGGAGCGGACGGTCTTGTTCTTGGAATAGTTGATCGAGACCGACCAGCCGGGGAGGACCTGGCCGACCACTTCGAATTCCAGGCCGCGGCTCTCGGAATCCTGGGTATAGCCTTGCACCATGCCGATCACTTCTGACTGGCGGCGGGCAAAGGTGGCCTCGTCGGCAGGGAGCCCGCCGGAGTCGGCGAGGGCGGTCCAGATATTGACGAGGTTGGTCTTGTTGAAGCCGGAGAAGGCGTACTCCCGCTGCGAGCGGGTGTGAAATTTTGTCGCGGTGACGAAGACGCGGTTGTCGAGCAGGCTAAGCTTCAGGCCGTAGTCGGTCGTCTTGCCGGCGGGCGACGGCTCGAGGAGGAGCTGCGCGAGAAGCAGCGGCTGGAGCGCGTGGCGTGAGCGAGCAGGCCGACCGCTGGATCAACTACCTCACGAGGAACAAGCCGATGGCGACGATCAAGATCGATGGAAATGCAGACGCCGCGTGCACGGTGA
>JAZKEV010000507.1:14980-24158 GCA_040386765.1 Verrucomicrobiota bacterium | reverse complement strand
GACGTAGCTGACGCCGGGGGTGTTGACGCTGCTGGAGGTGTTGAAGAAACCGGAGAGCCACGGCGTGATGTGCCAGACGCCGCCGAGCGTGCGGGTGTGACCGGTGAAGACGGACGGCGTGAATTTGCGCGGATCGGCGGCGGTCCACACGCCGGTGTTGGCGGCGATGGCTTCGGCGGCGGGATCGCGGAAGGGCACGCCGACCCAGTTCTTGAGGCGGTCCTGCCGATAGCCGAAGGTACCGACGAGGCGGCGCTTGAAGAGATACGCCTGCGCGACGCCCATCGTGGCGCTGGTCTCGCGGTCCACGTAGTTGATGTTGCCCTGCTGGCGGTTGAATTCCCGCATGTAGATATTGGATACGGTCCCCGTGGTCGGGTCCTGATAGGGCGTGGAATCGCCCAAGGCGATGGGACCGGGGATACGGAAATTCCGGTCGTCGAGCACGGCGAGATTCGGAAGGTAGTAGCGGTAGCGCGTGAGGTTCGCGGCATTTTCCGGGGTGGCGATGAAGGCGCCGCCGCTCGTAAGCGAGGGGCCTTTCAGCCAATACTGTTGAAAGTAGTCGGTCCGCGATTTGGTCGCGGCCATTTCACCGAGGCCGGCGAGGCGGAGAGTGACGAGATCGCGGAGGCTGCGCTCGTACGAGAGCGTGAGGCGGCCCTGGTTCGCCTGCATGCTGGAGGGGCGGCGATTCGGCGAGACGTCGAAGTAGTAAAGCTGGTCCGCGGGGCGGAGCTGGCCGTTGGGGAGGTAGCGATTGGTGTCAGCGGCGACACCGTATTCATTCCAGGTTTGCAGATTGTAGGTGGTTGCGCGGCTGGTCTGGCGGTTGAAGCCGAGCTCGAGATTGAGATCCGGCGCGAGCTCGCGCTGGATGAAGGCGGAGGCGTTGGTCGTCTTCGACACGCCGCTGACCCAATTTGCCTCAAGTGTGGCCTCGGGATTGCTGCGGCCGTGCTCGAAATCATTCGACATGAGGCCGGCGGTGGGCGCCTCGGAGTAGGTGAAGCGGCGGTAGTTCTGCGCGGCCGAGAAGCGATCGCTCACGACGACCCAATCGTTACCCGAGCGCTCCTGCACGCCTGTGACCGCCGTGGTGCCGGTGTCGCGGAGGGGATTGCCCGGCGTGCCGGCCGCGCCCGTGCCCGGGCGGCCGGGAACGTAGGTGGCGGCGAAATTATCGAAGATCGGCTGGCCGCTCGCGTCCCAGACGGACTTGAGGTCGTTGGCGAAAAACGGGCGCGGTACGAAACGATTGCTATCACCGTGCTCGATCTCGGCACGCACGCTCGTCTTGCGGTCGATCTGCCACTTGCCGGCGAGGAAGATGCGGTCCTGATCGTTGTGCCCGGAGGCGCGCCAGGAATCTTCGCGGCTGCGCAGCAGCACCGCGCGAAGGCCGAGCTTGTGCTTGATCGCCGCGAAATTCGCGTCGGTGATCCAGCGCTCGCCGCCCCAGGAATCGATGCGATTGGAGAGGCTGTAGGCGTTCTTATCGGTGCGTGCCTGCTTGCTCGAGACGTTGATCGCTCCCGCGGGCGAGCCGAAGCCGTAGAGTATGGAATTGGGGCCGCGCGAGACCTCGAGCCGCTCGGTCATGTAGAGATCCACTTCCCCGGGGGCGCCGAAGAAGTTGATGCTGCGACCGCCACCGGGGAGGCCGCGTATCCGGATGGACCGTACGGTGTCATTGTAGCCGTCGCTCACCGGGCCGGCGGAGCGCGCGTCGTCGGTTTCCATGCGGGTGCCCACGCCGTACTCGACGGCGTCCTCGATGCTGTTGGCCGCGATGTCCTGGAGAAACTCCGCAGTCATCGGACTGATCGCCGCGGCGACGTCCTTCAGATTTGTCCGGAGACGCGAGCCGGAGAGCGTATCCTGCCCCACGTAGCCGCTATCCTGAGATGCCGAGACCTCGAACGGTGAGAGCGTCACGGGTGCGGCATTGGCACCAGCGGCGCCGCTGGCTCCGGATGGAGCGCCGGGCGCAGTTTGCGCGAGCAAGGCACCGGGCAACGTGGACAACGCGACGAGACACCCGGCGGCAGCCGGGCGGAGACAGGACAATATCATGAGGGGTTTTTAAGCTGGATAAGCAGGCTGAAGCCGCTGCGGACGAAGTATCCGCAGGGACTAGACGGCTTGGAGCGGGACCGGTTGCGGCGCGAGCGGCTTGGTCGGATCGATTTTCAGCCAGAGTAGCGCGGAGACCACAGTCATTGCCGCCATCGGAATCAAGGGCAGATCGTAATTTCCGGTGGCACTCACGATATAGCCGAACGCCACGCTGGTGGAAAACGCGCCCAGCTGGCCCGCCATGTTCATCGCGCCGCTGACCGCCCCCGCCTGCCGCCCGCCGATATCGAGGCACACGGCCCAGGCGACGGGCAGCATGAAATCGGAACCGGCGTATCCAAGAGCCAACCACACGACCGTCCAGACTTTGTCTTGCGTGAGCATCACTGCCGCGATGCACACGGAAGAAAATCCCAGCCCCGTGAGCGCGACGGCACGACGGCCCCACTTCAGGCCGATGCGCTTGACGAGCCAATCGCTGGTGAAACCGCCGAGAATCGCGGCGCAGGCGCCCAGCACGAACGGGAGCCAGGAAAGTGCCACGAGGTCGTCTTTGCTGAAACCGCGCGCGCGCTCGAGGAAGGTGTGCAGCCAGCCGAGGAAGAAAAACGCCGTCCAGCAGCACGCGTAGTACATCAACATGAGCCAGCCCAGCGCGGGCCGGGTCAGAATGTGTTTCCACGACATGTTGACGTGGCCCACGGGCGCCACGGAGCTGCCGATCTCCGCGATCTCCGCCTGCGATACACCGCGCTTTTCCGCGGGAGTGTCGCGAAACCACAGATACCACGCGATCGGCCAAATGAGGCCGATGACGCCGAAAACGTAGAAGCAGGCACGCCAGCCGTAGCCCTGCAGCACGGGAATGACCAGCAGGGGCGTCAGCGCGCCACCGAGCCGGCTCGCCATGAACACCACGCCCTGCGCCCGCGCGCGCTCGACGACCGGAAACCAGCGGGAAATCGTGGCCGAGGCATTGGGAAACGCGCCCGCTTCACCCGCGCCGAAGAGGCCGCGCACGATGAGAAGTTGCCAGAAATTCGACACCGCGCCCGTCAGCACCGTGAAGACCGACCAAAACGTGACGATGCGCGTGAGGACACGCCGCGGGCCGATCTTGTCGCCCATGATACCGGCAGGAATTTCGAAAAGCCCGTAGGCTAGCGAGAAGATGCCGAGCATCCAGCCCCACTGGGTCGGCGACAGCTGCAGGTCTTCCTGCATCGACTTCCCCACGACCGAAATGCAGACGCGGTCGACGAACGTGAGGATCGAAAGCGCGAAGAGGAAAACGAGAACCCGGTAGCGGTATTTCATTTGCCGTCAGCTCGCGGGACGAGAATCGCTCCGTCCGGCGTGGTCGCGCGGAACGCAAAGGCCCAGCCACCGTGATTCGTGCCGGTATCGTTGCTGAGCGTCACGGACACGCGATTGGGGCCCTTCTTAAGCGGCACCTCGACGGTGCGCTGGCGGAACGCGGAGTTGTTGCCAAACTCGGTCGCGACGTCGTTAACGCGCAGGACCAGCCGGCCATCCCAGGCGATGCGGATCTTGGCAGTCATGTCGGAGGGGGCCTCAATCGTGGTGACGGCTTCGGCGGCTTTCTTCCGGTGATGCGTGCCGACGCCCCTGGTGCCCGGGCGGTGGAGATGGTTGAAATCGACGAACCCGTGAATCGTTGGCTGCTTCGTCCACGTGCCGGCGGCGGGTTCGGATTTTGCTGCGCCCGGTTTCATCGCCGCGCGAAGCGCGGCCGAGTCCTCGTTCTCCAGGACGGGGCCGAGATTCCACGAGCCGTCATCGGGCAACGCCAAATCCATCTGGCCCGCCTTCAGCTCGGCGCCCGGGAGCATCTTGCCCCACTCGGGCATTTTGACGAAACGACGCGGCGTGCCCTCCTGGTACCAGTACACCATCGAGGCGATGTCGTTCTCCATCGAGCCGAACTGGAAACGCAGGGACTTCTTAAACTTAATCGAATCCGCGACGTAGAAGCGGTAACCCACCAGACGCTGTGCGCTGCGCGCCTCACCCGTGTCTTCTGGCACGTAGTAGGGAATGCCGTCGTAGAGGTGCGATTCCGGCCGGTGGAGGACGCCGCCGTAGGAGGTAGCGAACGTATCCTCACCGCCAATACCGCGGATGTAGGCCGGTTGGTCGCCGAGGCCGTCGATGTAGAGATTTTCCGCGCCGCCGTGGCTCCAGCGGTCGACCGAGTCGATCAGGCGCACGCCGTAGAAGAAACCGATCAGCTGGCCCGGACCGTCGGCGTCGAGGATCATGTAGTCGTTGCCATAGCGCGGGGTCGGCATCTCACGCCGCCACTGGGCGGAGAAGCGGCGCTTTTCCTTCATTTCCTGATCGGGATAGCGGTGCCACGCGACCTGGAGGTAGACGCTGTTGTTCGCATCCGGGGCGTTGGTGATCTCGATCCGGGCCGACTTCGCAAAGGGCAAGTCGAAGTAGCACTCGTAGCCGTTGTGCTCTTTCACGCTGATGAACTGGGTGTTCACCGGGTAGTAATCCACGCCGTGCATGATGCCGAAGAAATCGCCGATGGGCGCTTCGACGTTCGGCGTCTTCGAGCCGTCGAAGTAGATTCGCAGAATGATTTTTCGGTTCTGCCAGGCACGCGACGGCTTGGCGTCGGGCGCCACGGTGCGGCCGGAGCCGACCGGTCGCGATAATGTGACCCAGATGCGCTTGAGGCAACCTGGGCCCTCAAACGTCCCGTAGTCAGCGGTCTCCCCTGCTCCGATGCTCTTCGTAATCGAGAGATGATCCGAGACCGGGTCATCCGGGAGATCGAGGTTGAAGGGCCCGGACGGGGCGGCGTGCGCGAGCGCACACGCCAGCAAGGCGCAGGTTGCCAGTCGGCGAAGTGAAGGGAGGAGTTGCATGAAAATTAGAAACCGGAATGAGCGATCAGGAGGCGAGATATCCCGCGCGTTACTTCTCGGATTTTTTGGCCGACGGTTTGGGCGCGGATTTCTTCTTGGGCACGCCGCTGTACGTCTCGGGAAGTTTTTCGGGCCATTGAAACGAGCGCGCGAGGGCGGACAGGCGCTCGACCACCGCGGGGTTTTCGCTTGCGAGATTGCGGCCCTCTCCGATGTCGGCGGCCAGATCGTAGAGCTCGACGCCGGTCGTGCCGCGGTCCTTCACGTAATCGTAGAAGACTTTTCGATTGGGCAGCACGAGCTTCCAGCGCTCGTCGCGGACGGCGTGAAGTTCGTTCTGCGAGAAATAATAGTAATGCTGCCGGGCGCTGCGCTCGCTTCGGCCCAGCAGCAACTCAGTTTGATCCACGCCATCGATCAGGCGATCGCGCGGCGCTTCGAAGCCCGCGAGCTTTCCAAACGTGGGGAGAAAATCGAGCGAGGCGAGGAGCGCGCCGCTCACCCGGCCAGCGGGCACGTTACCCGGCCAGCGCACGATGCAGGGCACGCGCGAGCCGCCCTCGTAGCTGGAGCCCTTGGCCTCGCGCAGCGGGCCCGAGGAGCCCCAGGCGATCTCGCCCTGGTGGCGCGGGCCGAGTTTTTCGCGGTTGTTGCTCCAGGTGCCATTGTCGCTGGTGTAGATCACCAGCGTGTTGTCGCGGAGGCCGAGCTTATCGAGCGCATCGAGCATGCGACCGGTGTGAAAATCGAGCTCCTCCACGGCATCGCCATATAACCCACCTTTGGATTTGCCGCGAAACTCCGCCGAGGCGCCGACGATCGAGTGGAACATCGGATGCGCGAGATAGAGGAAGAAGGGCTTGTCGCGCTTGGTGCGGAGGAACTCGATGGCCTTGTCCGTGAACGTGCGCGTCAGGCTGCCCATGTCGTCGGTCGCGGCGACGAGCGTTTCATTCTCGTAGAAGTCGATGTGCCCGGTGTCGGTCCCGCCCAGCGAGCCATAGTAGTATTCGAAGCCCTGCTGGTTGGGCATGCGCTCGGGGATGGGGAGGCGATTGGACACATCCCATTTGCCGAAGCACGCGGTGGCGTAACCCTGACCCCGCAGCAACTCGGCGACCGTGACCTCGCTCGGCGGCATGGACCAGCCGCCGCTGTGGACGGGCTCGCGGCCGGTGAGCAGGGCGGCGCGCGAGGGACCGCACACGCACTGCGCGTAGAAGCTGGTGAATCGGGTGCCTTCGCTCGCGAGCCGATCGAGGCGAGGCGTGCGGATCTCCTTGGAGCCATAACACCCGAGGTCGCCGTAACCCTGATCGTCGGTCAGGATGACGATGATGTTAGGGCGCGCTGCCCCGCAGAGCGGTAACAGGCTCGCCAAAAACAGGAGCGCACGGAGACAGCATGACATGGGTGGAGGGCAGGCTTAAAACTTCACCGCATATTCGCCAAGGACCATACGAGGGTCTCCCGCGATGCCTGCGCCGTAGCTGTAGCGCTCGTCGAAGGCATTTTTCACGCTCAGTCGCAGCTGATGCCGGAAGCGTTTGCTGATAGTGGCGAAACTGTAGCCGAGGCCGAAATCCCACGTGGTGGTCGGGCGGTTGTAGACGCTCTCGCGGCCATCGCCGACGCGCACTGGCACGCCGGAGGTGACCAGCGAATTGGCGGGGCGATCAGGATACGCCAGCAGGCCATTCTCGAACGGGGTATTGCGAAACGGATTGGCGACCGTGGGCGTGATCGAGCGGCCGCCGATGTTGATGATCGATTCGCTGAGGGTGCGCATGCTGACATTGGCGGTGAGACCTTTCAGCGGTCCGGAGAATTTGTAGCGAGCCGCTGCGCCCACGTTGTTCTTCGGCACGCGTTTCAGGACATTTCGGCCCGTGAGGTAGGCGGCGGACGGATTATTGACCGCCCGTGCCTCGGTGAAACCGTAGCCGCCGAGCAACTGGAGCGAGTCGAATATCTGCCAGTTGAGGTCGAGCTCGTAGCCATTGGACCGCTCGTGGGTGCTTAGGACGTAGTCTTCGCGCAGCGTGACGGGATCGGCGAGCAGCACGGCGATGTTTTCGCGATCCACCTGGAAGCGATTCAGCGACATGCTCAGCCGGTCGCCGGCCAATAGGACCTTCACGCCGAATTCGTAGCCGCTGCCCTGCTCGTTGGGCAGCGGGTTGCCGCTGAGATCCAGCGTCGGCTGCGGGCTGAACGATGTGCTCTGGTTGGCGTAGAAGCTGATGCCCTTCGTGAGGCGAAATGTGGCGCCGGCCTGATAGGTGAAGTCGGACACGGAGTAGCTTGCGCCCGTGACGCCGAGGGTTTTCGGGTCGGTGTAGACCTTGTCGTAGCGGCCGCCTGCCATCAGGATGAGGCGATTGTCGAGGAGCGTGGCGCGCTCGCTGACGAAGGCGCCGTACACGGAATAGCCCACATCGTCGTCGTCGGTGAGCTCGTCGTACGCGGCGCGATTGTCGCGATAGAGTGCGAAGCCATAGAGGGGACTCGCGGGGAGCAGATTGAACTGCCGCGCATTGATCGCGCGGCTGGTATTCGACATCTGGAAGCCGTCGTCGCTGCGCTTCTCGTGGTTGTAGTCGAGGGTGAAGAGCAGCTTGTGCGCAACGGGGCCGGTCTGGAAGGCCGCAAGCGTATCCACCTGGGCGGCGAGGCCGCTTTGGTCGCGGTATTCCCAGACGGGGCGGAGGCTCAGCGATTGCGTCGCGACGGCGTAGGTGTTGCCGCCCTGGCGGTTTACTTCGCGCGTGGCATCGACGGCGCTCAGTCCTGCCCGGAGGGAAAGCACTGAATTGATCCGATGCTCAAAGGTCAGGCGCGCGTTCTTGGTTTGTGCGTCTTGATAAGCATCGGGCCCCTGAAGGCTGAATTCGAAAAGGTCGTAGTTCAGCCCGGTATAGAAGGTGTAGGTGCGGCCCACGGGGCGGTACGGATCCTGGATGACGATGCTGTTGATCGGGATGCTGCTCACCACGTGCTTCCGCGTGTCGATCATCGAGAGCGCGAGATTCAGGCTGGTATCGCGACTCTGCCGAAATGTGAACTGCAGGCTGCCGTAGTACTGGGACAAGTCTGCGAAGGGCTGCGCGTAGGCGCGCTGGTAATACGAGACGTCGGTGCGGTAGAAGAGCTTGCCGCTCGTGCCGGCGGGGCCGGTGGAGTAGGCGGTCGTGCGAAAACTATCGAGCGAACCCGCAAGGACACTGAACCCGTGCTCGGGACGCGCTGAGGGTTTGCGGGTGACGGTGTTGATGACGCCACCGGGATTGATCTGGCCGTAGATCGAGGCGACCGCGCCTTTGACGACCTCGATGCGATCGATGTTGGAGCCGAAAGACGCGGCGGCAGAGCCGAGCCAGCGGAAGCCGTCGACAAGCGTCGTCCCGGAGGCAAATCCGCGCAGTTGGTAGTTGTTTTCGTTCTCGTTGGGCGAGAAGCCGCTGACGGTTGCGAGCTGATCGTTGAACTCGAGGAGGACGAAGTCGTTGATGAACTCGCTGGTGACCACGTTAACCGCGAAGGGCAGTTCGGTGAGCTTGCTCGAGATTCGCGTGCCCGTGATCGAGTCGGCGGCGAGGTATTCGTTCACCGTGCTCGTGGTGACGCGAAACTCGCTCAGCGAGACGAGATCATCGCCGGCGCCCTCGCGAGGCGCGGGCGTCTGGGCGTCGAGCGCCGAAACACCCAGCGCGGCGGCGCTGAGAAGACTGGCTAACGTGGATTTCGATTTCATCGATGGGTTTTTCTCTTCGGCGGTGGGTGAAGCGGTGGCCGTCTGATCGGCGCGCCGGATGAGGAGAGCGGCGGTCTTTTCGTCGAAGAGCACGGCCAGCGAGGTCCGCGCGAGCATGCGCTCCAGCGCTTCCCTGGCCCGATAGTCGCCGAGCAGCCGGTTGGTCTGCGCGCTGTGCAGATCGGCGGGGGTGTAGACGACATCCGCGCCGGACTGGGCGAGAAAGAGTTGGACGGCGGCGGCCGCGTTGGTGCCGGGGATGTCGTAGTGCCTGACGTCGCCCGCTGTGCTGGCCGCGTGCGAAGGGGCGATGAAAACCGCTGCGAGCATCACACAGAGCAGCCCGCGCGCACCCTGACCCAGCAGACGGCCGAAACGAAGGAGAGGGTTAAACATCAAGCCGGGGATCGTGGGGCTGGGAGAGTCCCCGTCGATCTGGCCGGCG
>JAZKEV010000507.1:11696-14942 GCA_040386765.1 Verrucomicrobiota bacterium | reverse complement strand
TAAAAAACGTCAGGGGTTATCTGTTCAGACGAGGCAGTTCGTGGGTCGAACTACTGCGAAACGCACTTTTTTTCCGGAAGTTGGAAATTCGCCCGCGCTGCAAAGCGTTCGCACCAGCGAAAGCGGAAGGCGGAGCCAGTGCGCACAGACGAGCGAGCGGCCAGAGGGGATTACTCATCCCGGAAGAAATCTTCGGATTAACCTTTTGCTTCGTCCGAGCGCCAACTTCATCACGACGGGCGACGATTACTCGTCGACAAGAACCCCAGCGCGTGAGCAGCCCAAAATCAAAGGAAGCCCAGTGGTTTGAGGAGGAGGTGCGTCCGCACGACTCTTCGCTCCGCGCCTATCTGCAGGCGGCCTTTCCGTCGCTGCCCGATCTGGATGACCTCGTGCAGGAGACGTATCTGCGGCTGATTCGAGCGAAGGAGCGGGGGCCGATCAGCTACGCAAAGGCGTTTCTCTTCACGACGGCGCGGAATGCCGCGCTCGATCTCTTTCGGCGGAGGAAGATCGTGTCGTTCGAGCCGGTCGACGATTTCAAGGAGTGGCCGTTGCTCGATGAAAAGCCGGATGCGAGCGAGGCGCTGAATCAGCAACAGGAACTCGCCATGCTGGCGGAGGCGATCAAGGGGCTGCCCACGCGCTGCCGCCAGACGGTGACGTTGCGCGTTGTTTACGGGCTGCCCGCGAAGGAAATCGCCAGCCGGCTCGGCATCTCCGAGTGCACCGCAAAGGCCCAGCTCGCCCGCGGGCTGCGGCGGTGCGCGCAATACTTCCAGGAGCACGGACTGATGCCTGCCCCGGCGGATACGGAGAAATGAAAATGAATCCGTTTGCCAAAGACCCAAGGAAGGAAGCCGATTCGATCAAATCCGAGGCGGCAGCCTGGCTCATCGAAGAGGAGGCGGGTTTCAGCGCCGGGCATGCCGCTGCATTCGAAGCGTGGTGCCGCGAGGATCCGCGCCACGAGGCCGCGGTGGTGCAGTTGCGGGCCGCGTACGGGCAAATGCTCCGCTTGCGCAATTACCGGCCGGGCGCGCGCATTCATCCCGATCCGGAGTTGCTCGCGCCGTCGTCGCCCCGCCGTGCGCGCGCGCGCGTTTATGGGTATGCTCTCGCGCTCGCGGCTAGCCTGATTATTGTGTTCACCGTCGCATTCTCCGATCGTTTCGCGGGAGTGTTTCGCGACGATGGGATACGCTACACCACGGACGCCGGTGGCTACAACCGAGTCTCTCTCGCCGACGGCTCCGTGATGGCCATGAATGCCAATTCGGATGTGCGCGTGCGTATCTCGGGGAAGCAGCGGTACATTCTCATGATGAAGGGAGAGAGTCACTTTACCGTCGCGCACGACCCCGCCCGGCCCTTTGTCGTCGAGGCGGGTGGACTGCAAGTGAAGGCGATCGGCACGGAGTTCAATGTCCGCACCAGCAATCATGCGGTCGAGGTGCTCGTGACGCAGGGCAGGGTGCAGCTCGCTGCCGCCACGCCCGAAGGGCTACGGCGCACGGATACTCCGATCCTAAAGGCCGGGCAACGCGCCGCGTTTGCCGATCTGGCGGAGCTGGCGAAAGATCAGGCGCTGCCCGTGGCAATCGAAGAGGTATCCGTGGAAGACGTACGTGCGGCGCTCGCGTGGCAGAGTCCGCAGCTGCATTTTGTAAACGCGACGCTGGCCGACGTGGTGCGGCAATTCAATCAACGCAGCCACATCCAGATCGTCCTCGCCGATCCAGAGCTGAATAACATTCCCGTCGGCGGTAGTTTCCGGCCGGAAAATGTGGAGGGATTTGTGCGGCTCCTGGCCTCGGCCAATGAGGTGGTCGTCGAGCAACCGGAGCCCAACCGGTTCGTGCTCCGCCGGGCTACCCGGCAATAAATACGACACGATCTTTCTGCTCGGCGTAGTTCTCGCCGGGGAATTGTTCGTCTTAAACAAGCGGTGGCCCATCGCAGCACTCGAGCCGCCGCTCTTCCGTTTATGACCCATGCTCCCGCTTCTCCCGAGGCTCGCCGGCCGCTCTTGGCGACGGCCCGTGTCCTGTGTGTCATGGTCGTTTGCTGGGCAACGGGGGCGGTCGACGCCGCGGAGATTCGCCGCAAGGTCTTTTCGCTGCCCGCCGGGGAAGCCTCCGAGGCACTCAGCAAATTCACAGAGCAATCGGGCGAGCAGGTCGTGTATCTGCTCAATCAGGTCAAAGGGGTGAGGACCAATCCGGTCAACGGTCGCTACTCCGCCCGCGAGGCGATCCAGCGCCTCGTCGCCGACACGGTGCTGCGTGTCGTGGAAGACAAGCAGACCGGAGCGTTCATGATCCAGCGCGGTTCCAGTGCGGCGCCGCCCGCCGGTGGTGCCGAGGCGCAGGAGCGTCCCGCACCCGAGCGGAAGCGATCCGACCGCTAACGAAATCTTAACCCCGTGATCCTCTCTTGAACCCCCAGCCGCCCGAGCCCCCAACGCCTCACTCGTCACACTCCACTCCGGTGGGGCGGCGACAATTTTTTCAAGCGTCGCTGCTCGGGGGATTGGCGGCGGCGACCTCCGCAAGCTCCGCGCCCGCCGCCAGCCCAACCCCGGTCGTGGCGCGGGCCGCAGCACCGGACGCGACAACCGGCGGCGTTGAGGATTCCGGGGAATTGCCGCGCGCGCATCCCTTTTGGCCGCACCCGCGGCTCACGCTCATCACCGATCATCGGAAGCACCGCAGTCGCGGCAGCGGCTTGGTGATCCTGCAAGACCGCTGGCTCTTCTTTTGGCGGGAGGCGGACATCCATGGGGCAAGCGATCCCGACTCGCTTGTGCGGATGGGGGAATCGCGGAATGGCGGGCAGACGCTCGAGAACATCCGGACGATCTATCGCGAGGACCATGGCATCACGGGCACGGACATCCGCGCCCGCTTGATGGGCAAGGGGCGAATCGGTGTCTTCGGCTCGCGGCGGGATTCGTCGGACCGGAAAAAAGGCATAACGCTGAAGCCCTTCTTCATGTTCTCCGATGACGGATGTGTCACGTGGACGAAGCAGGTGCTGGAAAATCTGCCGACCGCGATGTCGCCGAGCTTCACGTTCAATGCGTTTCCGGCGGCGGTGGGCGGGCACGACACGGAGGGCTACATCGTCTTCTGCCACGGCTCGGGTCTTTACGCCGTCTATACCACGGACAACGGACACACATGGCGGTGCAAATTTTTGTTCGCGAGCCTCGGACGTCTTATCCGCCAGCGCATCCCACACATC
>JAZKEV010000507.1:11344-11686 GCA_040386765.1 Verrucomicrobiota bacterium | reverse complement strand
GAATCCGGTTTATCGCTCGACCAATCTCCTCGACTGGGACGGCCCGCACTTATCGGGCAAACGCATCGGCGCCAACTCAAGCACGATCATGTTTCATCTGGGGCACATCACCTGGATCGCCGCTTCGCGCCCCTATCATTACGAAAACGATGCGAGCCGCGCGATCCCGGTGGATGGCGAGATTTTCAAGGGCCTCGTCACCTGCACGGCCAACGCGGAGGACGTTTGGGAGAGGCCCATGGTGTGGCCTGAGTGGAAAGTGCTCGTCTATCTCCCGGCCCACTTCGACGGCACCTTCGTGCGGCATCGTGGCGGGTATCTCGCGATACCATCGAAGCCTCA
>JAZKEV010000507.1:7268-11334 GCA_040386765.1 Verrucomicrobiota bacterium | reverse complement strand
GCAGCACTGGTATATGCTTTTCGGCGCCATCGAAGATCCGCGGCGCATCGCATCGCCCGGCAAGAAAGGCTATTCGCAGCTCGGGTTGATGTCATCCGCGTGGGCGCCAGGCCCCGCCCTCGATGCACATCTCCCGGGGTGGATCGCGGAGGGATTGCGGGAGAAGGGGTGACGATGCGGCATTGCGGCGAGAGGGAGAGCCTCCCATTTAGTCCGGCGCTCAGTTCCTGCCTCACAGCAACACGTGGTCGGCCTACTCTCGCCGGCTCAGCTTCGCACCCCGCCTCATGTCCGATCCGATCCCATGAATCCGATTATCATCACTCCCGCCCAACAGACTGAAACGAACTCATTTGAATGGGGCGAATTGACGTGGTTTGCGAGCCACGCCCTGGGCAACCAAGCCGAACTCACCGTGGGTCGTTGCCGGCTAAAGGCGGGCCATGAGAATCCACGGCATTCTCATCCCAACTGCTCTGAGGTGCTCGTCCTCGCGCAAGGCACGATCGAGCACACCGCCGCGGATGGAAAGACGGTTATCATGCACCCGGGGGATGTCGCCTCGATCCCGGCCAATGTCGTCCACCACGCCCGAAATGTCGGCGTGGAGGAGGCGATCATCTGGATCAGCTTTTCATCCGCGAAACGTGAGACCGTGATGCAGCAGGCGGATTAGTCGTCAGCCGGCCAGTGTGCTTGATGGCAGTCGCGAGCAGATCCATCTACGAGGTTCTGCATTCAGTCCATCTGCACAGTCGCGAGACATGATTTAGGCCCGGGGAGTATAGCGGCTTGGTATAGCGAGACGCCCACAAAGGTTCATTCTGATCAACGGAATGGCGGGATCGCGAGCGCGGAGAGTGCAACCAGGTGGCATCGTTACAAAGCCGCCAAGAATTGTAAGAACCCTGACCTTGCTGTTTGCGCTCATTCTCAAGAAATATTGCGTCTTCCTCTATGCTTCCTCCGCTGCCTCAACCGCCGACCGACAACCGCTATAGATTCTGTGCGATAGCGCCCTTGGTTACTGCGCGAAAGCGAACCGTGTGAACCCGCGTGAGCGCAACAACAAGATCCCGGACTGCCGCTAACGAGCACGAATACGAATCCAACACAGCTCGTCGAATGGCTTTCATGCGCCCGGAGCTTGGGGGCGCCCCCCCCATACGAGCCACAAGTGCAGCGCCGGGCCCACCGACTCCGCGCTAGCGGGACCGAATACGAGCACAGCGCCTCACGTCGGCGTAGGCGTCCGCTCTTTCAGTTTACGGGTTTCCTCGAAGAGGATGTCCGCAAATGCCTGGGCATGCGAACTGGCTTTCACGGCGGAATATCCGACGTGCACCGTCACCGGCTTCAGAGCGGGCCGAAACTGACGAAAGACCAAGCTGCATGGCATCAAGGACGCGGTGGTTTCCAGCAGCAACGTTGCGCCGTTTCCCGCTTCTACGGCCGTAAAAAGAGCGAGAATGCCATCGGCTGAGTGTGCGGAAAAGCGCGGCTTAACGCCGAACGCCGCAAGCATCTTTCGAAGGTGAGGTATGTACTCCGGATATGCGACACGGTCGAGGGGGATGAGAGTGACGCTCTGCAATGCCTTCGGATCGACCGTCTTTCTCTTCGCCAGCGGGTGGCGAGGGGAGAGAATCAATACGATCGAAATTCGGCTCATCTCGCGCCAGGCAAACTCCTCCACCGTCGCACACGCTCCGATGGTAATTGCCAAATCAATCTGCTTGTTGGCTGCCCGACGGTTGATTTCGGCGGGTGCCAGATCGGACAGCTCGAGCCGGATTCTCGGGTGCTCCGTTTGGAACCTTTCGATGGCGCGCGGCATCACGCCTACGGCAAGCGAAGGAACGTATCCAATGCGGAGGGCGCGGTCTTGCTGCCCACCGCGGACACGCTCAACGGACTGATCTACCTGAGAAAGGATTTCGCGAGCCTCCTCGTAGAAATCTTCACCCGCTTTGGTGAGCGTCACGGCATTCGCGGTACGTTTAACCAGCAATACGCCTAGCTCGTCTTCGAGATCTTGAACCTGCCGGCTCACGGTGGGCTGTGTGAGACGGAGCACAGCCGCAGCTTGGCTGAAACTTCCGTAGGATGCGACCGCTACAAAGTAGCGCAGATGACGTAACTCCATTGGAAAACCATTACCCCAGACAGAAGTATGGGCGAGCAAAGAAAGCGGGCATTGGCTGCGTTTTTGGATTCTAGGTAGTTTTGTGAGAACTTCAAAACCGGACTCAACCATTCATGAAACCGTCGCTCCTTCTCATCGTGTTCCTCTGCTTCGGATCTTTAAGCTGTGGAGCGACTGAGGTGGCTGACGCTCATGGCGCCGACCCGCTCGGTTCAGCCAGGGCGGATTGCGACGATCAAACTCGTCGCTCTGAATTCGGGGTCGGACTCCAGGCTTTTTGACAGTGCACCTGTCATGAAGGGTCGTCTGAGTATTGATCGAGGTCTGTGGCCGGTCGAGCTGTCCTGCTCCAGTACGGCGCCAATAACGGTAACTTCTCAGAGCGAGGCGGGGTTTCTCCCGCGCCCGTTTCGTGATCGACCGAGCTCCCGCCCGAATCCTGTGAGGATTGTTGGGCTCGGACCAAAGTTAAGCGACAAGGGCGCTGAGGGCAATTCTACTCGGCCATTGCGCTGATCTGCGCACGGGCAGCTTGAATGGACTTATCCCGCAGGTCGCGTCTCCCGAGATTCCCGGCTCTGACGAACGTGATGTCAATGATACCCAGAAATCCGAAAACTGCGCGAAGGTACGTCTCTTGGTGGTCGAGAAATGCAGCGGACGGCTCAGCGTAGGCGCCGCCGCGTGGCGAGGCGACGAAGACTTTCTTGCCTCCCGCCAACCCCTCCGGGCCCTTCTCGGTATAGCGGAAGGTTCTACCAGCGACGGATACTCGGTCGATCCAAGCCTTGAACCGGCTCGGCACGCCATGGTTATACATGGGCAGACCAACGACGATGATGTTTGCGGACAGGAAATCGTCGAGGGCTTTGCTTCCTGCCTCGATGTCGAGTCCCGGAGTGGGTGGAGTTTCTGCTTGGCCCGCACTCAAGTGCGCACCCGAGAAGTGGTGCAACGGGTCGGCTACAAGGTCGGGATAGATCACCTCGATCCCATGATGGAGGCGGCGCTGTGCTTTGACGATTTCGCGGCTGAGAACCCGGCTAACCGACGCGGCACCGAGAATGCTAGAGTTGAGATGGAGTAGCTTCATTTGTCTTCGTCACATCCCTCGCCGCGTCTAGGATTCGTTGCTGTCCAACCAGACGACCACGACAATAGCCACGAGAATTAGAGCAACGGTGATAATAGGTAGGGCGGGGCGTATTCAGTTTGAAGGGCTGTGAGATTATCTAAAATTGGAGGGTCGGCCCAATACTTTGTACTTTCGCTCAGCCATACTTGTGGGCTACCTCACAAACTCATCGGGTGACCGAAGGTCCCGCGGTGGCTCGAGCGGTTAAGGTAAGGAAGTTCATCAGTGCTCCGGTTCGCCGATGGAGCCGGATGTTGAATTGTGGGGCTGGGGCGCAGCCCCAGATAGGCCGCCCTGCCTCAAGCCGGGACGAGCCGCAGCAGAGAGCCGCAGGGAACGGCGCGAGGAGTTCCGGCGACTCCTACCAGCGACCGCCACCCTCGCTTTCACGCCCCTCAAAGCGGTTCGCAAAACACTGCTCGGAGACCAGCGAAGTATCTGGCCTATCTCTACAGCCCGCGAGTCAGCCCGAGGAGTTGGAGGTCGTGGTTTGGAATGCGGAGAGCAGAGGAGGGCAGCAGCGCGTTCAACGTCATCCAGAGCGCCGCCGGGCGAATCTGCGGAGCGCTGGTGCGATCTACTGGGCAACAATGGTGCGACGCTGCGGCCGCGAAACAATGTGAAATGGAGGAGCCCACTCGTACCACTCACGCCATTCACAAAAGTATGAGCGAGGCAAAGAACTAGGTATTGGCCGGCATCTCTGAATTCAGATACTGTCAGCGTGTTCCACCGTCGCCATGAAACCCAGCCCTACCATCAGCGCATCTCCGGCATTAGCGAAT
>JAZKEV010000507.1:1330-7258 GCA_040386765.1 Verrucomicrobiota bacterium | reverse complement strand
AATCAGGATGGTGCCTTGTGCATGGAAGCCAAGGCCAGCCTGGCGGAGCCGGTTCCGGCGAATTTCCACGCAATCCCGTCACGCGTGACTACGTCGGCCAGTGTAGCCCCCGATGGGGCATCTCGCGGTTGGACGGGAAGACTGCCGCCGCGTCGGGCGTTCTTTAGCCCTCAATTTCTAAGTCTCAACCAAGCACAATCACCTACATAGCTGTAATCGCCACGAGCAACATGGACAACCGCAAGCAAAGCTGCGCTGCAAACTTAAGTATGAAAAACATAAAAGCCTTTGGCCTCGTGATGTTGGTCCTCACGTCTATCGGCATTGCTAGAGCCCAAGAAAGCGACGTTTCTGTCGGTGCCGACCTCATTGTGCATAATGCCAGAATCACCACGGGGCACCTTGCACAACCCGAAGCATCTGCACTTGCCGTAAAAAGAGGGAGAATTTTTGCGGTGGGCACCGATCCCGAAATACTCAGCCTCAAAGACGGCAAAACCAAAGTGATTGATGCAGGGCTCAGGCGCCTGATACCCGGCTTGCATGATGCGCATACCCACGTGCTGAATGAACGGAGCTACAACTACAACGTGAGGTGGGACGGGGTTCCAACTCTTCAGCGGGCATTGGAAATGCTGACCGAACAAGCGAAACGAACGCCGGAAGGCCAGTGGGTCAAAGTGATCGGCGGCTGGTCGCCCTATCAATTCAAAGAGAATCGGTTTCCGACCTTGGAAGAGCTTAAAAAGGCAGCTCCCGACCGGCCCTTGATCGTCCAATACGCCTATAATCGGGCCTACTTAAACGATCTGGCCATGACGGCATTCGGTGTGGGAACGGATAAGTTTCCCGCGCACCCAGGCACCGAGTTCGAGAAAGACAGCAATGGGAACTATACGGGCCTCGTGTACGGCTACACGTTCACCTTCATCTCGTTGGAATTCATGGTTCCTCAGCCGTCGTTTGATGAACAGGTAAATTCCATTATTTATGTTATCAATGACCTGAACCGGTTTGGGATCACTTCGGCTGTCGACGCGGCCAGCTTGATTGGGTTCCCGCGAGGACATGCTCCCATATTTAAATTGGCGCGGGAAGAACGTCTGAACGTTCGATTCCCTTTCATCGATCTCCAATTTGGAGATACCGAGAGCGCTTCCTTGGTAGATGCGGAAATTGCCGCCGTCACCAAAAAGGCACCCATAAGTGCCGGTGACAATTTGCATCCCGCAATGGCTCATGGCCATGAATACGAAGGCGCTGGCGAACTGCTCAGGGCGGAACTGCACGATCATGAAAATTTCGACCGGCCAGCGGTCGTCATCCATCCGGCGTTAATGCGCAAGCATATCGAAGATGACGTTTCAAAACTCGTAAAGAGAGGGATCCCATTTCGGATGCATGTGACGTATAACGAGAATATCTCGCCGTTCCTCGATGCTTTGGAGGAGATCAATCGCAAGACGCCACTCGAAGGGCTGCGTTGGGGCATCGAGCATGCTGAGACAATAACTCCTGAGAACATCGCCAGAGTAAAAAAGCTCGGCGGCGGTATCGCCCTAGACACGAAAATGGCCCTCCATGGCGACGGCTTTATTAAGACCCATGGCCGTGAGAAGGCTCTACAAACACCACGCCTGCGTCAGTTGGTAGACAGTGGTGTCCCTCTGGCCATGACAACGGACGCCTTCAGAGCGTCCTCTTCCAATCCTTGGCTAGGCATCAGCTGGATGATCACAGGTAAGTCCGTGTCGGGGTCGGAGATCCTTGCAAAGGACAACCGTTTGACGCGAGCGGAAGCGCTTAAACTTTTCACGGTGGGACCGGCTTGGTTTGTGAACCAAGAGTCCGAGATGGGCAGGATCGTTCCCGGCAATTTGGCGGATTTTGTACTGCTGAGTAAGGATTTCTTCACGGTGCCGGATGACGAAATCAAAACCATCTCTTCAGTATTAACCATCGTTGATGGCAGAGTAGTGTTTGGGGCGGGAGACTATGGAAACCTGACCCCGAAATTGTCTGAGACGCTTCCCGCTTGGTCGCCAACCAAACATTTCGGGGGCTATCATTTTGCGAAGTGAGACGCCTCGCTTTCGGAATGAGGGGGCCGGCGTTGGCTGGATGATCGGGCCTTTCACGCTACCGAGGAGCACCTCCGCGAACGTTGTGTACTCGAATTCGGCTTAATCCGGCGGTATCGGAACCGATTCGTTCCGCGACCGCCGGTTCGCAAGGCTAACCGGCCGTAGCCTTCGCGCGACTTGCGTGGCGGTGATCGTGGTGGCTCCGGATTAACTTGCGGTCCCGCACTGCGGCTTATCGATTCTTTGGATGCGGATAGTGCTCGTCTCGTGTTGCGGCCCAAAGGCGTCGTCGGCGCGAGCCGCGAAGGATTTTTATCTCTCGCCACTTTTTGTCGTCTCACGCCAGTGGGCCGAAGCGCGTGGTGATCGTTGGTATATCTTGTTGGCAAAACTGGGCCTCGTTAGCCCAGAGAAAACGATTGCGAGGTATAACGTGAAACTGAGCGGCCTGCCGCGCACGCCAGCACGATCCGCGCGCGGGTTACTTCGGCCACACCCGCTTTACGCTGCCGCGCCACCGCCTCCAACGCTGCACGTTCCTGCCCGCGTAATGCCAACGGCTTCTTCGGACGTCCTCGTTTCATCCTCCCACTCTATCACACCTCAACCACTCTCTCATCATTTATTTAGCTTACTTCGATGACAGGGCACTAGCGCTAGTGGATATGCAGATGCTTTTGGATGCCCTCGAGGGCCACCCCCTTCGTTTCCGGCATGAACAGGATAACCCAAAACAGTTGCACGACCATGAAGCCTGCAAAAACGGCGAAGACTACACCGCCGCCGAGTCGGCCGAGCATTACAGGGAAAATCTGAGCAATTAATGCATTGGCCATCCAGAGGGAAAAGGAGGCTACGGCCAAACCGCGAGCGCGGACTCGGTTTGGAAAAATTTCACTCACGAAAACCCAGACCACTGCGCCCGAACCGAAGGCATGGGAGGCGATGAACAGCATGAGTGCCCCCAAAAGGATCGTGCCTCCGGTCGCGGAGAAGTGACCGCCGTTCTCAAAAAATACGGCCGCTGCGGTCCCCAAGCTGAGAATGTATCCAAGTGACCCCGCGAGCATCAATTTCTTGCGCCCGAAGCGATCAATCACAGCGATCGCGGCCATCGTGAAGACTAGATTCACGACTCCAATGAGCACGGATTGTATCAGAGCGCTTTCGCCGGCCACACCGGTCATTTTGAAAATACTCGGCGCATAGTAGAGCAGCGCATTGATTCCCGAAAGTTGGTTAAACACCGCAATCGTGCACGCCAGAAGCAAGGGTTTGGCATATGATTTCGACCAGATCGAATCGTGCGTGCGCTGATGAGTTTGGCCAAGCGAAGCGCGGATCGCTGCAAGTTCCTTCTCGCGTGTAACCGAATCCGGAACCAATCGGCTCATCACAGCTTGGGCCTCTTCGTCTCGATTTTTAGAGATCAGCCAACGGGGACTGCGCGGATTGAAAAACATCAGGAGAAAGAACAACGCAGAGGGCACCGCTTGCACGCCAAACATCCAACGCCATTCGGACGCGCCCAAGTTCATCCTGCTGATGATGTAGTTAGAGATGAACGCGAGCACGATGCCGAACACTATGTTGAATTGGGCCAACGCCACAAATCGCCCCCGGCTGGCCGCTGGCGAGATCTCGGCGATATACATGGGCGAAAGCACCGAGGCCCCACCGACCGCGATCCCGCCCAGGAATCGAAAAAAGAGAAACGAATACCAATCCCAAGGCAGTGCGGTGCCGACGGACGCCACGAGATACAACCCGGCGACGACAATCAACATCTCGCGGTTGCCGAACCGGTCGGTGGGTTTGCCCACTGCGATTGCGCCTACCATAGTGCCAATCAAGGCGCTCGCGACTGTAAAGCCCAACGCCGTGTCATCGAGTTCGTAGACCTGCCTCAGCCAGTCGATGGTGCCTGAGATTACTGCGGTATCAAATCCGAAGAGCAGACCGCCGAGAGCTGCGACCAAGGCGATACGTAGGATATAAACTTGATGCTTCATTTGGGGGTGAAACTAGAGGCGCTCCGCGGTGGTCGTGAACAGCGCATGCAAACCAAGCAAAACCGCGGTCTCATAATGCTTGGCGGGCACGACCGAGGGATAGTCGGAAGCCGTCCACGCGTTTCGATGAACGTAATCGTTCATGAAAGGAATAATCCGATCCGCTTCTCGCAACACACTTCCGGCCAGGACAATTTTTGCGGGATTGTAGGCGTGCGTAAGGTTGACCATTGACGCTCCCCAGTAAGCTAGATTGCGCGCAATGGTCTCTTTCGCCAACGAATCCCCGGCATCGGCCTCGGCAAACAACGTGCGGTAATCGACGGATTCATGTTTCGCCAGCCGGCTCGCACGGTATTGGGGATGCTCCCGAATGATGCCGTTCAATGCCCACGTTCCGGTCTCCGCCTCGATGCAGCCTCGTCCTGGACACACGCATTGATGTCCTCCCGCGTTGACGGACAAATGCCCGCCGAGAATTCCGGCCTGCGATGTTCGCCCTCGCAGCAAGCGGCCCCGGAGGATCACCGACGTGCCGTAACCTGTGCCCAATGTCACGTAGACCAAGTCGTCGCAGCCCTGGCCTGCGCCAGAGACCCATTCGCCAAAACAACCGGCGTGCGCGTCGACCTCCAGATAGATAGGGAGTTGGAATCGTTCTGAAGCCCACGCACGAAAATCAATGGCTGTCGCATCCTCGAATTTGCCGCGCGGAGATGAAACCACTCGCGCGGTTCCGGCGTTGACCAACAAGGGCACCGCCATGCCGACGCCATGGCAATCTCCAGAAGCCTGGGGAATCTCGATGAACAACTCTTTTGCCGCCTGCTCAATCTGGCCCAAGTAGCCGCGCAGTCCCTTTCCTGCGGACACCTCGAACTTCTGAATGGCTTGGATACCATCGTCGGAAACGAGCGCCACCGCGATGTGAGATCCACCAACGTCGACTGCAAGCGTGAATGATTTTGTCATGGAGAGGGATCACGGGAAAAAAGTTTCCCAGTAACTGGCATATGTGGCCGGCTCCGGCACGAAACGAAACGCTTCCGGATTCTGTTCGAACTGCGTGCAGATTGGCATGCCTGCGTGCAACCCGAGCGGGCTGTATTTTTCCGGTCGTTTGCGCACGAGATCACTGACTGCGTAGTTGGGATTCGCCTGCCATTCGAGATTGGTCTGCCCATCGAGCATCGGAAACCACGCAATTCCTCCAAGCCTACGCAACGCCGCGTAGTCGAAACCGTATTGTCGATCACACCATGCCCCAAAGATAAGGGGTTGGTGGGGATCAGCGCTGATGGTTGCATGCGGCCAGCCTGGCGGCACTACCACCACGTCGCCCGCCACGGCCTCGATTGCGTAACAGCGCCCAGGATACTTCTCCGCGCGCTGCTGCATATAAATCACTGCTTTGCCTTCCCATATCTCGTATACTTCCGGCGTGGACCAACCGCAACGCGGTGATGCTACGTGGACGTGCCCTTGGGAGCGCACAGGTTCATTGCCAAGCCGGCCCGCCGAAAAAATAACCGCCCCGAAGAGAAGGGACATTCGATGCAGGAGCGGTTGGTGGATCGTCTTCCCCACGTCCATCGCGATGGAATAGACAATTTCAGGGCCGTAACACCGTGGGTCTTTCAAGCTGGCCCGAATAGCATCAAGGCGTCGGTTCTCTTCTTTCGGACCAAAACAATCCGTCCCATAGATGAATCCCATCGGGCTGGTCCGTGGTTTGATGTCAAATCCTGGATCAAACATGACAATAGTTTCAATCAGCCACGCACGTAAGCTTTGATTGTGGCGCATTCCGTCGCCTCTCCTGCACCATAAGG
>JAZKEV010000507.1:0-1320 GCA_040386765.1 Verrucomicrobiota bacterium | reverse complement strand
TATGTCACCACTGATGCCGGAACGATAAAGGTCTCTGCATAATGCACTACGAATGGCGGGAACGCGCCGGTCGGGCTTTCTACGAGCGCTTCTTCGCCTTGAACCAGGTTGAGCATGCTCACGTTTCCGTTCGTGTGATGCGTCACGGCTTTTGTGAACCAATGACGGCGCGTCTCGATAAACTCTCGTTGGTGAAGCCCCGTGCTTTCTTCGCGCCAGCCATCACCAGCGGAAACGCCTTGAATGCGGTTAATGTGCTCCCGGTGGATTGTAGCGGAATCGATTTTGCAATCTAGTGCGCGTTTGCCCGCGTCAATGTGGATCGGACGCGGTTTGCCGTCCATCCCTAGTCGATCCCAATCCCAGAGTTTAAAGGTGAAGATGTAAGGCGTGGCACTGATTTCCAGCACCACGGAATTTCTACCGGCACAATGGATCGTGCCAGCGGGAATGAGAAAGTGGTCGTGCTTCCTTGCGGGTATCACATTGACATACTTTTCCACCTCAAACCCGCATGCTCCGGAATGAGCGCGTTCCAAATCCGCGAACATCGCTTGGGGATCGACTCCGTTCTTTAATCCGAGACAGACCGTTGCGTCTGCGGCGGCCTCAAGCAGGTAGTAACTTTCGTCTTGGGTATACGACAGGCCAAATTCCTCTCGCATATATTCGGTTGTGGGATGCACTTGAAGGCTGAGGTTTCCGCCCCCCATCGTGTCGAGAAAATCAAAGCGGATTGGAAATTCGCGGCCAAAACGCGAATGCACCAAATCCCCGAGCAACTCAACCGGCTGAAACAGCACCACGTTGATGGCTGGAACCTCGAGCACCGTGCCGCCAAAATCCAGCAGCAAACTGTTTTCTTCCGGGACCCCGTCAAATCCCCACGCGTAATTTGGCGCGGCGCAATCCAGTTGAAAAGTCTCCTTCATCCATTGGCCGCCCCACGGACCGCTGTCGAAGTACGGAACAAGACGGAAAGGCTGCCGGGCCACCTGTCGAATTGCAGAGCGAAAAGCTTCGCCGGTGACCATCTTCGGTGCTCCTTGAGCGTTGGTATCAAGGTAGAAATCGATCCGATCAAAAAGCTTCTGCTTTTGTCGGTCGGCTACTCGCCAGTCTACGAAATAGCCGCGTTTATACATACGCAAAAAATCTTCGTGGCGATTCTTTGCGCACCAGTTTGCGATATCACCTCGCCGATAGCGGAGCTGGATCTCCCAGCGCGCCATATCGGCGTAGACCAAGATATCGTAGGGTCCAACCAGTGCGGCTCCCGTACCATATACTAGCACTAACCCTTCTGAGGTGTGGTCGATT
>JAZKEV010000506.1:0-9926 GCA_040386765.1 Verrucomicrobiota bacterium | reverse complement strand
AACGTGCCGCCGGGAAACGTGAGCCGCGTGCGGAAGAAATCGAGGATGGGCGCGAGCCGATCAAGGCCGAGGTGGTCGGCGATGGCGCGGATGTGCATCGGCGTGGGCGCGGCCGGCAGGCGATCGGGGAGAGGCGTGCGCTGGGGCTCGGCGAGCGCGGACTCAATCCTGCGGCCATCCCGTGCGGAAAGGGCCGCCACCCAGCCCGTCGCACCGGGGCCGCGGCCCGCGCGACCCGCGATTTGCAGCAGCTCGGCGTGAGTGAGCGGCCGGTTGATCTCGCCGTCGAATTTATCGGTTTCGAAGAAGATTACGCGGTCGAGTGGGAGATTGAGCCCGAGGCCGATGGCATCTGTGGCGCAGACGATGTCGGACTCGTTGGCCCGGAAGCGGCGCGCCTCGTTGCGCCTCACCTCGGGGGAAAGTCCGCCATAGATCACGGACACGCGGAGCCCGCGCGATTCAAACATGGCCTTGAGCTCGAGGACCATCGCGCGGGAAAAGCCGATGACGGCGGAGCGCGGCGGCACCCGCCGCCAGTCGAGGATGCCCTCGTACTCGAGCGTGCCCTGGCGCTCGAGGAAGTTGATCTCGACCTCGTCGCCGCAGAGCTCGGCGAGCCGGCGGATGACGGGCTCGGCGGAGGCGGGCCCCGTGATGATGAGCGCATCGGCGGGCACGCCGCAGTAGGCTGCGACCCAGGCCCAGCCGCGGTCGCGGTCGAAGGTGAGCTGCATCTCGTCGAGCACGCAGACGGCGACGTGCCGGGAAAAGTCGGTCATCTCCACCGTGCGCGCCGAGTGCGTATCCGATTGGTGGATGCGCTCCTCGCCCGTGATGAGCGAGCAGGGCGTGCCCAGCTCGACGAGCCGGTCGCGCTGCTCGAGCGCCAGCAGCCGGAGCGGGCCGAGGTAGACGCCGCTGGGCGCGGCGGCGAGGGCGAGGATGGAGCGGTGGGTCTTGCCCGAATTGGTCGGGCCGAGCCACGCGATGACCTTGCGGCGGATCGAGCGCGCGACGGGGAAGCACTGCAGATAATCGAGGAAGCCGGGGTTCCGCTGCGCGAGATTATCTAGGAGCGTGCGATCCAGCGCGTGCGTGCAGGCGAGCCGGATACGGTGGTAGAGATCCTGGCGATCGGAGACGAGCGGAGGGGTGGGCTTGAACGTACGGGCGACGTCGGGCTCCCCGAGCTGCGCCCAGCCGGCGTAGGCCGGCGGCGTCGTCTTGAGGCGGCGCTCGACCTCGCGGACCGAGGAGTGCTTGCGCGCGAGCAGCTCGGCGGCGATCACAGCGGGGCCGCGCTGGGCGAGGTCGATGACGAAGGGCGCGAGTTTCAGCGAGACGGGGGCGAGGACGGGCAGGGCGAGATCCTCGCGTACCGCTACGCGCGCGGGCACATTAAGCGTCACCTCATCGCTCGCGTCGATAAAGCTCCCGTAGGCCACTCCTTCCGCAGAAGCGGCGACCTGCTCGGTGGCAAAGCGCGCGAGGCTGGCACGGACGCCGCCGACGCGCACGCGCGGGCCGATGGGCGAGCGGAGGAAGGCCTCGCCCAGCTCGGTGTCCTCGATGTA
The DNA here is from genome assembly GCA_040386765.1 of Verrucomicrobiota bacterium. Lineage (GTDB taxonomy): Bacteria > Verrucomicrobiota > Verrucomicrobiia > Opitutales > Opitutaceae > ER46. The sequence continues at coordinate 8,349 of JAZKEV010000506.1, read as the reverse complement.
GAGCTCGGCGAGGAGGGCTTGGCGGGCGCTCGAGACGATTTCCTCGTGGGTCCATTGTTCGCGATCTTGGCCGGCTTCCATCTGCGGAGTGTCAGCGCCGCGAGGCGGATGTCAAAAAGACCACGCGCACAGAGGATATTTTAGGCAAAGTTCCCAAAATACCCGCGGCTTGAAAGTAGGGTGGGTTTTAACCCGCCCTCCTTCGTCGAGCGGTCGCAGCGCAGCTCTCGTCGGCGTCTCGGTCTCCGTGTTCACCTCGGGCAGGCCGATTTCACGCAGGTTTCATGCGCCCTTCACACTCCTTGCATGAACGGCTGGCAAGGTGGTGGCATGGCTTCCAAGGCAATCGACCGTCTGGCGCTCCCGCTTCTCTCGCGGCTGGCGGGGAGGCGGTGGCAGCCGCCGCTGGCGGCGGGGCTGGCGGGCGGGAGCGTGTGGGCGGTGCGCATGGCGTTTCCGCAGGTTGAGACCGAGGTGCTGGCACGCGGAGCGGCGTGGCTTGCGGCGCTGATGAGCGGCTCGGGCCTGACGCGCGGGGAGGAGGGTTGGCTGTTCGACGCCAGCGGCCTGCCCATCGTGGTGACGCAGGCATGCAGCGGTGCGGATTTCCACCTCATGGTGACGGTGCTGTGCGGCTGGCAGCTCGCGCGCTGCGGAATGTCCTTTGGCCGCGCGCTCCTCACGAGTCTCAGCCTCGCGCTGCCGTTGAGCGTCGCCGTAAACGCCCTCCGGATCTCCGTGCTCGCGCAGGCTCACCGCTGGGTGATGCCGCGCTTTCCCGAAGTCTACGGCGCTATCCTGCACCTCCTCTTTGGCGTCGCCGTTTTTCTGCCCGCGCTGATCGCCCTCAATCTCCTCCTCGAATCCCATGCACGCCGTCGCTCCTTCGCCGCTACCAGTCACCACGCCTAAACCCACGGTCAAGCCTGAGGCCGCTCCGCTGCTTCCACCGATCCTCTCGGGACCCGCGGTCCTCCTGTGGGCTTGGGTGCTGCCCATCGCGATCCTCGGGCTGCTCAACCTCGAGGCTTACTGGCTGGTCGAGGGCAACATGGAGGCGAAACAGCGCTCCAGCGCGTGGATCTTCGGCGGCATCAATCTGCTCAATCTCCTCACCGGCCTCGCGCTCTATCGCTTCGCCCGGCGGCAGGCTCAGTCGGGAAAGACGATCTTCCTGCGGACCAACTGGGGCGGCGTTCCGGCGCTTGCCGTGCAGATCGTCTACCTGACCTGCGCGATGCTGATGTGCTCCGACCTGCTGCCGTGGAATGTGCAGTCGTGGATCTACCCCGGGCAGCGCTTTATCTCGAACCAGTTCTCGTTTGCGATGCTGCCGTTGTTTCTCGGCGTGTTGCAGCTCGCTTCCGACCCCTCCGGCGTGAAAGCGGGCAAGGCCATCGCCGGCGGGGTGGCGCTCGCTTTGGGTGCACCGATGTTGCTTTACGCGGTGAGCAACCTTGGCCGGTCCACCGGCAACCTGTTCGGGTTCGTCATCGTGTTCATGCTGGTGGTCGCAGGCGTGTTGCTGATGGCGGGGCTGATGCGTATCATGATGACCGAGCTCAGGCAGGCCCAGCGCAACGGCCCCTGGTTGGAGCGGGGTGCGATTGCGGCCTTTGCGCTGGCGCTGCCGGTCTTGGGGTTGCTTCTGAACAGCGCGGCGAAATTCCCTCACGATTTTCAGGCGTGGGAGGTTTACGCGCTCACCTACGCCAATGCCGCGATCCTCATGCTCGCCTCGTTCACGCACGCGCGGTGGCCCCGGTTGAGCCTGGGGCTGTTGAGCGCGACGTTCCCGTTTTCGCTCTATTTCTTCCTCGTCTTCCTGCCCTTCGTCCCGCTCGCGGCGCCCGCGATGATTCTACTCGGCGCGGGCTTCCTGCTGCTCACTCCGACGATCCTTCTCACGCTGCATCTGCACCTGCTCTACAAGGCGCAACGCCAGCTCGTGGGGCTCGGCGCACGCACGCAGGCGATCGCGCTGGGCGTGGGCTGCGGCCTGATCCTGCCCGGCTTTTTCGTGGCGCGGGCGGTGTCGGACCGGGAGGCCCTGCACGCGGCGCTCGACTACCTCCACGCGCCGACGATCCCGGAGGGCGATATCGTCTATCGCGGCAACCTGACCCACCTGCGCGGAGCGCTGGCGAATCATCGCAGCTATAAAACGGGAACCCAGCTCCCGCTTCTCTCGGGTTTCTACAGCTGGGTGGTTTTCGACAATCTCGTCTTGAGCGACGACAAGCTCGAGCGCCTGGAGCGGATTTTCCTCGGCGAGACCAGCGACACTCCCAAGACCCTCTATGGGCGAAATGGCCGGCCGCAACGGCAGGTAGGGCGGCGCGGCCTGCGCCCGATCCCGCAGACCGTGGAGGTGGCCAATATGGCTGTGCACGTCACCAGTGCCGGTGCTGGCGACACCACGGTGACGATGGCCCTAACCCTGCGAAACACCGGGTCCGCCCCCGCGGAGTATTTCAAGGCATTGCCCCTGCCCGCCGGTGTGTTTGTGAGTGGCTTCCGCCTGCACATAAACGGCCAGCCCGTGCCGGGGCGGATCACCGACAAGAAGACCGCCGTGTGGATGTACACGACCATCCGCGATCGGGAACGGCGCGATCCGGGATTGCTCATCTACACGGCGCCGGGGGAACTGGAACTGCGCGTCTTCCCCGTCGATCCCACGACCCCCTCGATCGTGGAAATCGATTTCCTCGTGCCGACCGAGCAGGTGCAGGAAGCGCTGCGCGAGCCCGGGCGCGATCCGGCGACGATCGCGTCACGCCTCGGCGGCCTCGTGGCGACACAGCGGCTGGATGCGGCCAACGGCACCGTGATCGCCGGCCTCGGCCGCCGCGGTCTGCCTGAGATCGAGCGCGTGCCGTACCTGCACCTCATCGTGGACCGCTCGAGCACCAATGCCTTCACCGGCGACTTTGCCGAAGCCGTGAAGGCGCTGCGCCAGCGGTATCCCGATGCGAAGCTGGGACGCGTGAGTCTCGCCAATCACAATATTGTAAGCCTCGTTTCGCCGCTGACGCCGCTGGACGAGCTGGCTGGGCGGATGAAGACGTTGCAGGAGTCGATGGCGCCATCGGGCGGGCTGGCGCTCGATCTTGCCCTCGCGCACGGGCTCCGGCAGCACGTGGACCTGGAGTTGGATGCGAAAACCCCCGCTCGCGGCGAAGTCCCGCCGCAGCCGATCTTTGTCGTGCTAGGCAGCATGGCGGTGCCGCGCACGCTTGAGCTCACCCTTGCCTCGGCGTGGAGCGACGTGGTGCCAGCGCTGGAGGTGCATGGGCTCGGGCAGGATGGCACGTTTACGACCTACCGCGCCGCGACGACCACGCGCACGCCGCTCCTGCGTGTAGGCGATTCGCGCCGCCCAGCGCTGTGGAATCGCGCGGTGCGGTTTGCCCCGGCGGCAGCGGACGAGCGGCTGGAGTACTGGTCGCCCAAGGAAGCTGCGTGGTTCCCCGTGGCGAGCATCACCACGCGCGCGGCGACGGGAGCCTGGGCGCGCGCCGTGAGCCTGCACCTCCTCGCCGACGAAGCGGCCCGAAGCCCCGGCGATTCGCAACTCGACCGGCGCGGACTCCTCGCCGCGAGCCGGGATACGGGCGTGCTGATCCCCAGCACGAGCTACATCGTGGTTGAAAATTCGGCGCAGTGGAAGCTGCTCGACCTGAGCGAGCGCAAGAAGCTCGGCCAGAGCGAAGCGCTGGACCTCGTGGAGACACCGGCGCCGACGTGGGTATGGCTGGCGGCCGGGTTCGTGCTATGGCTCGGCGCGCGCCGGTGGCGGCAGAGACGTGCGACGGCGGCCTGGAGCGGTTAAACTAAAGTGCAGCCACAGATGGCACGGATGAATAAGCCGACGGCCAATTCCCGGTGAAGCGGGCGCGTTATTGGCGGAGGAAAACGTGCGTTGCTCGCGGCTTGGAACCGGTGCGCTAGGAACGATGCAAAGGCCGGGGGCCAATCCGGCGTCAGTAAAACCCGGCAAGGAGGCGGGCGGAAGGAGAGAGGACGACGGGCTCGAGCGGAGGAGTCGGGGGCAGCGGCTCGCCGACGCAGTACCCGGCGGGCAGGAGCGCGTAGAGCCGGGGCCGCTCGGCGTGGAGGCGGGCGGCGAGCCAGTGTCGCATGTAGGCGTAGAGCCGGTCGCGGCCGGCATCGGCGCGCTGGCGGAAGCCGTGGCGGAACGACGGGGAGCGCGCGAAGGCGAGTTTCGCGCGAAAGGCGAGGCCCGCGGCGTACCGGGCGGGCAGGGGTGTGCGGAGAAACAGCGAAGCCTCCTCGACCACCTGCCGGGCAACCGCGAGGGCGATCAACGGCGTGTGCGACTCCAGCTGTGGGCGGCGGGGACGACGGGTGGCGCGGTGGAGAGCGGGAGCGGGCATGGCGGCTAGTCTTCCGAGGATTTCGATTCCTTGACGAAGAAGTGATGGGCGGCGTCCGCCTCCGCCTGGAGATAGGCTTCGGGGGGAGTGGGCGGCGCGGCGGGAACCGCCTCCGGCGCCTCGTCGGCCGCCTTGGCGGCAGGCGCGGTGGCCTGCTCGACGAGCGCGACCTCCTCCGGGGTCAGCTCGTAGAGCTGGTAAACGAGCTGGTCGATGGCCCGATCGGTCGCGGCGATCTCGCGCTCGAGATGAGTTTGCGTGCCAGGGGATTTCGCGGCGGCAAGATCGGCGTGCAGTTTGAGCATCCGCTCCACATGGGAGACAATAAAGTCATGTCGTCCCCGTTCTGCTTTGGACGACATATCGAGAGCACGAATAGGCAAATCTCCGAAATACTGCTTCGTGCAGGTTATCCAGCCGCCCCGAAAAATGTTGCTGGATTGTTCCAGCACCCAGAAGAGCAGTTTGGAATTCAGCAGCCCGAGGATGTACTCTGGCTTGTATGGACACTCTTTATCCAAAGCTATTGTGAAGCCCCCACTTGCCATCGGGCAGATCTTTGATCGGTAGGATTCCGGAATCAAAGCAAACATCCCTTTGTTTGCGAGGAGAGGAACAGCAATCTGGGCTGATTCGTGCAACTTTAGATTTCGGGCGGCACTATACCCATGCCATTCGCGAAACTGCTTACGCTTTTGAAGCGTGGATTGATGCGCCTGAAGATAGTCGAAGGTCTTCGGCGAGCGACTCCGAAGTTCGCCGATTGTGATCAGCTGAGCGTTATTGCCACTTAGGTCGTAGGGGAAAATGACTTTCCATTCGCCTGTAGGCCGGAATCGGTAGCGATTGAAATCCTGAGCATATAACGGAATTCGCAACGAGCTGGTTTCCAGCTTGGACGCCGCACCACTGGCGAGGACGAAGACTTCATCGTCCCCCGTACTGCTCCCTCGGCTCATATCTGCAGGGATATCGAGAAGCCTTTTACTCTGTGAAGTTAGCTTCGCCAGCAGTCTATCTATCTCCTGCCCTCCAAGCTTCCACGGCGCCGAATTTAGAGTCGTGGCGGGCATTTCTTGGAACGCGAGCAGTTCGAGGGCTTTTGCGGAGGCTGACGCCGTCGCATGGCGGAATTGACTGGTACCCGTTTTGTCGAGGAAGAGCAGACAGGTGTAGGTTGTTGCGTCGAAAACTTGCTCTGCCCCGAAATCGACCAAGCTCGCTACAATTTTTCCGCTGGAAAGCAGTGTGCGAAGCCCCTCGCCGTAGTCGGTTTTTATAAACTTGTTCGGCAGGATAAAGCCAAGGCGCCCCGTCTTATTCATGACAGACACAGCACGATCCACGAAGTTGACGTATAGATCGTAATTTCCTGTCGCGGCGGAGTACGTGGAGGAGAAGTAGGCGAGCTGTTCCGGTGGGAATCCTTGGATCCGCACATATGGCGGATTCCCAATCACCGCGTTGAACCCGCCCGCGTCCATGATGGGCTTGAACTCGTGCGTCCAGTCGAAGGCGTTGATCTTCAAGCGGGCCTCGTCGTCGAGCTCGGGTAGGTCGGGCTGGGCGTAAAAGTCGGAGCCGATGAGGCTGTTGCCGCATTTGATGTTGTTGCCGAGGTCGGGAAGGACACGGTGGAAATCGAGCTGCTTGCCTTGGAGCTCGCGGGCCTCGCCCTCGAGAACCTTGAGGAGGAGGGAGAGCTTGGTGACTTCGACGGCCTGGGCGTCGATATCGACGCCGAAGAGGTTGTTGACGAGGATGCGCTTCCGCTCGGCGGTGGTGAGCAGCCAGTTGCCGGAGCCGCGGCCGAGGCCTTGCGCATTGGGCGCGGTCTCGTAGAGCGGCGGGTGCTTCTTCTTCGCCCAGGCGGCGGGGTCGTTCTTCAGATAATAATCGAGGTGCCAGCCGAGGAGGAATTCGTAGGCGCCGAGGAGGAAGGAGCCGGAGCCGCAGGCGGGGTCGAGGACCTTGAGCTTTTCGACCTGCTTCGGGGTCTTGTCCTGCACGAGCGGGCCGACGGTCTGCTCGACGATGTAGCGGACGATATAGGTGGGCGTGTAGTAGACGCCGCCGGCCTTGCGGACCTCGGGCTTCTCCTCGACGTGGGCCTTGTGGTCGGAGGTGAGGTGGATGACCTTGCCGAGGAACTGCTCGTAGACGTGGCCGAGGATATCGGCGGGGATGACGGCAAAGGCGTAGGGGCTCTTGGGCCAGTAGAGGGAGCCGACGATCTCCTTCAGCACGGCGTCGTCGAGCTCCAGGCCGAGGGTGAGCTTGTCGGGCGACTCGTCGCGGCCCTTCTCGGTGGCAAAGTGAAAAAGACCGGAGTTGTAGCGGAAATCAGCGCGCTCGAAGACCTCGCAGAGTCGGGGATAGATCTTAGGGCCGGCGGTGAGGCCGAGCAACTGCCCGTAGGGCTCGATGCCGCGATCCTCGGCGATGCGGAGGAAGACGATGCGGTCGAGGATGCGCTGGACGGCGAAATTGAGATCGCGCTGGGTTAGTGTGTTGCGAAGGGCGAGGTTGCGGGCGAGGAGATCGCGCCACCGCTCCATGTCGGCGAGGAAATCGTCGTCGAACTCTGAGGTGCCGCGCTTGCCCTTGTTGCTGGCGGCGTACTTGTCGAAGGAGCCGCGGAGGATGGACTCGCGGGAGAAGATGGCGGCGATCTCGTCCCACTTCTCCGGGTATTGGTCGAAAGTGCAGTAGAAGATGCGGCCGACGGAGGCCTTGTCGTTTTCGCGGGGTCGCTGGCGGGTGTCGTAGATGGCGAACTCGTGGAAATCGGTGACGATGCCGAGCGGAAGCTTGGCGGAGTACGAGTAGCGGCGGAGCTGGGCGGCGGGACCCGGATCTTCCTTGATCTTGACGGAGGGCTTCTTGGCCTCGACGAAAAACTTGCGGGTGCCCCCGACGCGGAAGGAGTAGTCGGGGGCCGTGGCGGCGACGCCGGAGAGCTTGAGCGTGTCCTCGTGGACGACGTCCTTGTAGGCCTCGGCGTAGCCGTTGTTATTGGCTATATCCCAGCCGAGCGCCTCGAAAAGGGGATCGAGAAACTCGCGGCGGAGCCGGGCCTCCTTGTAGTCGGGGTCGAGATAGGAGTCGAGGTTGCGGGCAAACGTATCGACGCGCTCGAGCAGGATCGCAGGGATCGGCATGATGACGGACGCATGCTGAAGGCGGAACGCGCGGACGCGCAAGCGTGAGGTGGCGGCGGACAAGCCGGTAGCCTGTTCCTCCGCGGGCGCCTGTCTGTCCGACGAAATGGGAGGTGCGGACGGGAGTGAGAGGTGCAGCATGGCCGGACCCCTTTTGCACATGAACCCCTTCTCGCTGGCCCGTGGAGTCGTTGTTGGACTTTTTCTGCTCGGCGCGGTGGCGTCGCGCGCGGCGGAGGTTGACGTGAGGTGGCTGGGTGGGAGTGCGCCGGCGCTGGCGGGTGGCGTGAGCTGGGGCGTGCCGTGGGCGAAGGGCGCGATGAGCAAGGAGCAGCGGTTTGCGCTGCGGACGAAGGACGGGGCGGCGCTGCCCTTGCAGAGCTGGCCGCTGGCTTACTGGGCGGATGGCTCGGTGAAGTGGAGCGGCTTTGCGACGGTGGCGGGGCCGCAGGCCACGGCGATGACGCTCACGACGGTGGCGGGCGCGGAAGAACTGAAGAACGGCGTGACCGTCCGCGAGAGTGCGGCGGCGATCGAGGTGGAGACGGGGCGGCTGAAAGTTCGTATCGCGCGCCAAGGCGAGCGGCTGGTGGAGTCGATGGCGATCGAGGGCCGCGAGGTGGCGCGCGAGGGGCGATTGATCGCCATCGTGCAGGATGGCCCGGAGCGCAGTTACTTCCCATGATGCGAGGTTGCCGGGCCGATCCAAGAGCTCCAACGCCCGCTCGGCCCGCGTGTCCGGCTCGTCGGCGAGTTCGAGCTCGTCGTAACGGTAGTCCGTGTGCCTG
>JAZKEV010000505.1:16834-26957 GCA_040386765.1 Verrucomicrobiota bacterium | reverse complement strand
GGCGGCCGCTGCTTCCGCCAGCGGCGGAAAACCTGCGCTCCGCTATCAGATTGCCGTCCTCGATGACAGCCTGGCGCGCCACGCCAGCGGCGGCCTCTCCATCCTCAATCTCAGCGGCCTTGCTCTCGCGGGGACCGTAAACAAAAAAGCGCTCACGCTGGCCGTCGGGCTCAACCCCACGCTCGACATCGGTCGGGTGCCGACGGCGATCACCCTTCGGACCACGTTTAACAAGCGCACCTACCAAGCCTACGCGGGCAACATCCGCCTCGCCGCCCGGCAGCGCGCCCTCCTCATCCTATTCCCGCCCTTCAACAAGGGCTCGGTGGAAGTGCAATCCCGCCTTCTGCTGGACGAGACGCCTGCGCCGGTTCGCTAAAAGCGAATTGCGGCTTTTGAGATAAGGGGCCGGGCGACGCCCCGGCCGGCCGGGCGCAATCCCAAGCGGGCAACGACTAGCACTTCATTTCGTTGCGCCCTTGGTGTCGGCGAGCCGAATCCGGTGCGTACGCTTCCCACACCGACAGCGGTGACAACAAAATTGTCACAGTGCGAAGCTGGACCGAAAAGACGGTGTCCGCTTACTTTGCGCTATCGCGGTGTTTTTTCTGCGCGAGCAAGCGGGCCTCGTATTCGTTTACGGGGGGATGGCCCTGAGCATACCACCACTGCGCGATTAAGCTGAGATAGCCGCCTTGGGTCTCTTCAATCAAGTTTGCGCGCTCAAGGATGATCCCGTGAAGATTATCGGGAACGCGTGCGTTGATTTGTTTTTTCTGACCCATGGTAATGTGAACAAACTGCCCGTCGCCGGGAAAGGACCAGCACAATTTTGCTAGGCATGCGTAGCTCGTTCACAGCGTAGCGCTACCCGGCAACTTACTGGCGTTGGGCAAATAACAGATGTTCGAGGCAGAGACCCCGACTCTCGCTGCAGGTTGCGCGACTGGGGCGAAGACCCACTGTCGGCAGGCCATGCCCATGACCGCTCTTTCTCCTCGGGCGGCGAAGCATGAGCAGGATTCCGACGCGCCCGTGCCACGAACCTCTGCTCCTCTCGCTCGCGAGCAGGGCAATAACCGGCAAGGTGGGAAGTGGTGCCAGAGGCCGGGGTTGAACCGGCGACCAAAGGCTTATGAGTCCTCTGCTCTACCACTGAGCTACTCTGGCAAACCCACTATCCCACGAATGACTTACATTCCCTCCACGAACGTATTCTACAGGGCCGTTCTACAGGGCAGGTGATAAAACCCGCGCCGGGAGCGACGTCTAGAGAAACAACGTGGTAAAGAACCTCAGTCCAAAAACTACTCCGAAACCGGAGAAGCGGTCGATAATTCGGGCGGGGGACCATCGGCGGCAAGCAAATTTGGCGCAAGCTTGAGACGGATGTTTTTGCCATCGCCCAGCTTCGAAGGACATGCGCATGCGCGGTGTCCGTATCTCGCCGATCGACGAGCATCATTCCGTGGCTCATGTCGTCTGGACGGCTACCTACGCCCGCAAAGATCAACCGGACGTCGCGATCGATTTCGAGGTCCACTACCTCGTGCAAACGCTGAACGGGAGACCGAAGATATCCGGCTGGGTGTCGGGCGAGGAGCAGGCGCTGCTAAAGAAGCACGCATAAGCTGAGGTTCGCTTTCCAACGTTCTCATCCATTCCGGCTGCGTCCGACGCGATTCGGTCGGCCTGAGTCGCGGAACGGGATCAACCGAAGCACCGAAATGACCAAGGCCGCTAGCGCCGAAAGGATCGGCACGGCGCGGGCGGCGTGCGCGTATTCCCATTGATTGCGCCTCAAGTTTGCCCGCCGTCGTGGTACCGGCGCGGTTTTCGGAGCCATAGCCTCCACAAACATTGATGTGAGTCCAAGCTCTGGACAACCCGTGCGACAACGCCCCGTGCTGGTCGTCGACGACCAGCAGGGCGTGAGGTTATCGCTCAGCTTTCTGTTAGAGGAAGTCGACTATCGGACGCATCAAGGCAAAGCCGTGGCCGCCGGCTTGTGTTGCAGCCGGTCGATGCAGTAGCAGGTGGCGATGGCGGTGAGCACCGCGCCACTCAGGCACAGCAGCGCGCTCGTGTAATCGCGGAAGATCAGTTTGCCGACGCCGAAGAGCGATAGATAGATCATCGCGGTGCTCATCAGCCACGCGCAAAGACGATAGGCCATGTCGCCCTCCTGCGGACCGATGCCGAGCCGGTCGGCGATCGGTTTCCAGAGGAGATACCCAGGGCGGGTCTTGGCGTAGAACTCCAACAATGTTCGTTCATCGGAGGGTTTCGTGAGCAACGTGACGGTAATCCAGGTCGTGGTGGCGACAGCCACGGTGACGACGAGACGGGGACCGAATCCCCAATCGGTGAGCAACATAATCGAGATCGAGGTGGTCGCGGCCGCGAGCATGCAGCTGATCTCGCTCCATGGGTTCACCCGCCACCAATACCATTTGGCGATGTAGAGGAGCCCGATCCCGCCCTCGAGGGTGATGATGAATTTCCAGACGCCGGAAATCTCCGACATGAACAGGCTCGCGAGCGAGCCGGTGATCATGAGGATCAACGTGAACAGCCGCGCCATGCGCACGTAATGCTGCATCGATGCGTCGCGGCGCACGAAGCGGCGGTAGAAATCGTTGAGCATATACGACGACCCCCAGTTCAGGTGCGTCGTGAGCGTGGACATGAAGGCGGCGAGGAAGCTGGTCACCAGGAGCCCCCGCAAGCCCGGGGGCAGCGTTTCGAAAATCAACTTGGGGTAGCCGCTCTCCGCATCCGGAAGATTAGGAAAGATCACCATCGACGCGAGCGCGGCCACAATCCAAGGCCAGCTCCGCAGCGTGTAGTGGGCGATCGCAAACCAGAGCGTGGCATAGATCGCCTCCTTTTCGTCGCGGCATGACGCCATGCGCTGTGCGAGATAACCCGAACCCACGACCGTGCTCGACGACCACCACTGGACGCCGATGTGAATGAAGAACAGCGACAATGGCATCCAGGCGGAATCGGCGCCGGGGAAAAAGTCCAGGATGCGCTTGTCCGCGCCGTAGATCTGGTCGAGCTTGGTCGTGAGCAGGTCGATGCCGCCGACGTGGTCGACGGCGTAGATCGCGAGCACGATTGCGCCGGCCATCGCGATGATGAACTGGAAAAAATCGGTCGCGACCACGCCGAGATACCCTGACATCAGCGTGTAAATCAGTGTGACGCCGCACGAGACGACGAGCGACGTGACCTGGGGCCAGCCGAAGGCGACGGCGAAAATCTTGGCCATCGCGAGCATGACCCAGCCCATCGTGATGCTGTTGGCGATGACGCCCGAGTAGATTGCGCGGAATCCGCGAAGGAAGCCCGCTTCGGGGCCTGAGAAGCGCTTCTCGTTCAGCTCGATGTCGGTGAGGACCTCCGCCCGGCGCCAGAGCGGCGCGAAGAAGAAGGTCGAAAGGGTGCCGCTGGCCACCAGGCACCACCACAGCCAGTTGCCGGCGATGCCATATTTGGCCACGAGACCGGTCACGGCCAGGGGCGTGTCGGCAGAAAAAGTGGTGGCGACCATCGACGTGCCGACCAGCCACCAGGCGAGCGAGCGACCGCCGACGAAATATTCGTCGATGTCCTTGGAGGCGCGTTTCGCATAGTAGAGACCGACCACGAAACAGGCGGCGAAATAGACCCCGAGGATGACCCAATCTATGCCAATGAGGTTGGGCGTCATGGAAGCGTGGCGAGAGCGCGATCAGGTCCGCCAGTCGAGCTGGATGATGCGGCCATGCTCCGGATGGGAGCGGTCAAGGCCGCGCAACTCGAGCCGGACCGCGTTGGTTCCCAAGTCCGCGACGACCCAGCCGACTTGCTGGGTTCGATCCTTGGCGCGGTCAGCGGCGATGTGCGGGTCGGAGATGAGTACGAAGCGATGTTCGTCGCGGGACCGGACCGCCGCCCGCAACCGGGCGGCGAGCGTGCAGGCGAGAAACTGCCGGCGGGGGAGCGGTCCGAGGTGGACGGGCATGAACGTCAGAAAGTGCCCTTGAGGCCAAACTGATACGTGACGCCGTATTCGCCTTCGAAGGCAAATTTCACGTAGCGGGGACTGCCTTCCGCATAGGCCTCCTGTTGGTCGCGATCGTTGAAAATATTGCGGCCCGTGATGTAGAGGGAGAAGCGCTTGGTGAGCTGGTAGTCGAGCGAGGCGTCGAAGCGCAGCTTTTCCGTCTGATAGGTCCAGCCGGGAGCGCCGAAGACGGCGGCGGCGGTGGGCGCGAGCCGTTTTTTGCCGATCAGATACCACTTGCCCACGAAGGAAATTGGGCGACGGTTGAACATGAATCCCCAGTTGATGTTCCTAGGCGAGAAGCCGCGGAAATCCGCTTCGCCCGGGCCGAAGGTGCGAATCAGCGTCGCATTGGCAAAGGTGCGGAAATAGCGCGCGAATTCCCATTTTGTAAGCGGACCGAGCGGTTGATTGAAGCCGAACTCCCAGCCGCTGATGTGCACGATCGCAGGCGTGTTGAAGGGCGCCGTGACCTGATAATCGACGTACTCGCGGCTCAGGTTGAGAGAGTCGAGAAACTCGGGCGTCGCGGGGAAAGTGGCGTTGGCAAAGAAGTTTTTGATCTGCTTGCGGAAGAACCCGACGGAGATGTCACCCCCGCTTGGCGTGTAGTATTCCACGCGCAGGTCGAGGCTATCCGCCGTCCAGGGCTTGAGCGCGGGGTTTTTGGTGACGATGGTGCCGAGCGCCGCGCCCGAGGAACTGCTGGCGGGATCGAAATCGATCGTGGTGACATTGGCCGCGCCCACGAGGTTCGTGAACTCGGGCCGGCCCACGGTGCGGGCAAGCCCCAGCCGGCCGATCAGGTTTTCGGTGAAATTGTAGGAGGCGTTGAGGCTGGGATAGTAGTCGTCGTAAGACTTGTGCGTGCGCGCGCCGAGCCGGGTGAAGACAAGCGCATCCTGCGCGATGAGGTCGGTGGCGACGGCCGGAATCAGGATGGGGCGGCGTTGGGCGTCGAGGATAAGGTCGCCGGCGGCGTTGCGCTGATACTTGGCGTTGTTGTCCTGCAAGACGCCGCGGCCATCGTCGGTCGTCCGCTCATAGCGCACGCCTGCCACGATGCGCAGTCGATTCTTAAGCATGGACAGGTCGCCCATGAGATAGAGGGCGTCGATCCGCTCGGTGATCTCGAAGGGTGACGTGAGGTTGAGCTGCAGATCGGCGCGACGATTCACATTGGTGTCGAAATACTGCGGATACTGGTTGAAGAGATCGAAGGCCCGACGAGTGCTGGGGAAGGTTGGCGTGCGCAGGCCGCGCGGGAAGGAGAAGTCCCGCATCGCGTAGTTGGTGAGGTCGATCGGAGAGCGGGTGATGCTTTCGTCTCCCGAGTTGGCGCGGCTGTCCGGCCCGACGTAGGCGGGGAAGAACTGCCCCATGGCATACGCGGCCGATTCCTCCCTGACGGCGAGCCCGGCCTTGGCAGAAAACTTGAAGGCGTCGGCGAAGAACTTCCGGGTCGCGTCGAAGCGGGCACCCCGGGATTCTGCGTCCGAGTCGCGCGTCTGGATGGAGCCGTTGACGAAGAGATTATAGTTGCTCAGGTCGAAAGGATCGACCGCGGCGCCGGCGGAATTCCGCACCGTGATCTGCTGCGGGATGTAGGAATCGTACCCTCCGAGTTCGACCGTCCCGGCTGCGATCTCGCCGGAGGCGTTGGCGAGCTGTTCGTAAGAGAGCTCGCGGAACCATTTGGCGGAAAAACCGTAGCTCAGCCCACCGGCGAAGTCCCAGTGCGAGCCGACGTGGTTGTAGTTGAGCCGGAATAAATTGTTTCGGACCGAGAAGTGCCGCGCGTTGTTAGCGACGAAGACGCGACCGGAGCCGGGACGGCCCTGCGTGAAATCGGGGCCCCACGCGATGGGATTCGTGCCGGTGTTGAGATTGAAGGTGAACGCCGGGATATCCTGCGTGAAATAACTGCCGGAGTGAATGAACGAGAGCTTGTCCGTGGCCGAAAGGCGCCAGTCGAACCGCAGGCCCAGATTGTAGCGGCGCTCCGTGATCGGGAACAGGAGGTAGTTCAGCGCCTGGAGATACGGATTGTCGACGGTGGCACGCTGCGGATTGGCGGGGAGCGTCGCAGTGCTGAACGTCCGCCTGAGCTGCTGGACCGCATTGAACTGATCGAACTTCACCGCATTGATCGAGAACCCGAAATTCTTCGAAACCGGGACGGTGTAGGTGAAGTCTAAGCTCGGGCCCCACAGCAAGCGCTTGGAGGTGCTATCCCCATCGCTGCCCCACGCCTCCGCATAGCGGGGGTAGTGCGAGTTCCTGTTGAAAAACGTCTTGAACTGAAATTCCGGGCCGCTCTTTTCGAAGGCGGTGCGGCTGACGAGATTGATCGAACCGCCGAGGCTCGAAGCCGGCATGTCGGGCGTGGGAACCTTGTAGATTTCGATGCGGGTGGCGTTGACGAGCGAGATCGTCTGCAGAGAGGTGGCGCGCGAGGGGCCGGAGGTGGCGGCGACGTTCATCGGCTCGCCGTCGATCGAAATGCCGGTATAGACCGACGGCATGCCGCGGAGCGAAATTCCCACGGCGTTCATCTGATCGGTGACGACGTCGACGCCCGGCAGGAACTTCACGAACTCGCCGATATTGTTCTCGCCCACGATGCCGAGGGCATCCGTGGAGATGACGTTTTTCATGTTGGCCGCGAAGCGCTGCTCGTTGAGGGCGATGGCGGCGGCATTGGTGTCGCGGGCGGAGGCGACCACGAAGCGGTCGAGCTGGATCGTGGAATCGGTGGTGGCCGCGGCGTTCCGGCCCCCGAAGGACATGAGCGCGAAATCGCGTTGCGCCGTGCCGCCAGCCGGCACTGTGACCGTGGCGGTCTCCGGGGTGAAGCCGGTATAGAATACCCGCAACGTAACCGCGCCTGCAGGCACCTCCGTCAAGCGATACTCGCCGTAGGCATCGGTGAAGGCCTCGCGGCTGGTGCCGACGATGCTGACCCGCGCTCTCTCCAGAGAAAGCTGGGCGGCGGTGTCCTGCACGCGACCGGAGAGGGTCCCGGTGGCGCCGGTTTGCGCGGAAAGCGCCTGAGCGAAGGCGAGGCACGCGAGTGCCACAGCGGCAGGAAGGCGGAGTGCGATCCGAAGCGAGGTGAGGAGGGGCATGGTGGTGGTAGGCGGTTCTTGGCGAAAGTTGGGAAGTACGAAAAGGTAAACCAGGATGGGCGCTTCAGGCCGGACTGGGCGCTGTAGCCTGCCGGGATGCTTCCAAGTGAGCGGCGCCGGGCGCCTGTCCATTGACTGCCGCGGCGGCGGCCGCCTGCGGATCGCCGAACTGCCTGGCGACCTCCAGCCAGCGTGGCCGCAGATCGACGACCGTGCCCTGATCGAGTGCGGCATCGAGGGCCAGCACGGTGGTGAGGGACAGGATGCCCTCGGTAAAACCGGTGGCAGGCGCACGCAGTCCGTTGAGCGCATCGGCCAGCTCGCCTGCCATCATCCGGTCGCCTCCGGCGTGAAGATCGCTGGCCACCGGCTCATGCACGACGAGCGGTTCATCCCAGCCGATGTGCCGGGTCTCGATCCGGCCGGTGTAGGCATCGACGCGCAGCGTGCCCTCGCTGCCGAGCAGATAGAATCGACGTTCGGGAATGGCTGCGAGGCACTGGGTATGGAAGGAGGCGCGCACGCCATTTGCAAACTCGAGGATCGCGACCTGATGATCGACGATCGACTTGTCGTCGTTGAAGGGCGAGATGCCGCGCGGATTGGAGTGCAGGCTGCGGAAAGGGGGCTTTCCTTCCGGCGAGGGACCGATGCGTTCCGCGTGAAATGCATTTTCGGCGCGGAAAAAAGAGCAGCCGCCAAAGCTCGCCAGCCGCACGGGCAGGCTGCCGGCAAACCAGTGGGCGAGGTCGATGTCGTGGCAGCATTTTTCCAGGGCGTGCGTGCCTGCCAGCGCGCGATGCCGCCGCCAATTGCCATGGATCAGGCCGCCATGGTTGAAGACGAGCGTCTCGTTGAATTCGAAAGAGAGGAGCTGGCCGATCGCACCCGTGCGCAGCAGGTCGTGGACTTTGCGATAGAGCGGAGAGTAGCGGAGCACCAAGCCATAGGCGAAAGAGCACCCGCTGGCACGCCACGCCGCATGCATCGCGACGGCCTCCGCGTGGGAAAGGGCGAGCGGTTTTTCGCAGAATACATGCTTGCCCGCCTGAAACGCGGCGATGGCGTGCGCCGCGTGGTGGCAATTCCAGGAGCCGACGAAAACCCAATCCACATCGGCGCGCTGGCATAAGCTTTCTGGTTCGGCGCAGTCGACTGCTTCCGGCGCCAGCGCGCGATGGAAGGCTGCGCGGGCGTCAGCGTCGGGATCGCATACGGCCGTGATCGCTATATTGGGGGCGTTTTCGCGCAGGGCCCGCAAGACGGTTGAAATGCGATAGCCGGTGCCGATGACGCCGATGCGGACGGAGGCGCGGGTGGGAGTTGAGGAGGGTGGGGACACGAGGACGATGTGGGTGCCGGCCATTCGCCTGGGCGGATGGCCGAATGCTCATCGAAACGATTCGGGAGAAGGATCGCGGATAAAGAAATTGGGCGCGGCTCAGTGAAGCTTCACCTAAGCCCATACCGCTCGGCGGTCACTGCCGAAATACGTGCTGCGCTGGGGCGTACCCAGGCCGGCAAGCTCCGACCGGTCGGTGAAAATCGCCAGCGAGGCTTGGACTCGATGGAGGGAGTGGTCATGGCGTAAGTGGGGCCAGCCTAACCATTTTCCTCCGACTTGACCATGGGTGGAATGGCGCAATGTTTGGCAAAACCGATGGAGCCAAAGCATCGTTTATATCGAAAGATCGTCGCGGCAGCCGATGCACTGTCTGCGCCCCGCAACTACTATCGCGGCCGCCGGCGCTGGCCGAGTGAGCTGCCGGACAACGTCCTGCTCTTCATGCGCGACGCCGTGCAGAGCCTCTCGCCGCGGAGGGATGCAGACTTCCATCATCGCTGGGTACTTTTGATTGCGCTCGCCGGGCGCGGCACGGTCCGCATCGACCGGCAGCCATGCGAGCTCAAGCCCGGACGCGCGGTGCTCATCCCTCCGTTACACCTCCACGATTACACACGAGTGGCGGAGCGCATGTTTCGCTGGCTGTTTGTTACATTCGAATGGCCGGGACACACGGCGCATTCGGCGGTCTGGCGCGATGCACGCGCGCTCAACGTCCTGGCGGACGAGGCGCTCGACGATCTGGTTGACACGTGGATTATGCGGCCAAGCGGCGAGGGCACATTGCTGGCCGCCCAAGTGATGAACCTCTTGATGCTTCTCTATCCGGAGATGGAGCGAAAGGCCGCGCTTACGGCCCGCGAGGCGAAGCCAGCGGCGGAAGGCGTCCTGGCGGCCGTGCAGCAGAAACTCGGGCAGACGGCGGGCGGCGCTTTGCGCGTCGGGGCGCTCGCGCGTGAGCTTGGCAGTAGCGAAAGCCATCTGCGTGCCAAATTTCGCGAGGAGGTAGGCCTCAGCCTCGGGCGCTACTTGCGCCAGATGCGACTGCGCGAGGCGGCCATCCTTCTGCGTCAACCAGGTGTCACCGTGAAAGCGGCCGCGGAGCGTATGGGGTTTGCGGACATCTACGCGTTCAGCCGGGCGTTTAAGCACGTCATCGGCGTGCCGCCCTCGCATGTTCGATCATTATCCCAAGCGGATAATGGGTAGCTTCGGTGGGTCCGACTGACGTGGGGATCTAACCCAACACCGGTGAGGGATTGCCCGAAGGCGCTGGTGTTTGGCGAACGTGCGCCGTCTTAGCGGTCGTGCGGACATCTTGAAAATCGGCCTGCCTTTTGCGGGCCGACGGGTGGTTTCTCGGTCAACCTCACTGTGTATGCGCCCCCTCTTGACAGCGCCGGGTGAACCGTCGTCCCTCGATCCCAGCCTGACTGACCGGTTCGCGTGCGAAGTGCAGCCGCACGAGCCGAAATTGCGGGCCTGGCTGCATGCAAAATTCCCTCGCTGACGGATGTGGATGTTTTAATGCCCCCGCGGGGCTCGGCGCTCGCAGGGTCGAGCGAATCACCCGGGCTCCGGGGGCCGTTTACAACT
>JAZKEV010000505.1:0-16824 GCA_040386765.1 Verrucomicrobiota bacterium | reverse complement strand
CTTCAGCTTATTTTTCTTTTCGTTTTGTCCTGCGGTTTGCGGTTCTGGTGCTTGCGGTGCCCAGCGCGAGCAGCGCGGCCAGCGCGCCCATCACCGGAAAGGTATTTCTCGACGAGAATCGCAATGGGCGCGCCGATCCCACCGAGCCGGGGGTGCCGGCGGTGGTATCCGATGGCCGCCGTGTGGTGAAGACTTCGGAAGCCGGCGAGTATCGCATCGAGGTGGAGGAGGGCGCTCCTTTTGTGTTTGTGACTCTGCCCCGGGGCTATCGCGGGGCGGATTCATTCTATGCAAAACCAAACGGGCGAAACGCCATCGACTTCGCGCTGATCCCGTGGCCGGAATCGCGCGCCGACGAGGTCCGTTTCGTGCAGATAAGCGATGTGCACGTCGGCGCCCCCGGAGCCGACGACAAGACTTTTCGCGACGACATCCGCGAGATCAACGGGCTGCTGCCGAAGGCGGCGTTTGTGGTCGCCACCGGAGACCTCGTAAATCGCGGAGAGCAAGCTCCCCAGCTCGAGAACTATCGGAACGGCATGAAGGAATTTGCGCCCCTGTTGTTCAATCTTCCCGGCAATCACGACGTGGCCGCGGCCAAAGGCCTAGAGCACTATCACCTCTATCTCGGGCCGGACTACTACTCCTTCAATGTCGGCAGCTGCCATTTCCTGCTGCTCAACAGTTCGCGCAAAGACGAGATCCAGCAGGCGTGGATCAAACAGGACCTAGCGACCGCTCCCGCGGGGGCGACGCTCATCGTCGGCATGCACCACCTGCCGACGCCGCGGCAGCTGGAGGAGTTTGCGCAGATGGGGGCCAAGGCGGTGATCAGCGGCCACTGGCATGGTAATCGCGTGCAGTCGGTGCACGGGATGTTCGACCTCAACACGCCCCCGTTGCGTTTCGGTGGCATCGATCGGCATCCGCGGAGCTTTCGGGTGATCGAGGTAAAGAACGGGAACGTCACCAACGAGCTGCGGTTGGGCGGATTTGATCGTCATGCCGTCTTCGCTGCTCCCGCGGGCGCGGTGCTGCCGGGCGCCACCTCGTTGGCGGTGGTCGTCAATTGCTACGACTCGAAGGTGGACGTCGCAGCCGTCGAGTGCGCGTGGGGCAGCCGAACGTTTGCGCTGACTCGAACCGGCACATGGAGCTGGGCCGGCAATGTCGACGTGCCCACGGGAGCGGAGGGCGCGCATTCCATGCGGGCGACCATCCGCGCAGCCGATGGATTTATGTGGGAAGCGAAAACGAATTTCCATCTCACCAAGGGGCTCTCCGCTGCGAGAACCGCCGCTTTCGACTTGAAGTGGGTGGCGCCGACGGGGGGATTCATGGGCTTCTCGTCGCCCTGTGTGGGACAGGAACTCGTGGCGGTGGGGCTCGATGACAAGGGCGATCTCCAACACTGCGGCGTGGTGGCGTTTGATCGCAGCGGAAAGCGGCGCTGGTTTTTCAATACCGACAGCGGCATCAAGAACACGATCGCCGCAGCAAACGGGCGCATCTTCGCCACGAGCGTGGCCGGATGGCTCTATGCGCTCGATGAGGCGAGCGGGAAGCTCCTGTGGAAGGTCGAGCTCGACCGCAAACGCGAGCGGTGGGAGATCGCCGCCACGACGGCCTCGAATGGCCTGGTGCATGTCGGCTCCTATTCCTATGTCGCCGCCTTCGATGAAAAGACCGGACAGAGGGTCTGGGAAACGCGCAATGGCACAGCACTGGGCGATTGGGATCCCAGGTCCTACACCGTCCCGTTTTTTGCGAAGGACAAGGTGCTGCTGTCTCACCATCGGTGGGGACTCTATGTGTTGAAAGCCGCTACAGGGGAGCGCGCCTGGCATCTGGAGGGGAGATTCAGCGGCTGCGTGGTCAACGATGACATTGTCTACATCCTGCGCGATGGCAGCTTCACGGCGCTGGCCCTGGAGAACGGACGAGTACTTTGGACAGCCGCCGAGAAGATCAAGGGCTCGGCCTCCCGACCGGTCTGGGCGCAAGGCCGGATAGTGATCGGGACCGGCGACGGACGGATCTGCGCATTGTCGCCGCAAGACGGACGGCTGCTCTGGAGCTATCAAACCGGACCGAGCCTTACCACCCTCCAGCCCTATGAGCGCGGTGCCAGCGATGTAAACAGCACCCCGGCGGTAGCTGACGATTTTCTCTACGTCGGCAGCAGCGATGGAGAGCTGCACGCGGTGGCGTTGGCGGACGGCGCAAAGATCGCCAGCTATCGGTTGGGCGCGCCCACGGCATCATCCCCCTGCATTGCGGATGGCGTGCTCTATATTGGCGGATACGATGGAAACCTGTATGCGTTCGCCTTGCGGCAGCGCGGCGATGGAGCCGGGAAACAAGCGCGCTGATCGATAGATTAGGAGTGAGAATCGCATCGACGCCTTCAGGGCGGAGTCAGGCTCGACGCGATTGTCTGATGAGAGACGCCCGGACATCGGATGTCAGTTGACCGCGTGCAATGTCCTCACCCGCTCCGGGACGGAAGGCTCCTTTCCGCGAATGCGCGGCGGGCGGCGTTACTTCAGCAAGGCGGCGAGCTGCGAACGGCGCTGGATGCCGAGTTTCTGGAACGTCGAGAAAAGCTGTGCTTTCACGGTCGATTCCGCCTTTCCGAACTTCAGCGCGATCTCGTAATTGCTGTGGCCCTGCACCGCTGCGAGCGCGACTTCTCGCTCGCTGACGGTAAGCCCTTGCAGGCGCAGCATGCCGACGGGAGAAAAATCAAGGACAGGCGTCTCGTTCTCGGCTGTTTTAACGAACTGAACCAGAAAGAGAGGCTGTGCGAGGCAGAGGTCCCGGGGGCGGATGAGGCCGATGGAGGCTTGCAAACCTGGATTGCCTGGGTGGGTGAGGACGATGGGTGCCAGCAGTTCCTCCGAATCGCCGTGGCACGTCATCGACCGCTCGGCGAGGAGACGCGCGGCCTCTGCAATCGGTGTTGGTAGGGCGAAGGCCTTTGCTGCATCGTAGAGCCGATGCGCGTTGGGCCCGTAGTTCCATTTTTGAAGAGCGGCGTCAGGGCTCCGTTTAGCACCAGCAAGCCGTGCGGCCCGCCGGGCAGGCTCCGGGCCAGGCAGGCGAGCGTCGCCTGCTGGTCGTGCATCTGCTGGAGACGATCGAGCGCGGCCTCCACGTGATCGTAGAGGCTCCCGAGCTGTGCGAGTTCCCTCGGCTGGAACTCTCCCTGCTCGGGGGTTTTGCGCAGCACGACCATCGCGAGCGGGTTGTTCTGTTTCCAAAAAGTCAGACAGAGCAGCGATTGCCAGCCCTCCACCGCCATGACCTTCTTGAAATAGTCTGTATTCCGCAGCACGCGAGTGTCGGGCACCATCTCGCGCAGACCGAAAATTCGCTGGCCGACATGGGCGCGGAGATAACTCGGAGTCGGGCTAAACTGGCGCCGCTCATCCCAAGGCTGGTGGGTGCCCGGCGCGGTTTGCTGATGGAGGGCGTGGAATCCGCGGCCGATCTGGAAATAGTTGAAGTACGCCGAAACCGAATGCGTCGGCAGGATGGTGCTCAGCACGCCGCGAAGCCCGGACCAGAAATCGCGCAGGTCCATCGCCCGATGAAAATCCACGAGCCGGCGAGGAAATTGCTCATCGATTGAAGACGAGCACGGCACTACCTGGGCGGGAGCACATGTCGGACTCATAGCGCCACCAAGCAGAACGGGCGAGAGCCTCGCAAGGGGAGAAGCCGTAGGTCACGATGAAGTAACCTGCCTGGCACAATACGGCGCGAGAACGACCTATTTTTCGACGAATCGGTGGCTTTCGCCTCGTGCGAGCGCAACGACTCACAGTCGTGCTAGGACCGATTCAAACTTTGGTTCCATAGCCGAAAGCCGGCCCGGTTGATAGCATCCCGTCCGCAATCTCGGTGCCGTGCAACCAGCGCGTGCCGCCTCTTCGAATTACGACCATGACGACTTCTCAGACAGTTCTTCGGACCCGCCGTAAAGGCGCTTCTCTCGGGCACTTCAGCCTTTTCTGCCTCATGATTTGTTTTGTTTCACTGGGTTGGGCCGCGACCGGTTCGGGCGCGAATCCCGGACGCGACAATGCCACCGGCGCCATTGCCGGCCGCATCGTCGATGCCGCCGGTGGCACCTACCTGGGCAATGCACGGGTGACGATCGAGGGCACGAATCTCGAGGTGTTCACGGACGACAGCGGTTTCTACCGCATCGAGCGCGTGCCAGTCGGCGAAGTTCATCTCCGTGTATTCTATACTGGTCTTCCGACGGAGCGGCGCGTTGCCCTGGTCTCCGCTGGTCAGGTTGCACAGCAGGATTTCAGCATGAGTACTCGCGACGGTAAAATCGCTGCCGGTGACACTCCGCTGAAAATGGAGAAACTGGTGGTCTCCACTTCGAAGGAAATGGATGGCGCAGCCATCGCCATCAATGAGCAGCGCTTCGCGCGGAGTATGGTCAACGTGGTTTCAGCCGACGAGTTTGGCATGGTGGCGGAGGGTAATGTCGCTGAGTTCCTGAAGTTTCTCCCTGGTGTCTCGATCGACTATGCGGGCGGCGATGCACGCAACGTTTCACTGAATGGCGTGCCGAACAATTACGTGCCGGTGACTTTGGGCGGTTTCGACTTCGCGAATTCCCCGACCTCAGGCAACAATCGCAACGTCGATTTCAACGCGGTCTCGATGAACAACATCGCTCGTGTGGAGGTCGTGACCTCGAATACTCCCGAGACGCCGGGCGCCGCCCTCGCGGGCTCCGTCAACATGGTGCCGCGCAGCGCTTTTGAGCGGAAGCGTCCACTGCTCACCGCCAGCACGTATGTCATGATGCGCGATAACGATCGCTCGCTGGGAGAGTCCCCCGGGCCGGATGAAAGTTTTCGCCATCACGTCCGGCCCGGCTTCGATTTTTCATACATCGTCCCGGTCAACTCGCGCTTTGGTTTTACCTTGTCCGGCGCCCTCACGGAGCAGGTCGCGCCTCAGGATCTTATGCAGAATACCTGGACAGGTGTGAGCGGCGCGAGCAGCGCCAATCTCCCCGCGCCCGGCGTGGCGTCGCCGTATCTATCTTCTTACCAAATCGGCGATCGGCCCAGGATTACGTCGCGCTCGTCGGCGGCGACGACGCTCGACTACAAACTCAGTGAAAGTGATCGGATCTCATTTTCGTTCGCGTGGGCTCAATTCAACACCATGAGCTACAATCGCGCCATCCGGTTCCTTGTGAATCGCGTACCTGCGGGAAATTTTGGGCCTGCGTTCACCCACGGCTTTACGGGTGCCGGCGAGATTCAGATGGCAAACAATGCGCGCCAGCACACCGGCTCGACGATCGCTCCCTCGCTCACCTATCGCCATCAAGGTCGGGTGTGGAAGGCGGAGGCCGGCGCTGGCTATTCCTTCTCCTCGCTGAATTATTCCGATCTCTCCGCGGGCTTCCTGCGCGGCGATCTCCTCGCCCGGCGCACGGGCGTGACGGTCTCGTTTGATGATGTGACCTCCTTCGGCCCGGGCCGAATCACGGTAACGGATGGCACCACGGGCGCGCCAGTGAATCCCTTCGCACTCGACTCCTACGCTTTTGCGGGTGGTCCGATCAGCGACTATCGGGATAGTTTCGATCTCAAACGCTCCGTGTATGCCACCATCGGTCGGGATGTATGGTTGGGGCGTATTCCGTTCTCGCTGAAGACCGGGTTCAATATCCGGCAGGCGATTCGTGAAAGCACCGGCGGCACGATCAGTTCGTCCTACGTTGGCCCGGACGGCCGCGGTTCGACCACGCCGACGGGAACCAGCGACGACAACGCGGGCTTCCTGGTCGATCCGGTATTCTCGCAACGCACGCCACCGTTTGGGCTGCCCCAGCTTCAATGGCTCAGCAACCAGAAGGCCGCGCAGCTTTACCGAGAGCACCCGGAGTATTTCACGACCGATGCCAACGCCATGTATCGCTCGATCGTCAATCTGGAGCGATTCGGCGACGAGGTCGTCTGGGCAGGTTTCCTGCGGGCTGACGCTCAGTTCCTGGATCGGCGCCTGAAGGTCACCGGCGGCGTGCGAGCCGAGCAGACCAATATCAGCGGGCAGGGTCCGCTGACCGATCCCACGGGTAACTTCCAGCGCGATGCCGCCGGAAACTTCATTCCCCGCCGCGATGCCAGCGGGAACATCGTGCTGGGGTCCAATGGTCAGCCGCTCCCCGCGCTGATCGTGCCGACAACCGATGCGCTTGGCGTCTCCCAGCTTACCTTTCTCAGCCGTGGCGCCCATACCAACAAGGAGTACGCCGAGCGCGAACAACCGCATCAGCGTGAACAATCCTGGCATCAAAGCCTGGCAGGCGCGTACCATGCGTTATGCGCTCGAGCACTATTTCGAGGGCGTCGGTCTACTGTCGGTCAGCGTGTTTCGTCGCGATTTCCAGAACTTCTTCGGCAGCATCGTCAGACCGGTCACCCCGGAGACATTGCAGCTCCTCGAGCTCGATCCCAACGTTTACGGCGACTACGATATTGCGACAAACTATAACATTCAGGGCTCCGTCCGTCTCCAGGGCCTCGATTTCAGTTACAAGCAGGCGCTGACTTTTCTGCCGTCATGGGCTCGCGGTGTGCAGGTGTTTGCCAACTTCAGCACGCAGCGCGCTCTCGGCGATGCGGCCGATGCCAACTTCCAGGGCTTCGTGCCCCGGACTTATAATGGGGGCCTCAGCCTCACGCGGGAGCGCTTCAACCTTCGTGCCAATTGGAACTACCGCGGCCGCCAGCGCTCCTCCGCCGTCACGGGCGCCGGTATCGAACCGGGTGTCTACACCTTCGCCAACAGCCGGCTCTATCTCGATCTGAGCGGTGAACTCCGCCTCACCCGCCGTTTCACCCTGTTTGCCAACCTGCGCAACGTCGGCAACGCGACCGAGGATATGGAGGTCGTGGGTCCCAATACTCCCGACTACGCGACCTTTCGCCAGCGCGAGGATTTTGCCTCGCTGTGGACGCTCGGCATCAAAGCCACGTTCTAGCCGCGTCAATGCTCCCTCCGGACCATGCATCAACGTCTCCCTTCTCGAGGGATCCTCTTCGGCCTGCTCTCCCTATGGCGGTCGCATCCTTGCAAGCCCACGACGGCGGCCACTGGTACAAAGGCAATCTGCACACTCACGAGTGACGGCGACGACTATCCGGAGATGATCGCCGATTGGTATAAGAGGAATGGATACAGTTTCCTCGCGCTCTCCGATCATAACGTCACGCAAGAGGGTGAGCGCTGGCTGGAGTTTAAGCCTCTTGCGGTGATTGCCGGCGCGTCCGCGGCGTGGCGTGGCGGTCCTCGCTCCTAGCCGGCGACTCTGGACGGCAGCGCGAGGAAAGACGGGCGATATTGAGATTACGCTGCCATCGCGATTTCACGCCGGGAGGTCACCGCGTGGGATGGAGCGGGCGCAAGGCATTGCACGCGCCCTGAGGGCATCGCGTCCCAATCGATCGCGAAAACTCCCCGCAAAATAGGGCACGTCGAGCCCCCTTGGCGCAATTTGTTGTCTCGCGAGAAACCGGCATGCGAATAAATAACGCGCTTTAATTCTCCGGTTGGTTACTTATTTGTGAACCCCGGATGAACTTCGCTGCTCCTCGTTTCCGGTATCACAATGCGCGGCTGCTCGCCGCTGGTTTGCTGACCATCTTCCTCTTCCTGCTCAAAGCGCAAGCCGCGAGCAACGACCCTGCGGGCGTCGTTACCGGTCGTGTGACCAATCAGGCGACGAGCGAGGTGTTGACGAGTGTGTCTGTGAGCGTGGAGGGCTCGGACGCCCGCGCGATCACCGATCTGGATGGCATGTACCGGCTCAGCTTGCCCGCAGGACAGCGGGTGCTGATCGTCTCTTACCCGGGCCTCGATGCGCAGCGGCTTGAGGTGACGGTGAGCGCGGGCCAGACCGTCCAGCGGGATGTGGCGCTCAACTCGACCTTCTATCAGCTGGATAAAGTCGTCGTGAAAGGCCTCCGCGAAGGCCAGGCCGCCGCGATCCAGGAAGAGCGCCAGGCGGCCAATGTCCGCACCGTCGCCGCGATCGACGCCTTCGGTAATCCCGGCGCCTCCGTGGGCGAGATGCTCCAGCGCCTCCCCGGCGTGGCGGTCGATGGCAGCGGCGGCGAGGTTGGCGCGATTTACATCCGTGGCATGACGCAGGACTTCTCCTCGCTCCTCATCGACGGCAACCAGATCGCCGTCTCCGGCGGCACCGCCATCAGCAATGGCAACGTCTACTTCGGCCAGGTCAGCACCGGCACGCTCGCCTCCGTCGAGATCATCAAGTCCCCCACGCCCGACATGGATGGCAACGCCATCGCCGGTTACATGAATCTCCGCACCAAGCGCGCCTATGAGCGCACCGGCCGGCTCGTCACCCTGACCGCCGGCACCGCGTGGACCGAGAGCTACGAAGATGGCAGCGTGCCCTACAAGGATCACCCCGAGGTCGACCTGATCAACTTCAGCTACTCCGATGTCTTCGATGTCTTCGGCGGCCGGAAGAATCTCGGCATCGTCGGCACCTTCACGCGCAATATCGGCAACGGCCTCATCACCGAGCTCGGCCCCCGCCAGGCCGCGCCCGCGCAGGGCGCTTACTTCACCGCCGCGAGCGCACCCAACGATCCGCTGCTCCGCGCCTACGGCGCCGGCCAGTGGGGCTCGCTCGGCCACCAGTCACCCACGCTCAACCTCGGCCTCAACGCAGACTACCGGTTCAGCGAGAATACCACGGTCTACGTGAAGAGCACCTACAACCGCGTGAAACGCCGCAGCGGCGCCTCCCCCTCCTATTTCCGCTGGAAGCTCTACACCGCCGCCAACGTCGCCAACTTTGTCCCCGGCAGCACCTACGACTTCGTGCAGGCGCGCGCCGGCACTGTCGACCTCGAGTCGGTGCTCTACATCCGCGAGAGCGAGAGCACCACGCTCTCCAGTGGCATCGAGCAGAAGCTCTTCTCCGGCACCGGCAAACTGAACGTCGACTTCAACTATTCGAAGAACCGCACGATGTACCCGCAGCTCAATGAGCTCACCGCCCGCGGCACCGGCATTAGCTGGACGCTCGATCGCCGCGGCCGTGAGGATTGGGACCCGATCATCACGCAGACCGGTGGCTCGGACTGGAGTAATCCGGCCACCTACACCACCATCCCCCTCTCCCGCCTGATCACCTACTCGGCTCCCGCCCAGCGCTGGGGTGGCCGCGCCGATCTGCAGAAGGATTTCTTTACCGAGATTCCCTTCACCGTGAAGACCGGCATCAAGCAGGCGCGTTACCGCCAGTCCGCCAATCGCGACCTGAATTATTACTCCTATGCCGGCTCCCCCATCACGGCTGCCGCTGGCGGTATCACGCCGTATGTCGGCTACAACATGTCGATGTCAGGCGGCAAGTACGGCCCCTTCCCCTTTATGCAATTGGCGGAGACCGGCATGCATAACGACATCTGGAACAACCGCGCCAACTTCACGCAGACCGCGAGCGACGTGTATAACACGATCTACCAAGGCCTTCTCAACGACGCCGCTTTCGACGAGACGATCAACGCCGCCTACATTCAGGGTAGCACGAAGCTCTTCCGCAGCCTCCGCGTGCTCGTCGGTCTTCGCTTCGAGGAGACCGAGATCGAAGCCAGCAACTACCTCCGTGTTTCCGACGCCACTAACAGCAATCTCGCCACCGCCACGCCCGCGGTAAACGCCGCCCGCGCCCGCGACAATTTCCGCGGCTGGCTCACGCGGGGCAACAAGTACGACAACGTCTTCCCCGGCGCGCATCTCGTCTACGAGGCTCCGGCCGATATCCAGGTCCGCGCGAGTTACTCGACCTCCATCACCCGCCCCAGCGGCGCTCTGCTCCTCCCCACGCTCGCGCCCAATGACGTCAACGACACGCTCTCCGCCGGCAATCCCGCGCTGAGGCCGTACACGTCGGATAACTTTGACGTGTCCGTCGCCAAGTACCTCTCCGGCATTGGCCAGGTCTCCGCGGGCGTCTTCCTGAAGGAGATCAAGAACTACTTTCGCTCCTTCCAGTCGACCATCCCTGCGGGTACTGACAATGGCTTCGGCGGCGAATATGCCGGCTGGACGCTTACGCAAAACCGCAACGTCGGCTCAGCCCGCATCCGCGGCATCGAGCTCAATCACCAGCAGCAGTACTCCTTCCTTCCCGGCTTCTGGCGCGGCTTCGGTTCCTTCGTGAACTACACGTACCTCGACACCAAGGGCGACTACGGTTCTGCCGCCGGCACCACGACCAAGCTCCCCAATCTCACGCCGCACACCCTCAACGCCGGCCTCACCTTCCGCGGCGGCGGCTTCGACCTCCGCCTGATGGCCAACTACCGTGGCGAGTTCTACCGCAGCTCCACGTCGGGCACCAACGGCGCTGGCGTCGGCGTGCTCCCCGGCAACACGATGTATGAGGTCTACCAGCACTCCCGTATGCTCTGGGACTTCAAGGCGCAGTACACGATCAACCGCACGTACTCGCTCTACTTCGACGCCTACAACCTCACCAACGATTTTACGAACAACGACTACGTCCACAACTTCGGCCGCGAGATCCCGTCCTACGCCTCCGGCGCCGGCACGAGCTTCAAGGCCGGCATCACCGCGCGGTTCTAATGGGGGGTAGGCGTAGTTGGCGGCGGCGGTGCCCGCGCGATAGGCACCGTCCGCCACAGGCCGCAAGCCAGGCAGGCAGCCAGTTTGCTGTCGCCTATAGCTAGTCGGACGAGCGTCTGCCAGAAGACCGGCCTGCCCGGTAGGCTACGATGTCTCTCAGGCCGTTCTTAGCGAGCACCGGCAGGCTGGGCAGACATCGTCTCGTAGTGCAGCCGCGCGACCTGCCACATATAGGTGGGTCCGCCTTCGGCTGTCCGGCCCCACGCGTTGGCCACCGCCTTGTGCAGCAAGGCGAGCGCCGGCGCACGTCGGCCGAGAGTTTCCTCCTGCAGCCCGGCATAGTAGTGCGCGAAAAACATGACCTTCGGGTCGTTTGCCAGCCCCCGGGTTTCGAGGTCTGCAAAGAGAGCGTCGGATGTTTTCTTCCCCGCCAGCATATCGTAAAGCGCGGGAAACGGTTCACGGTCGAAGCGCGTATACGGGAGCATGGCGCGACGCGCCGGCTCGAGGCCGAGCGTTTTTGCATCGGCGAGAAATTTCCAAATCCCGTTCTCGCGATCCCGCGCATCGTACGCGTGATACTTTTCAAACTGCCGGGACGATTTCTCGAACTGGCCGATGAAATGATACGCGATACCGAGCCGCCAGTGCGGCGCATCCTGCGTCGGATCGAGCGCGATCGTCTTTTCGAAGTCGGCGACCGCCGCCGGAAACCGCGCGAGAAAAAGCAGGCAGTCTCCGCGCTGCGAAAGGAGCGCCACCGCATCCGGAGTTTGCGCGAGCGCACGATCGAGCGTCGCGACGCGAGCCTCGAGCCCGGCCAGCATCCGGGCACGATCCTCGACCGGAATGGGTGGCTCGGCAGCGAAGCCCGCGGACACGAGGGCAAAGGCAAAAGCAAACCACAGGCCGGCAGCGAGGCGGAGCATATCGCGAGATTGTACCGTCCCCGCTTGCTGGCCACCCGCAAAGTAAACGGCCCCCGTCGATTGCTAGTGGCTCGCGGTCGGCGAGGGTAGGGCTGAGCTCCGGACGGAAGCACGAAAGGACCGTACGCCGCGGGGTCTCGCCGCCCTGAAATAACGCAAAAACCAGCAGAGCAGCCGCGAGTTGAGCCGCGGGCGTAGTTCGTTGTGTGCTCCGCTCTTGTCACCGCTCGGCCCCCGCGTCTTGCTCGGGTTACCCGAAACGCCGGTTCGCCGGCGTGTTGCAAATCCAGTCCAGCAATTTCCAGCCGTCTTCGCCTTGCCGTCGCTTCACGCAGGGTCGGATGCGGGTCGTTTTCCAGCGTTCCGCTTCTCCTTCGTGATCTCTTTCCAAGCCCTTTTGTGCTCCTTTGGCGTAGTGCGGCACCACCGCGGCCGCAGGGAACTCCGTCGCGCATGACACCGTCGGACCCCACGCCGGAGCTGGTGCAAACCGCTGGAGCCGCTCCCGATCCTGTCTCCGTGCCGGAGCCAGCCGAGTCGCCTGCGCCGCCGCCTTCTCCGGCACCTGCGAACGACGGTCCGCCAACCCCGGAGGTGATCTCGTTCATCGAGCGGGTGCCGGCCTTGGATGCCGCAATCGCCCCGCCGGTTATCGATCCGGCGTCGGTGTCGGCGCCAGTGCCCGAGTCACCGGGGGGCCCGCCGCCGGAGCCCGTCTCGCATCCGATCCTTTTCCATGGGCGGACGGAGGAGTATTTTCGTATCTGGATTGTAAATACGCTCCTCACGCTGCTGACGCTCGGCGTCTTCTTCTCGTGGGCCAAGGTGCGGAAGCGCCGCTACGTCCGCGGCAGCACCGAGCTGATGGGGCATCGTTTCGACTATCGCGCCAGCCCCATCCGCCTCCTGATCGGCCACGCCGTGGTGCTGAGCCTGATGCTCGGCTACAGCCTCTTTGGAGTGGTGTATCCCTGGATACGGTTCGGCGTGATCGGTATCGCCCTGGTTCTTCTGCCCTGGATCGTGGTGCGCTCGCTGAGCTTCAATGCGCATAACACCGTTTACCGCGGCCTCCGCTTCCGCTTCCACCGTTCGCTCAGCGCCGCCGTGAAGGTCTATCTGCTTGAGCCCGTGCTGATCGTGCTGTCGCTTGGGTTCTACTACCCCGGCTGGCAGCGCTCGAAGCGCGCCTACACGGTTAATAACCACCGCTTCGGCGACGCCTATTTCAGGTTCGCTGCGCCCGCGGGCCGCTTTTATTTCGCCTATTTTTTTGGCGGCCTGATCATTTTTGGGGCGGCTTTGGTGGGTGGTGGGATCGTCTCGATTATGAGCATGATGGGCACATCCCAGCTGCCGGGCGTGATGCAGATGGCTCCGTTCTTCGTCCTGTACGCCTTCGGGTTCTTCCTGAGCAAGCAGTACGTCTTTGCGCGGCTGTTCAACCACGTGTGGAACCACACCCGGCTCGATGAGCATCGGTTTCAAGCCAGTCTACAAACAGGGCGCTGGCTGGGCCTGCAACTGACCAACCTCGGCGCGATCCTCGTGACGGCCGGGATGCTTTATCCGTGGGCGATGATTCGCTCCCAGCGCTATATCGCTTCCTGTCTCGTGTTCATCCCGGCAGGCCCGGTCGACACGATCCAGAAACTCGGCGGCAGCACGGGCAGCGCGACGGGCGACATGGCGGCGGAATTCATCGGCATCGACTTCGGCCTGTGAACACCGCGAACGGCATCTATTTCGACGGGCAGGTGACGCGCGGGCGCGCCGTGGCCATTGCCTTTGGTGAGGATGGCATCGTGCGCATCGCCGGGGAAGATCTCACGCAGGAGATCCCGCTGACCGCGGTCCGCGTCAGCGACCGACTGGGCGACGTCCCTCGTTTCATCTACCTGCCGAACGACGCAGTGATCGAGACGCCGGACAATGCCGTCGTCGACGCCGCGCTCGCCCTGCGCCGCCAGAGCCGGGCCTCGCTCCTGATCCACGCGCTCGAGTCGCGCCAGCGGATCGCCGCCGCCGCGTGCATCTTGCTCGTGATCGGGATCGTCTCGCTCGGCTTCTATGGGCCGCCGGTGCTCGCCCGGATCGTCGCAAAGCGCGTGCCCGCGGAGATCGACAACCGGATCGGCGCCGCCGCCCTCGCGACGATCGGGCCTTATTTCGAAGAGTCTTCGCTCGACGAGCACGAGCAGGAGCTCGTGCGGGCGCAGCTCGCGCGGCTTCAGGGGCAGCCAAGCATCCCGCCTGTACGGATCGAGTTTCGCTCCACCGGAGGCCGGCCGCCCAATGCCTTTGCCCTTCCGGGTAATGTGCTCATCGTCACCGACGAGATCGTCCGCCTCCCGCTCAGTGACGACGAGATGGCGGCCGTGTTGGCGCACGAGTTGGGCCATCTGGAGCAGCGCCATGGGTTGCAGGGCATGCTGCGTAAATCCTTTGCGGTGCTGATTGTGGCCGCGATCACGGGAGACCTCTCGACGCTTACCTCCTTTGCCAGCTCGATTCCGCTCACCCTTCTGACGGCGGGCTACTCCCGCGACCTCGAACGCGAGGCCGACCTCTACGCGCTGGAGCTCCTCCGGGCCCGGGGCATCCCGCCGCGCGCCTTTGCCAGCGTGATGATAAAGCTGGAGGCTTCGCACGGGCCGAAAGCGCGCAACCTCGATTACCTGAGCACGCACCCGCCCGCCGAGGAGCGGACTGCGCTCTTCGGTGGCCTCTCTCCGGCCGACCGCAACGCCCTTCTTACCGCCTCTGCCTACGAACAAGCGGCCGCTGCAGTGCGGAGCGGCGCCCATGCCACCGCCGTTCTGCACTATGGCCGGGTCATCGAACTGGAACCGACCGCGGAGGCTTTCACCTTGCGGGCCAAAAGTCACATTGCCCAGAAGGATTCCAAGGCTGCCGCGGCCGATCTCGCGAAAGCGCTCGAACTCGATCCTGCGCGGGTCGACGCGGCGGTGCTCCGGGCCGATGTCCTTGTTTCACGTCTCGGCAACTACACCGATGGCATCCTCGCGGCGAAGCAGGCGCTGGAGCTGGATCCGGATAGCAGCACCGCCGCCGCGCTTCTGGGGTATGCCGAGTTTAAGGTGGGTGACGCCACCGTCGCCCGTGCAGCGCTCGATCGCGCGATCAGCCTCGATCCTTTGAACTATCGCGGCTGGGCGTATCGCGCTCATCTCAAGCACAGAATCGACCGGGAGGGCGCGCTGTCGGACTACGACGAAGCGCTGAAACTCGATCCGAAGCACGAATGGATTTACCTCGATCGCGGCATCCTGCGCACCCGGCTCGGTGACCCCAAGGGCGCCTTGGAGGATTTTGCGAAAGTGAAGGACACCTCGCGTCACACCGCCGTGTTTTATTTCGAACGTGGCCTTGCACAGCATCATCTGAATCAGACTTCCCCCGCGCTCGAGAGCTACAGCCGGGCGATCCGGGCGGGCTTGGACAAATCGCTGCAAGCTGCAGTCTACGCGAATCGCGGGATTCTCTACAACCGGAAGAACGACCATCAGGCCGCGGCTTCCGATTTTACCACCGTCCTCGGATTGGAGCCGGCAAACTGGGAGGCCCGGCTCGGCCGCGCCACCGCCCGGCGCCGCCTGGGCGAGCCCGGCGCAGCCCTCGTCGATATCGAGCAGGCGATGCAAGGGGGCGCCGACGAAGCCCGGGCGCTTCGCGAGCGCGGACACATCCGGTGGGCCTTGGAAAACTACCGCGAGGCGCTCAGCGACTTCGACCGTCTGATCGAGCTGAAGGCCGAGACCAGCTCCTATCGCGCGCGCGGGCTCCTCTATTTCTGCCTCGCCGACTGGTCGCGCGCGGAGGCCAACTTGAACTCGGTCCTCGCCGCCGGCGGGCGCGCCGATGGGGAGTACGCGGAGCTTTTCCGCCTGCTCGTCCGTCGTCGGGGGAAATTCGACGAGGAGCAGGCCGCCTTCGCTGCCACGATCGCGAAGTGGTCCGATAGCTGGGCCAGGACGATTGGCCTCTACCTGATCGACGAGATCGACGAGGTGCGGCTGCTGGCGGAAACCAATATCGGTAAAACGCCTCCGCCCAACGAGCGCCGCTGCGAAGCCTACTTTTATATCGGCGAGAAATACCTGCTCGCTGGCGATCACGCGCGCGCCACGGATTTTTTCGAGAAGTGCATCGGCACCCGTGTGACCGCTTATTTCGAATACCAACTCGCGACCGCCGAGCTGAAGCGCCTGCAGGGCAAGAACTGAGCGAGGTCAGGCGCGAGGCCATTCGTATCGGAGGTTCCGATACAAGCGCGCCCGTTCAACGCCGACGTCGTTCGCGCCATCAACGAGTTGCCTGCAAACGGTCAGACCTCACGAGCCGCGTCGATCCGAGCTTGCCCCTTTCGGGGCGCAAATTCTGTGAGGGCTGCCGGTGCCGGAAGGTTGCCTGGGTCGGGTTTCGTAGTGAGCGTTGGGCGTCCGTTCTTCCGCGGATATTTCGTCGCTTCGGTGTAAGCCGCATTGGGAATCGGTCTGGTCGCGTCTGGCCGCCATTCCGTCATGCGACCCTCAATAAGCACAGGAAAGCCGCCGCGAGCTTCGCGGCGGCTTTCATTCAGACTACAGATCTCAGGCTACAGGTTACAGCTGCGCCCGTGACCCGAGGTCAGCTCTTGCGCGGATTTCCGTAGGTGTCGACGTTAGCTGTGCCGTCCTTCTTGTCGAAACGACTCCAGGCGGCCCGGCTCGCGACGCGCGCATCTTCCCACGCGAGATCAGCGTCCTGCTGTTCGTAGGCGCGGCGGAGGTCGGCTTCGCTCTCGTCAAACGTTTTTCCGGAGGCGCCATACTGGCCATAGCCTTCGTAACCGACGCGATAGGCCGGCGCATACGCGTCGTAGGGACGGTTTTGCGCGTAGCTCTGGCGGAGATGATTTTCGCGCCAGTAGGTGTCTTCGCGCGTGGGATCGATCTTTTCCGCGATGCCCTTGCCGGCGAGTCCGCCGACAATTGCTCCCACCGCTGCACCCGCGATCGTGCCCACCGGGCCGGCGACCGTGCCGACTGCTGCGCCTGCCGCGGCGCCGCCTACCGCTGCTCCCAAACCTGTACCCACCGGATGCGAGCCCGGTGCGCCGGTGATGGGATCGGGATTGCGGGACTTGTCGTTCTTCAGCTGCTTGTTGAGGTCTTTGTCGGTATTCATAGGCGAATCCTGTTTGAGGG
This sequence comes from Verrucomicrobiota bacterium, assembly GCA_040386765.1. GTDB lineage: Bacteria > Verrucomicrobiota > Verrucomicrobiia > Opitutales > Opitutaceae > ER46. The sequence continues at coordinate 14 of JAZKEV010000505.1, read as the reverse complement.
TTTTCATGGCTCCG
>JAZKEV010000504.1:3390-5489 GCA_040386765.1 Verrucomicrobiota bacterium | reverse complement strand
CGTGATGCGAGCCCGAACCAGCAGAACCGGTGGAAGACATGGAGGAAGGAAAGCCCGGCCATCCTGTCCGCGCCGCAAGCCGATGAAAGCACGAATACAACCTCACGCACGGTCGCCGATCGCGACCGCGCCTGTCACCGCCATCGCGGACAGCACATGCCACAGTGCGTGCGCCTGGAGCCGCGCCGCCGGATTGAAGAGCCACCCACCCGGCCGGTCCCCGATCTGGCAAACCAGCGCAGCGGCAAACAGCAGAATTGTCCCGGCCACCGCCAGCCATCGGCTGCGCGTGCCGCTGCGCCACGCGATGAGCACGAGGCTGGCGATCACGATCGTGGCCGCGACGGCGGTGGCAGTCGTCAGCGCAAACGGCTTCACCCCGGCGATGGATAGGTTGCGTCCGCACGTCAGCGCCACGGCTGTGCCCAAGGTTGCCACCGTGATCATGACAATGCGCGGCTCCACCCGGCGACGCCACGCTGCAAAGACTCCCGCCGGCGCCACGACACCCAGCAATAGGAACAGCCAATACATCGCGCCAACATCCAGGTGCCGCAGTTCGCGCGAGGCGGAGGCGTGATAAAGAAAGCTCCCCACGCCCACCGCCGTCAGCGCAATCCCGGCGGCCCGCGAACTGCGGCACTGCGCGGCAGTCAGGAGCCAGGCGCCGCCGAGCACAAAGGCGAGATTGCTCCACGTATTCTGCGGCTCGCGGATCAGCCGTCGCATCGCGACCTCGGCGTGCATCGGAGGATTCTGCCGAATCACATCCACCGCTTCGCCCTGCCGTGGCGGCACCTCGAGGGGCGGCCAGTGGCGACCACTGCCGACCGCAAGGAGGATCAATATTAGACCTAAGGAAATCCCGCCAAAGATAAGGAGCGCGCGCTTGCCGATCACGAGGGCAGCATTTGAGAACGGCCCCGTGCCCGGCAAGCCGCGATCTGTTTAGGTTAGCCCGTCGCTACCGATGGATTCAGTGGGGCAGGAATCACGAGCTTCCGCAGCCAACGCCTTTTCTTCTTCTGTCTCAGGCTGGCGGTACACGACAGAGAATCCTATATCGTCATCGCGTTTGAAGAAGGCGGGCGCAAGGGTGCGGCACAGATCGCAATCGGTGCAGGTGGCATCGACGTAAAATGCGCCGCGGATATTTTGCGAGAGACGTTCAATAATGTTGGCCATGGGTTGTTTGGTTCGCCGTCCATCATGCCATAGCGTGAGCTTGCCGTTAACTTCATTAGTCTCATTCATTGATGCGTATTATGCATGAGTACCTGAAGACGGCGCGTTCGATCTTTACGAGTTGTACCTCTTCCATCTCGTCGCCCGGCACCGCAGCTTCACCAGGGCGGCGGAGGCCGCCGGCCTCACGCAGAGCGCGATCACCCGACAGGTGCAGGGCATGGAGAAGAGCCTCGGGGTGGCGCTGTTCGAGCGCACCACCCGTAGCGTGGCGATCACGGCGGCCGGGGAATATCTGCAGCACGAGGCGTTGCGGCTGATCGGCGACGTGGAGCATTCGCTGCAGCGCTTGCGCGAGGATTTCGCCGAGGCGCGCAAAGTCGTGCGCGTGGGGGTCTCACGCACCATCGGCCTCGCCTACCTTCCAGGCTTTTTCCATGCGAATCTCCGCCGGGCGCCGGAGATCGGCTGCCGCGTCTCTTACGCGCCGAGTGGCGAGTTGCTTTCCCGATTGGAGGGGAACGAGCTCGATCTCGCCGTGCTCGCCGCGCCGCGTCGTGTGCCCAAGACGCTCGCGGTCACGCATCGGTTTGAGGACGCATTCACGCTGATCGCTTCCGCGGACAAGGCGGCGGAGTTTACCGCGCTTCGCCCTCGCGCGCGCACGGCCTGGCTCGCGGCCCAGAGCTGGCTGCTGCTCGATGAAGCGACGCGCACCGGGGAGCGCCTGCGGGCGTGGATGCGAAAGCAGGGGCTGGCGGCGGAACCCATCATGCAGCTCGATAGCTTCGACCTCATCATCAACCTCGTCGTGCTCGGGATGGGCGTGAGTTTTGTGCCTGTGCGCGCGCTCGCGCTCTATCCGGGCAAGCGCAACCTGCGCCGCATCGCGCTCCCCGCCCGCTTTTCCCGCG
>JAZKEV010000504.1:1339-3356 GCA_040386765.1 Verrucomicrobiota bacterium | reverse complement strand
AGCATCGAACGATACCCGCGCATCTGGAAACCTTTGTCGGCAACGTCCTCTTCTGATCTATTTTGGGACCGCACCTACATGTTGACCTGGTTTCGAAACCGCCTGGCCCGACGCAGGCTCGAAGGAATGTTCGGTCCGTATCTTGCGCCCAATCTCGCGCGGGACTTGATCGCCGAGTCGTCGGGCGCGGAGTTCGAGACCAAAGCGGCGGAGCGTGAGCTCACGCCCTTTTTCCTCAGCATCCATGGCTACGTCGGGCTCGCCGAGCAGGTTCCGCTCGCACAGTTGAGCCAACTCCTGAGCGCTTATTTCGAGGCGTGCAGTGCTCCGATTGAGGAGGAGAGCGGATGCATCGACAAGTACATCGGCGATGCGGTTGTCGCGATGTTTGGCGCGCCGGTGGAGCTCCGCGATCATGCGCTGCGCGCGTGCAATGCGGCCTTGAAGTGTCACGCGCGCATAGCGGCCCTCCGCGTGAAGTTTCAATCCGAGGGCACCACCTGGCCGGCGGCCGCTCACCAGCTTCGTATCCGCATCGGTCTCAATACCGGCAGGGCGATCGTCGGGATGATGGGCACACGAACCCGCTTCAGTTATACGATGATGGGCGACTCCGTGAACCTCGCGGCGCGATTGGAGAGCGCGGCGAAAGCCTATGGCGTCTGGACGCTATGCACCGGCGCCACGCGCGACGCGGCGGAACAGTCCAGGCCCGGCTTCATCCTCTTCCGCTCGCTCGGCCCGATAATCGTCAAGGGGCGCGCTGAACCGGTGGAGATCTTCGAGCCGATGGCTTTTGCGGACACGGCTACCGCGCAACAGCAGGAGTGTGTCCGGACTTTTGAGGCCGCGCTCGCGCACTACCTCCGGCACGATTGGGCGGCGGCGGTGGCCGGCTTCCAGCAGAGCGCCCGGCTCGAGGCCGACCAGCCTGAGATGTCGCCGGAGATCAAAACCAACCCTTCCCTCGTCTTTCTAGACCTGGCTTTGGCGCAGCGGGAAAATTTCGGGGCTAGTCCCGGCGTGCGCTGACGGGAGATCGGCCGAACTGGCTCCTTCGCAGCGGGTTCTTGTGGCGCGAGGCTTAGTAGACGAGCCCTACAGCGAAACGGATCTTCCGATGCGGTCGAAGGCGCGAGAGGGCGGGTTAAAACCCGCCCTACTTCAAACCGCTATCTTCTTGCCCGCGCTCCGCACCCCTTCCTAGTTCTCGTTCGTCTTACCCCTCGGTTACCCTCCTTTGCTTCCTATGACCTATTCCCGTCGCGACTTCACCAAGCTCGCTCTTGCCGCCGGCACCCTCGCCCTGCCCTCGCTCCGCGCTGCCGGAGCGAAGCCTAATTCCAAGGTCAAGGGCGTCCACATCGGCCTCAACGTGCCCTACAGCCTGAAGAATCCCGCGATGAGCGGTGACGATGTGCTCGCGGCCTGCCGCGAGCTCGGGCTCAGCGCGGTCGAGCTGCGCACGCAGCCGGTCGAAGCCTTCCTCGGCGCGCCCGCGCAGCTGGTCGGCGCCAAGGCCAAGGTCGCTGTGGCTGGCGCAGCCGAGTCCAATACCGCGCAACTCCGCAAATGGCGCGAGTCCGCTCCCGTCGCCCGCGCCGCCGAGTTTCGCAAGAAGTACGAGGACGCCGGCGTCTTCATCGAGATCGTGAAGGTCGACAATCTCTTCAAGCTCTCCGATGCCGAGCTGGATTACTCCTTCACGCTCGCGAAAGCCCTCGGGGCCCGCGCGATCTCTTCCGAAATTTCGAAGAGCGACGACGATCTGAAACGTCTCGGGACCTTTGCCGACAAGCACAAGATGATGGTCGGCTATCACGGCCATGCCACGACGACGCCCGAGCACTGGGAGAAAGCGTTCTCCTTCGCGAAGTACAACGCGGCCAACGTCGACCTCGGCCACTTCGTTGCCGGCAATGATGTGTCCGTCGTAGATTTCGTCAGAAAGCATCACGCCCGCATCACGCACGTGCACGTGAAGGACCGGAAGTCCAAGGCCAATGGCGGCGCCAAT
>JAZKEV010000504.1:0-1329 GCA_040386765.1 Verrucomicrobiota bacterium | reverse complement strand
GAGTTTGAGTACAAGGTGCCCGCCGACTCCAACGTGATGGCCGAAATCGCGAAGTGCGTGAAGTTCTGCCGCGACGCCCTCGCCTAAGTATCCTTATCCCAATACCCCGATGCCTGCGTCACCCCTTCGCCGGCTCACTGTTGCCGGTTTAGTCTTCATTGCCACGCTCGCTTCCGCGAGCGCAGCCGAGCGCGCCCTCAGTCCGAGGGGGCCGCACGACATGATCCTGGTGGACGAGGGCAACCAGCAGATCCATCGCGTGAATCTCCGCGACCCCGCGGTCGACTGGGACGTGAGTCTCGACGGCAAGCTCGTCCGCGACATCCAGCTGATCGGCAAGGGCCGGCTGCTCGCGAGCGTAGGCCAGACCGGCTACGCGGAAGTCGATCTCGCCTCCGGCAAAGTGCTGAAGACATGGAAGGGCTTCGGTGCGCAGACTGCGCGCCGCACGCCCGATGGCCACACGTGGCTCGGACAGGGGAATATCATCGTCGAACTCGACGCCGCCGACACGGAAGTGCGGCGCATCACGGTGCCGGGCGCATTCATAAAGGTGATACGCCACACGGCGGCCGGCACGCTCTTCGTGGGCGCGCACGACCGGATGCTCGAGGTCGATCTCACCGGCAAGATTCTCAAGACGTGGGTGACGGGCGCCGACGACTCCTACCTCGCCGCCCGCCTGCCGACGGGCGAGGTCGCCATCTCCTCAGGCAAGGCGCTCGATGTACAGCTCTTCAGCTCCGATGGCGCACTACTCCGGCGCATCGGCCCCACGAGCCCGGAGTACGCCCGCATCGGTGGCAAATCGTGGGCGGGATTTCAGATTCTGCCGAATCGCGATCTGATCGTCGCGATCTGGCAGGGACACGGGGCCAATGGCGACAAGGGAATCCAAGTCGCGCAGTTCGACTGGAATGGCCGCCTTGTCTGGCACTGGCAGCAGGACCCCAAGCGCATCGCCTCGCTCCACGGGATACTCGTCCTCGACGGACTCGATCTGAATCGGCTGCACGATACCCGTCACGGCTGGCTCGAACCGCTGGACTGAGGGGCGGGTCGTTTGGGAATAGCGGATAAAACGCCTCTGTCCTTCTGAGCGCAGCGAAGAATCAACGCGACGCTTGCGAAGGAGAAGGGCGTGCGGACGGCGCTCCGCGGGAGTGAGATGGATCGCCAGGTCGCTGCGCTCCTCGCAATGACAGGAGGAAAACAGGGAGAGGATAGATTGGAAATGCTGGGTCTTCGAACCCTTGAATTGCGAACGGCCGGGCGGGCCTGTATGGACCGGGGTCAAGGGTAACAGGTGGCCGGGGTTAGGGGTAACAC
>JAZKEV010000503.1:3260-3749 GCA_040386765.1 Verrucomicrobiota bacterium | reverse complement strand
CGCCGCGCCGCGCATTTTGATTGAGCGTCGTGATCTTCAACCGGACGCCCGCCGCTCAGGCCCAGCCCCGTCGTCCGGCATCTTCTCACATCAGCCTGCTCGCGTTCCTCTGCGTCACCGCGCTCACCTTCACGCTCCCACCGTCCGTCCACGCCGCGACCTCGTCTCGCTCTGAAGACGGCATCATCCTCCTCGCCAACACCGGCGACCCCGACTCGCTCCGCATCGCTCAGCATTATGCGGAGATGCGGCACGTGCCCGTCGCCAACATCATTTCGCTGCCGCTGCCCCTCGGCGAAACGATCACCTGGCCCGAGTTCGTCGTCACGCTCTGGCAACCGCTGCAAGACGAGTTGATCCGCCGCAAATGGGTGCAGGCGATCCCAATGACGCTCACCGATCCCGCCGGCCGCATGAAATACGCGCCGCTCGGTCATCGCATCACCGCGCTCGTCATTTGCCGCGGCGTGCCTCTGCGCATCGCCCACG
>JAZKEV010000503.1:2295-3250 GCA_040386765.1 Verrucomicrobiota bacterium | reverse complement strand
CGACTCCGCACTCGCCGCTGACGCGTTGCCCTTCACCAAGCGCGCCGAATTCCGCACCAACCAGAGCGCCGTCGATTCCGAACTCAGCCTCATCGCCGCCGGCACTTACCTCATCAACGCGTTCGTTCCCAATCCGCTTTTCCAAAACAACGCGCCCACTGAGCACGAAAAATCCCAGATCGTAAAAGTCTCCCGCCTCGACGCGCCCACCTTCGACGCCGCCAACGCCCTCGTCGATCAAGCCCTCGCGGCCGAGCGCACTGGCCTGCTCGGTCGCGCCTATGTGGACATCGGTGGGATCCACGCTTCCGGCGATCGCTGGCTCAATTCGACGGCCACTCAAATCGAGGACCTCGGCTTCGATCTCACGGTAGATCGCGATCCTGCCACTTTGCCCGCCACCGCGCGCATCGACGCACCCGCGCTCTATTTTGGTTGGTATGCCGGCAATCTCAACGGGCCCTTCACCTCACCCGATTTCCGCTTTCCGCCCGGCGCGATCGCGCTGCACATTCACAGTTACTCCGCGCACACCTTGCGCTCCCCCACCGCTGGTTGGGTCGGCCCGCTCCTCGCTCGCGGCGTGACGGCCACCTTGGGCAACGTCTCCGAGCCCTACCTTGAGCTCACGCACCAGCCGCAGCTTTTCATGAAGGCCCTTGCGCGCGGCGCCACGCTCGTGGACGCCGCCTACTACGCGCTGCCCGCGCTGAGCTGGCAGGCGATCCTCATCGGCGATCCTCTCTACCGCCCCTTCGTCGTCTCGCTCGACGATCAGATCAATCACCTCGCCACGCTCCCGCCTCGCCTCGCCGGCTACGCGGTGCTCCGTCGCATGCGTCAGCTCGAAGCCGCCCACCAACCCACCGAGGCCCTCGCACTCGCGAGCAAAACCCAGGGCATCGCGCCCAGTCTCGCCGTCGGCTACGCCCTCGCCTCACGCCTCTACGCCGCC
>JAZKEV010000503.1:0-2285 GCA_040386765.1 Verrucomicrobiota bacterium | reverse complement strand
TGAACGGACTGCTGGCCGCCGCCGTGATGGGCGCACGCCTCTACGCCGCCGGCGATCTTACGGGTGCCGCGCAAGCCCTCGGCTTCGCCTCTCTACTCACCTCCTATCAACCCGACGAGTGGGCGCTCGCCGATGCCGTCGCGCAACTCCTCGCTGCCGCCGGTCGCCCCGCGCAGGCCACCGACATCTACCGTGCACTCTTCGCCGCTAAAAACCTCCCCGCCGAACTCCGCCTCGCCTGGCTGCCCCACGCTGTCGCCGCCGCCCAATCCGCCCACGACTCTGCCCAAGCCTCCACGTGGAGCGCGGCTCTCGCCGACCTCACGCCTGCACCTTCACCTCCGCCAGCAACGCCCACCGCCGGGAAAAAATAAATTCCTGGCCCCGATCTGCAGCACGACCGCCACCGCTCCTCTCTCCGCCGGTTACCTGCACCCACAAAAAAGCCCGTCGCGATTTCCGCGACGGGCTGGGTTAAAAACCGAAAACGAAATCTCTGAGCTACTTTACTTGGTCGCTGGCGCTGGTGCGGCAGGAGCCGGGGCACTGGCCTTGATATCGAGCAGCTCGATTTCGAAGATCAGCGTGGAGGCGGGCGGGATGTTGCCACGCGCGTCATCGCCGTAGGCGAGCTGTGGTGGGACGTAGAGCTTGATCTTACCGCCCTTGTTCACCTTCTGCAGACCCTCGGTCCAGCCGGGGATAACTTGGTCGAGTTGGAACTCGGCCGGCTCGTTGCGCTGCACGGAGCTGTCGAACACGGTGCCGTCGATGAGCGTGCCGGTGTAGTGGACCTTGACGGTCTCGGTGGGCTTTGGGGCCGCGCCGTCTCCCTGCTTCACGATCTCGTAGCGCAGGCCGCTGGGCAGTTCGACGACCGCCTTGTTTTCCTTCAGCTTGGCGAAGTAATCCGCGCTCTGCTTCAGGCCTTCAGCCTTCAGTTTGCCCATGTAGGCATCCTGCTTCTTCTTCATGAACTCGTCCATGGCTGGACCGATCTTTGGCAGGTCGTAGGGAGAATCTTTGCCGGCGATCGCGGCGCCCATGCCCTTGAGGAGCGCTTGGATTTCAGACGCGCTGAAACCGAGCTCGGAAAGACCGACGCGCTTGCCCATGAACCAGCCGAACTCCTCGACGAGCTGAGCCTCGGTGAACGTAGCCGCAGGAGCGGCCGGGGTGGCAGCAGCGGGTGCGGCGGCGGCGGGCTGGCCGGGAATGTTGAGCTTAACCTCTTGAGCTTGGATCGCGGTGGCGGTGCCGAGCGCGAGCAGGGAGAGTGTGAGAGCGGACTTGAGTTTCATTTGTGGGTTATAGAAGTGCCTTGAATGGAAACGGGGACGGCTGGTTTGTGCCGTAAAACTTTTTGATGTGCCTGTGCGCCGCGCCGAATGCAACCAATTACTCCCCGCTTGTGTCCCCCTCCTCCCCACTCCACGTTTTCCCTCCCAACCATGACGCCCGATCAATTTTGGACCAGCCAGGACGGCCAGATTCTTACCGTTAAGAACAAGGACGAACGCTCTGCCACCCTCACCCTCGCCTTCTGGCCACGCAACCCCGCCGAGTTCGAGACCCTCAAGGCCCACCTCGCCGATCTGAAGTTCACCGAGCGCAGCTCGTTGGCGCGCATCGGCATCGAGATGATCCTGCAAGGCCCGCCCGTGATCGATGGCAACCGCATCGTCCTCGTCGCCGACGCCTTCATTTACGACCAGAGTTTCCCCAACGCCCCCTATTGGAAAAAGCTACTCCGCCCCGGCGTCCCCGTCGGCCGCCTGTTCTACGCTCCCCTCGCCGCCAAGCTATCCACCGGCGAGATCTGGTCCGCCATCAAGGCCAACGAACTTAAGCTCCCCAACACGATCTCGATCGACTCCCGCGGCCGCGTCTTCCTCACGCCGCATCAGGTCAGCTACACACTCTCTTCGAAGCTCACGCGCCTCAACTTCGAGCACATCGTTTCCGGCAACGCCGGTCGTTCCTTCATCGACAAGGTTCAGGTCCGCCACGAGGCCTCGCCGCTCACCATCGCGCCGCATTCCGGTGTGCTCACGAGCTGCTCTATGTATTTGAAAGAGCACTATGTCGTCCTGAATCAGGGCGAGGGCAATTTCGGCCTGCATACCAGTGCCATCCTGCTCGATCCGATCAAGACGTTCGGCACAAACATCATGCTGGAGATCTACAACACCGGCGATCAGCCCGTGGTGAATCCCATGGTGTCGGTGGATATTTTCCGCGCCCCCGCCTTCACCGATCCCGAGTTCAAGACGCTCACAAAGAAA
>JAZKEV010000502.1:8728-10029 GCA_040386765.1 Verrucomicrobiota bacterium | reverse complement strand
CCGCCAGCGCGCCGCCCTCGAAACCCTCGCGCGCCTCGCGCCCCTCCCGCCCGCCGCGCTCTACGCCACCGCGATCGACAAAGGCTCGCTCGCCGCCTTCATGGCGCAGCACGGCATCCCGCACCCCCGCACCTGCCTCCCCGCCGAGCTCGCGACCGCCGCCCTGCGTTACCCGCTCCTCATCAAACCCCGCCGCGCCTCCGGCGGCGCCGGCGTCGTGAAAGTCGAGACCCCCGCCGCGCTCCAGCAGGAGCTCGCCCGCCGCCCCGATCGCGCCGACGTCTGCCTGCAGGAGTACATCGAAGGCGCCGACATGGGCTGCTCCGTCCTCGTGCACCACGGCCGCATCCAAGCCTGGACCACGCAGCGCGGCGTCTCCCGCCGCTTCACCTACGCCTCCCACTCGGAGATCCAGATGGAGGACTCCCTGCCCGTCCACGCCGTGGTGGCGCAGCTCATGCAGGCCCTCAACTGGTCCGGCGTCGCCAATATTGACCTCCGCGTCGATGCCCGCACCGGCCAGCCCCTCGTCCTCGAGATCAACGGCCGCTACTGGGATAGCCTCTGGGCCTCCACCGCCGCCCGCGTCAACTTCCCCGACCTCGTGTGCCGCCTCACCCTCGGCGAGCCGCTCCCCGCCGTGGCCAAACGCTCCGGCCGCTTCGTGCAACCCCGCGCGCTCCCCCGCGACCTCCTCCGCCTCCGCCCCCGGCTCCTCCGCTTCCGCTGGAACGGCCTCTCGATGATCCTCAGCGACCCCCTCCCCGAAGCCATCGCCGGCTTCCGCGAGTGGCACAGCGCGCGCGCCAAAGGGTAGGCCGAGCCCGCCCTCGCCCCCGCCCTGAGCACCCCCGTCCTGTAGCACCGGTCTTGTAAATGCCCGCCGACGAGCGGGAAGGCGCTGGCGTAAGCAATCGCGGTCACCACCACGCCGCCCGCTCCCGGAAAGCCCCTTCCCCCCACGCCCCCAATAGAGAGGTACTATATCTCTCTATCCTCGCCCGTCGCTATAAACAAAAGCTGGCCAACCCCCGCGGCGTGGGTCTTCTCGGAGGCCATGATTTCCGTCCGCAGGCTCTTTCGTTGGATGCTCCTTCCGCTCCTGGTGCTGCCAGTGGCGGCGGCGACGGCGACGTGGCGCACGGTTAGCGGGGAGACCTTCGCAGGGACGCTCAGTGGCGTCTATGGCGGCCTCGTGATCCTCTCCGACCCGAAGGGCACCGTGCGCGTGATGGTGGATACGCTCGACGATGAGGGCGTGGCGCGGGTGGCGGATTTTATTGCGCGCCGCCCGCCGACCC
>JAZKEV010000502.1:0-8718 GCA_040386765.1 Verrucomicrobiota bacterium | reverse complement strand
CTCGAAATCGCCCATGGCGACCGCCCTCCGCGGGAAGCTGCTCACCCTCCAGGGCGAGAAGCTCGTGGCCTTCGACCCCGGCACGCGGCCGGAGCCGGAGATGTACCTCGTGTTTTTCGGTGCGAGCTGGAACGGCGGCACGCGCAACTTCGTGCCCGGTCTCACGGCGCGCTATCGCGAAGCCAGGCGGAACGGCAACGACGCGTTCGAGCTCCTCTATCACTCGCGCGACCGGAGCGAGCAGGAGCACAAGGCCTTCGTCAGCGCCACGGTCATGCCGTGGCCCAGCGTGAAGTACGGCTCGGTGGGCGGCCTGAAGCTCCTGGAACGCTGGGCGATGCGCACCGTCCCGAGCCTCATCGTCCTCAATGCCAACGGCGACGTGATCCTCGATAGCGAAGCGCGCGACGCGATGGGTCATCTCTTCACCCCCACCCAGATCTGGGAGCAGTTTAGCGAGATGCTTTCGGTGATGACCGGCGCGACCAGCAGCGCCAAGCGCGGCATGCACCGGCTCGCGACGCTCCAGCACGTCCGCGCCCATCCCACCGGCGAGCAGGCGCCCCGGCCCTACGTGCTCTCGCTCGACCGCGATCGCTACCAGACCATCGATCCCAAGCAGTTTGTCGCGACGCTCGGGCTCGACGACAAGGGCCACGTGATCAGCGCCACCTTCGACCCCGCCCTCGGCGCCGTCGTGGAGGACCAACTCACGCAGGACGTCCTCAAATGGCTCTTCCTCCCCGCCGTGCGCGAAGGCAAACCGCAGCCCTTCACCGTGAAGGTCCCGATCAATTTCTGAACCGCCGGAACGCGCGACGCACGTGGCCGCCCGGCGGCCTACGGCACGCGCACCACGACGCGCCCGGTCGAGACCTCGGGCGCCGCGACGGCGATGCCGCGAGCATTGGCCGCGACCCACTCCCGCGCGATCTTCGTGCTCGCCTCAATCCCCGCCTGATCCTGGCACACCGTTATGGCCACCCCGCCCGCCTCGGTCCGGACGAGTGTATAGCTCACCAGCCCCGGCACCGCTCGCATCGTCGCCTCGATCTCCGCCTGGTTGCGCTCCAGCAGATCGAGCAGTTCCGCCGCGCCTTTGCCTGAGTACGTTCTAATGACAGCTTGCATGGGGATATAATATAACCGGGTTGGAATGCCACACCCCGAAAAATTCCGAGGCATGAAGGAAAAGGGTAGGGGAGCCGCACCAGCCAGCCCGCGCACCAGGCACCCCAAACTAAACGCCCACCCGAAATCACTTCAAGACCACAGTCGCACGCCCTCCCGTAGCCCTGCGCGTGAGCGCAGGGACCGACGTCACTTTACATACCCTCACACCCGAACCGGCTCCCCCACCACCCCAAACGCGCTGGCATTTTCCCAACCCATTCTCACTATAGAGAGCCGAGGGTCGCCTGAGCCGCGCCCCGGCACCCCTCCGCCCCCCCATGAAACCCGCCCCCTCACATCCGCTGCGTCCGCTGCTGGTCTTCCTCGCCGCGCTGTGTCTCGGTGCGGGCGTTTTTTCGCTTTCCGGGTCGTCTGCGCATGCGGCCGTGGTGCCGCACGCGGCTGCGGAAGTCGAGACGGTGGAAATCGTGCAGGCCCTCGTGGCGCGGGACGGCGACTATCTCCAGCGCTCGTACCTCGTGGAGTGGAAAGGCGTCCCCGTGGTCGTCGAAGACCCGCTCATCCGCGTGCCCTATGAAACCGGTGCCCCCCTGCGGATGAACATCTCCAAGCGCCCCTATCCGCGGGCTGCGAAATCCCACGGCCTGATGAATTTCACCGTCGTGCGGCAAACGCCAAAGGACGCCAAGCCCACGATCACGTCGGACCCTATCGACAAAGCGGAAAACCTCCGCGCGGAACGCATCGAAGTCCGCGTAAAGCGCGTGCTGACCGCGCAGGACGAGAGTTTCAAGTATCGCGGTTACACCGTGGAGTGGGACGGCAAAGAGGCGTACGTGCGCGATAGCCTGGCGCAGACTAATTATAAGGTCGGTGCCCGCATCCCCGTGATCCTGATGCGCCTCGCCCATCCCGACCCCCTCGTCGCCACCGGCCTCCTCGGCATGACGGTGGCGCCGCGATAAACTCGCTCAATAGTTCCGCCTCTCGCCGCCATGAAAACGCCATCGCATCTCCTGCTGGCCATCGCCGCGCTCTGCTTGGGCGTGGGCCTGTTCTCCCTCTCGCTGGCGAACGCACGCGCCGCAGAGACACCGCGTGGGACCTCGGAGCGCGCTGACTTGCCGATCCTGCAGACACTCGCGGTCAAGGACGGCAACTATCGGCAACGCTCGTACCTGGTGGAGTGGAAAGGCACGGAGGTCGTCGCGGAAGACCGCCTCCGGCGCGTCCTGCACTACACTGATCGCCTCCTGCCGGTGCGTGTTTACAAGTCGCCTTACCCGAAGGATCAGAAGCCGTACGGCTTGATGCATATCTCCGTCGAGGTGGGAAAGAAGCAGGACGCCAAGCCCTCGGACAATGAGGGTCCCTTCGAAAAGGCCCCAACCATCCCGCCGCAAGTCTTCGACCTCCCGGTGAAGCGGGTGATCGCCGTGCAGGAGGATGGCTGCCTGCATCGCTCCTATACCGTGATGTGGAAAGGGCAGGAGGCGTTCGCACGCGATGTGTTGGTGCAGACCACATACAACGTCGGCGACATCATCCCGGTCCTGGTGATGCACCTTGCGCATCCCGATCCCCTCGTCGCCGAAGGCACCCTCAGCATGAACGTGCAGACGCCGCGCCGCCGCTCGCCGGCCGTGAGTGAGACCGTAGGCATCGTGCGGCCCGAGCGGTCAATTTTACAGAAAATACTCCCCGGCCGCCCCAAACCGCCGCCGCCCCTGGTCTTCCCCCGGCAGCCCTCCGCCGAAGAAGAGAGCCGCGAGTGAGCGGCAGAGGCTTTCACGCGCTCTTTCGGGTGCGTTGGGATCGGTTCGCATTGCCTTCGGCGGCACAGGGGTGCCTTTTGCGCGCATGGCATGTCTGAGCCTGAAGATGAAACATCTGCTCCTCCTCGCGTGCGTCGCCGCCTGCGCCCTCTTGGCCGGCTGCGCCTCCACCACGCCCGTCCCCGTGGCCGAGAACACGATGTATATACCGCCGCTGCGAATGCGCGCGACGAAGCCGCCGGGCTGGACATTTTTCACCACCCGGGAAGCTCGGGCCCATTTCAAGAACTACGGTAGCACCAACAAAATTCTCAACACCGTCTACTATCAAAATATCAGCGTGCCGTTTCTCACCCTCGCGCGCGAACGCCGCTCTGAGGCGGAGTTCAAGACGCTGGTGACGATCGACCGCATTTCGCTGGGCAACGAGCACCTCATCTCCGGCGAAAAGCTCGTGCGCTTCATCTCCGGCGAGAAGCTCGCGCGCTTCGTCATTGATGGCCACATCCGCTGGATCGACGGCGTCCGCGTGATCGTCGCCCCGCGCCTCGAGTTGGTGGCGGGCGAGCCCTTCACGTACCTGTGCCTCCGCTATCCCCTCGGCTTCAAGGACGGCCGCCGCTTCGAGGTCGAAAAACATTTCTGGCTGAAACCTTCCGCGCTCTCCGCGATGGGCATCAGCGCCGAATTCGACGTCCGCCAGGCCGCCGAGATCTGGCCCGAGATCCAGCAGATCCTCGAATCGCTGGTGCTGGAAGCGAAGCCCGAGCCGGCAGCACCCCCGAAAGGGTAGGGCCGGGCGGCCCGGCAGGCCCCTCGCAACTCAGGGGGATAAGTATCCCTCCATCCCGGCACGTTCATAGGGCGAATTGTTACAAAACCGTGAACGCAGAATTTTTCTCACCAAGAATGAACGAATCGATAACCCACCGCGTCTTTCTCCGCGTTCAATCGGTTTGCTTGGTGTCAAGGTCAGGGGCCGCCTAAGGGGTTAGGCGGCCCCACGCCAAGCCGTTTACACGGGCGGAGACTCCTTCCCCCATAGCTCGGCAGCCCCCGGAAATGTTCGGATATTCTTGTGCTCAGGCACGGGCTTTTTCACTCGCAGGGAGAATGCGGTGTCCTACGTTCCCCGCATGAAAGCATCGCTTTTCGCTCTGGCCTTCACGGTCGCGGCAGTCGGGCGTGTTTTAGGCGCGGAGACCGGCTTCGAGTTCTCCGGCGTGCTGGAGGGCGGCAAAGACGTAAAAGTGGCGCTGACCAATAAAGCCACCGGCGCCACGCAGTGGGTGGCCGTCGGCGGCACGATCGGCGGCTACGCCATCTCGAGCTACGATGCCAAGACCGACGTGCTCACGCTCGCGAAGGATGGGCAGACCCATCGGCTCTCGCTCAAGCAGGGCAAAGTCGCGGCCGGCAGTGGCGGCGCCAACGGCGGCAAGCCACCACCGGAGATCGAGCGCGCGATCATGAATAATCTCCGCCAGCTCTCCGCCGCCTCGGATCAATATTATCTGGAAAACGGCAAAACCTCCACGACCTACGACGAGATCGTTGGGCCCACCAAGTATGTGAAGACGCTCGTCGTCGTGGCCGGCGAGAACTACCGCGCGCTGGAATTCAAGCAGGGCAAGCTGCTGGTCGTGAAAACCGCAAACGGAGAACAGGTCAGCTACGGGCCGTAGGCGTGAGAATGGAGGCGCGGTGCCTCACCTCGCCCGTGCTGACTTGGAGCGAGTTTCACGTCCCCGGCTGCTACGAGGGTACACCCGCCCGTGCTGCCCCGTACCTTCACCATGAAGCTGTTGAACGCGAATATCGCTAGGCGCCACTCGCCGCCCGACTTGTGGGGACTTGGTAGCGCAACTCCGCGAAGCCGGTGCCAATCTGTCGGACCGAAGTTAACCGCAGCGAAGGACTACCGAGCCGGCGGGGAAATAGCGGTTTGCCCCTTCCTAAAGTGACGGAACCCACTTGCACGATCATTTCGTCAAGTAGACCGGCATCATGGAACTGCCCCGCCAACTCGCCGCCACCCACGATCCAGATGTTCTTATCTCGCGCGGCTGCGCGCATCGCCGCGTGAACCGGTCGCACGTCGCCTTTCACAAAATGCAGATTGGCTCCCGCTACCGCAGGCAGAGTTCTGCTTGAAAACACCCAGGTGGGCTGAAGATACGGCCACGCGGCGCCGGTCTCGGCGCTAACGGTCTGCGCGTGCCGCAACATCCATTCGTAAGTCGAGGAGCCCATCGCCAAGGCTCCGACCTCGGCGATAAACGCGGGGTAGCTGGTTTCGTTGATATCGCCCAGCGGGAAAAGCCAGTCGAGGGAGTCGTCCTCGGTAGCGATGAAGCCGTCCAGGCTGGTGGCGGTGTAATATTGGGTTTTCATGGAATCGACCTCCGATCGGGTGAGAGAAAGCACAACTTACGTGTTCACCACCCGGATTCCAGTGAGAAGGGTAGCAAGGTCATCTGCCGTGCTGGCGCTTGGGCGCAACTCGGGTCGTGGCGGCGACCGTTTCCCTGTATCAACTCCAGCCCGGCCGGGCGCACCCTCGGCGCCGCGGCGTTTCGCGGATTTATTTCTCGGCGGGCCGCCGTAGGCTCTATTATGAACACGCCACCATGAGGTACGCTTCGACGAACACTTGCGCCCGCCTGTTGCTGCTCACGCTGGCCGGGTTGGGGCTGACCTCCGCGGCCCGCGCGCTCGATCCGAAGAGCAAGTGGGTGCGGGCGAAGACGGACTACGTCGAGGTGCTGAGCTCCGCTTCCCAGAAAGAGGCGATAGAGTATGCGCTGCAGTACTCGGCCTTCCGCTATGTCTTCGGGGAGATGATGGGGGAGAAGGCGCGTCAGCTTCCTCCCACGATCGTCGTGCTTTTCCGGCAGCGCCGCGAATTCGAGGCCAATTTTCCCCCGCGCGATAAGAAGGCCGATCTCGTGTCGGTCAGCTACGTGGCCGATGGCCAGCCCTTGCAGGCGCATGCGCTCGACAGCGATCGGGAGCGGGCGCTCCGGCTCGCCTTCGAATTTGAGACCACGTGGGCGATGCCGCGGCTCGGCTACGGTCTGCCCGTATGGGCGGGGCAGGGCACGGGGAAGGTATTTTCGACGATCAAGCTCCGCGGCGGCGTCTGTGTGCTGGGAGACTACTTCGCCTCCTCGGTCGACCGCTGGCTGGTCGCTCCCATCCCATGGCCGCGCTTCTTCGACATCAATCTCCTGTCGAAGGAATACTCCAATACCGACGGGCCGGGCTCGTACCACTCGCAGGCGTGGGCCTTCATGCACTACTTGTGGCTCAGCGATGGGCAGGGCCCCGAACGTTTTCAACAGCTGGTGGAGCGCCTGCGTACCGAGCCCGAGATGCAGGCCGCTCTCGCCGTGCTCAAGATCCCCGCAGCCGACCTCACGAAGACGCTGAGCCGCTACACCGGGAAAATGAATCGCACCCGCGACTTCAAGATCGACGAGGCCGCGTGGCGGGCGCGGATGGAGACGGGCCCCGCAGATCGCGCGCTCGTCGGCGTGCACCTTTCGGATCTCATGCGCGGCTTCCAGCAGAATGACGCTGCCGAGCGCGAACTGGCACTGGCGCGCGTCGCCGCCCCCGATCATCCCACGATCCGTGAGGCCCGGGCGCGCGAGGCTTGGGCGCGCCGCGATTGGCAGGAGGCGCTGTCGCTGTATCGCGAGGCGATCGCGCTCAATTCGACGAATTTCCACGCCTATATCTACTCCGCCGAAGACTGGCTCAACCAAAGCTCGTCACGCGGTGCGGATGAGGCGGGCGGAGGTGGCACGATCACGGAGACGGCGATTGCGGAGCTTCGGCGCGCACTGCAGATCAATCCGTACGAGGACCACGCCTACCGTGTGCTGGCGCGCGCGTTCTACGTGCGCCCGGAGATCACGGAGGAGCATCTCAATGACCTTCAGCCCGGCATCCTGCTCGGTGATTCGACGGGCCTCATCCGCTACTACCGCGCCCTCGTTTACGGGCGGTTGAAAAAGATTCCCGAGTATCAAGCCGCGCTCGAGGCTCTGGCCGCCGCGCCGGCTATCCAAGCCTCGCTCCGCGGGGAAGTGGCGGTCCGTCTCGGCAAGATCCACTACAACGTGCTGGCCGATGCCGTGGAAAAGCTGGCCGGTGAAGGGCGCTTCCCGGAAGCGCGCGCGCTCGTGACGCAGGCACGCGCGACGACGCTGAAAGACGCCGATTTCGAGCAGCCGCTCGGCAAGATGGTGAAGTGGCTCGATGCCAGCGAGCGGGCGAAGACGAAGAAGTAGAAAGCGTCTCGGGGGCGAGTGCGTTCCTCACTGCAGGAAAAACTCCACGGTGGTGACCACGCGCACCACCTTGCGCTCTGGCGAGGCGATATCGAGGTCGTCGATCTCGAGCGCGCCCTGCGTGGCGCGGCGGATGGAGCCGACCGTGGCCTTCGAATCCAGCGCAAATTTCTGCGCGGCCGCGCGCGCATTGCCCGTCGCCTCCTCGATCATCGAGGGCTTGATGGCATTGACGCCGTCGAAAAGAAAATAGGGGCGCAGCTCGTGTTCGTTGCCCGTGAGCCGGATGCCCTGCTCGAGCAGCTGGTCCACGTTCTGGATCGCGCGCTTCACCACATCGACCGCCGAGCTGCGCACGACGAGCGTGACGATGGCCTTGTAGCGCGGCAGGCCGGTGGCGGGCGCGTCGCCGTACTCGCGGTCCGCGCGATCCTGCACCGACGGCAGCCCCACACTGACATCCTCTGCGGCGATATTCTGTGCGCGGAAGAAGGCCTGCACCGTTTCCCGGCTCTTCTCCATCTCAACCTTCAATGCCGGCAGATCCTCCGCCATCACCGAGAATCGCAATGGCCAGAGGGCGACCGTCGCCTTGACCTCGCGCTCCGATAAACCACGCACCGTAAGAAACCGGTCGAACTCCCGCCCGCGCTGCACCGCGCGGCCGATCAACAGCCCAAAAATCGCCAGCCCTCCGGCCAGCAACGTGCCCAACAATCCGAACGAACGTGTCGTAACCATGATAATTTCCGCCCGAGCCCGCGCGGTAATTCGCGCCGCTTCCGGACGTCCCCCTTGCGCCAAAGCGATGGCCGATCCGCGCGCGCTGACAAGCAGGAGTTGTTCACAAAATGCATCAGAGGTGATTTGTGTATCTATAACACGGATACGTGATATCAGACGGAGCAGATCGAGGGTAGGGCAGGGTTTCCAACCGAGGGCAGGTCTCGAGTTTCGGCGGAGTTAGCTGTCCGACAGCAGCATCGGTTGAGGAGGTTTATCACGAGTTCCTCGAGGTCCTCCTCAGCCAGCCCAAAAACCTCACCTAAGTCGTCATCCGGATGTGGGCGGCCGTAAGCCAGCCCTGCCTACTTCTTTTTCTTCTTCGCCTGTTTCGCCGCGGCGTTGGCGGCGGCGAGCTCTTCGGCGTTGAGCGGGCGCCATTCGGCGCGGTCCGGCGTCGCGGAGGTGAGGGTGGTGAGATTGTCGTCCCAACGCTTCATCTCGGCGAGGAGGGTGTTGGTGAGCGCGGCTACGCGCTGCGCCTGCTCGGGCCGGTCGGCGAGATTGGTGATCTCGGCGGGGTCGGTCTGGAGATCGAAGAGCTGGGTGCGGTTGATCTCCGGGTAGCGGATGAGCTTCCAGCGGTCGTCACGGACGGCACGCTGCACATGGCGGAAGGCAAACATCATCGTGGTGCGCGCCGGCGTCGCGGGATTTTTCAGCGTCGGCGTGAGGTCCATGCCCTCGCTGGTGGCGGGGCCCTTCACGCCGCAGAGCGCGCCGAGGGT
>JAZKEV010000501.1:2508-3516 GCA_040386765.1 Verrucomicrobiota bacterium | reverse complement strand
AACTCCAGGTGCCCAGCCGCGGCGGTGCGATCGCCAAGGCCATCCGGGAGGGCCTCGTGCCGCCCATCGCGCGGGGAGAGTGAACCCGGCCGGGTGGATTACGTTCAACGTGGATGGCCGTTTCGCGTGGGGCACGCCCCGACCATCGACGCGCACACCCACAGAATCATTGGCTCATTCAAGGAATATGGCAGCCGTACACGGGGTGCCAGACTCGGTCTCTGCATGGGCGCGGTGCTTCGCGAGCT
The DNA here is from genome assembly GCA_040386765.1 of Verrucomicrobiota bacterium. Taxonomy (GTDB): domain Bacteria; phylum Verrucomicrobiota; class Verrucomicrobiia; order Opitutales; family Opitutaceae; genus ER46. The sequence goes on along the minus strand of JAZKEV010000501.1, from coordinate 3,268 downwards.
GTTCACGAATCCGTGCCACGCTCACGCCCCTAAGCCCATCAAGGAGGTCGCCCACTTGGTAGGCATCTCGGAGGCACGGCATTTCAACAAGACCATGCGCAAATATTTCGGACGCGCCGAATCCGCATTGCGGCTGAGTCAGCCCGGACTATAGCGGCCTGCGGCGAGGGCTTGGGATATCGGGTTTCCGGCGCTTTAGAGCATTTTCTATTTAAATAGTCGCATAGCGGGCATGACGAAAGAAGCCGGCGCAGTGAGAGGGCAGGAAGAGAGAAAGGGCATGGGCGAGCGCGGGGAGCAGTGCGCGGAGGGAGCGAGCGGCGGCGCGGCGCAGATGGGATTTCAGTTTGGCGAAGGCCAGTTCGATGGGATTGAGATCGGGGCTGTAAGGTGGGAGGTAGCGCAGGGTGGCGCCACGGGCGGCGATGAGCGTGGCGAGGGCCGGAGCTTTGTGGACCGAGAGATTGTCGATGATGACGATATCGCCTGGCTGCAGTTCGGGACAGAGCACCTGCGCGACATAGACGGTGAAGACGTCCGTGTTCACCGAGCCCGCGATGAGAAACGGAGCGCAGATCCGGTCGTGGCGCAGGGCCGCAATGAAGGTCGAGGTGTGCCAGTGGCCGTGGGGCACGGCACTAACACAGCGTGCGCCGCGGGGGCTGCGCCCGCGCAGCCGGGCGAACTTGGTGTTCAGCGAGGTCTCGTCGATAAAGACCAGCCGGCTCGGATCCCACCCGCCCTGCTGGCCCTGCCACTG
>JAZKEV010000501.1:0-2498 GCA_040386765.1 Verrucomicrobiota bacterium | reverse complement strand
GCGGCGGCGCGCGTCGTTTTTTTTATAGCTCAGACCCAGCCGGTCCAGTTGGTGCCACAGCGCCGTGGGGCCGATCCGGACGTTCAGTTCTCCTGCGAGGCGTACACTCAACTTGGCCAAGGTCAGGTCCGGCTCTCGGGCGATCCAGCGCTTGAGTGTCGCCCCATGCCCGGCGAGCCGGGATATCCGGTACCCTCCGACCTGCTTGGGGCGCAGATGCCCCCGCGTGCAGTACTGCTTCCACAGCCGCGCCACGCTCTTGCGGCTCACGCCAAAGCGCGTGCTCACCTCCCCGGTCCCTTCTCCGGCTTCCTTTGCGGCTACGATCCGCTCCCGCAAATCTTCGCTCAATGGTCTCATCGTTTTACCTCCATGCGCGCCACGGTAGCAGATATCACCCCATGAGACTATCTAAATAGAAAATGCTCTAGTGACAAGCACCACCCTCTGTCAAAGCCGAGATTGCGATCGACGGCATGTCCTGCGATCCAAAGATCGTCTGGACCCATGCGCAGCGCGATCCCTTTCCGGGCGGCCATACCAATGAGGTTCGGCTCATCGGACAAGATGTGAAACGCTACTTGGAGAGGTTTCCGCTCACCGTAAGCAATCGATTGGAAGAAGGGACAACGAATTGGTTTCTCCAATGCATCGAGCGAACGTGGACCAGGAATGGTGCGCCTCTCGCGTGGGTTCTAAATACCATTGATCGCGTGGAGGTGGCGGAGGAATGCATTACCATAGCGGGAGTCTGCTCCCCTTTCATTTCGTCAAAGCCTGCACAAGGCGTCAGCGAGTAGAAACCGAAGGCGAACTAAAGACCTTACCGAGCCCACCCCTAGGACGGACCACACCTACAGCACGAGTTTCGAGCCCGCTGCAGCCGCGTCTTTCAGGGCGCCAACCGCGCGATCGTCTATCTTTCCCGCAAGGCGCAGACGCATCACGCCACTACCGGTGACGAGTTCCAAATGGTGATGTCTCTGCAGGGCGTCTCGCACCAGCCAGAGACCGAGGCCCGCTAAACAGAAGAGCGTGGCTTCGAGCCTGAAACCGATTTTACTGGGACTGGAAAGCGCGGGCAGCAAAAGGCTCACGGCGACGATCAGGCATGACGCCAGCGCCAGACCGACCACCAGTTGAAAGCGAGGATACGCCACGAGCGGCCCATAACAAAGGCGGCAGCGCTGCACCGAGGAAACTTCGATTCGGTCTTCGCGCGACTGATTGCCGACCTCCTTTATATAAAGAGGTCCAAATTCGATGTCTCTTTCTATCCGGATGTTTTCAGGTGATGCCATGATCCGTTCCTCTCACATCGGAGAAAAGCCCCCCTCCGCCACAAGAGTGAAGCGTCCGTCGCCCCCTCGATGTCGGCCCTCAATCCATCAACCACCCCATCAACCCGCCCAACTGCACCATAAACAGCGCGAGGGCGGCGCAGCTCACGGCGAGCTGCACAACAACCCGCTTCACGTTCCAGCGCCTTGGCCGGGCATTCACCGCGTCGCCGACCGCGCTCACCCCAACCGCCAAGACTCCGAAAAACGCGAGTGGCACGGCCACGAAGAAAAGGATGCTCCACAGCGCCGCGCCGAGGGGCACAGCTGTGGAGAGGAACATGCCCACATTCTTCGGATCCGGCTGCGAATACCTCGGCCAATGGCCGACCTCCAGATACGCCAGCCCCACGAAAGCCATCAGGAACCCGTACGAGAGCAATGGGAGACACGCGACGACGTCCGCGGGCATGACGCGCGACCTGAGTTGCATAGGCGCTCAGGCTAGCTCCTCCGCCGCAGGTTGAAAACGGGGCGAATAACCCACCCGTCCCAATCACACCTCCCACCTCTGCTCAACGCCCTCGGTGCCCCTTCCCGTCCGCATTGTTCGCCTTGAGCGTATCCAAAAACTCCACCGACGCGAAATGATCCGTCAGCACCTTGGCCGGACGACCTGAAGGATGGGGATGAGCGTATTCTCATCACGGATATTCTTGATGTGAGGAGGCCTTTAAAGGCGGGGCGACTCACCTGCTCCGGCGTCGGCCAGTCGCGGGGCTCGGTGATCACCAGCGTGCTGTACTTCACGGCGCAGGCGATCACATTGGCCGCGGCCCAGCACCTCGAAGAGCACCACCTGCGGGAAGACCTTCTGGATCGTCTTGATATCCGAGTAGTAGAGCTGGCTCGTCGCGTGCAGATTGCTGATGAAGACGCCGCGGTCGCTCAGGCGCGCTGCGCACTCCCGGTAAAACTCCTCCGTCTTCAGGTGCGGCGCGATTAGCCTCGCGGATGGCGAGGTAGACGACCTGTCCGGTGCCGCCCGCACCCGTCGAGTGGCCACGCGATTCGCAGGGTACACACATATGCGTACGCGAAAGCCTTCCGCAGCCCGTGGGCGCCGCCCTGCCTCAGCGCAGCGCCTCGCGCTCGGGGAGGACGCAGCGATAGCCGGCGGCGGAGAGATGCTCGAGCAGCCCCGCGAGGAGCGCGATC
>JAZKEV010000500.1:0-12273 GCA_040386765.1 Verrucomicrobiota bacterium | reverse complement strand
ACGACGATTGGTTCACCCTCGCACCCAACCCCGCCGATACCTTCGCTTCCGTCGGAGCGTTCCCGCTCGCTGCCACCGCGCGCGATTCCGCGCTCATCCGCACGCTCCAACCCGGCGCCTACACCGCGCAGATCACCGGCGGCGGGGGCACCGGCATCGCGCTCGCGGAGCTTTACGACCTCGCGCCCGCCGCGGGCACCCGTCTCTCCAATGTCTCCGCCCGCAGCCAGGTTGGCGCCGGTGGCGATGTGCTGATCGCGGGCTTCAGCATCACCGGCAATGCGCCGAAAACCGTCCTTATCCGCGGCATTGGCCCGAGCCTCGCCGCGCTCGGTGTCGGCGGCACCCTCACCGATCCCAAGCTCGAGCTCTATCGCGGCACCGTGAAACTCGACGAGAACAACGATTGGCAGAGCGGCAGTCTTACCTCGGTCTTCCCTCGGGTCGGCGCCTTCGCGCTCGTCTCCGGCAGTCGTGACGCCGCCCTCCTCGTCTCCCTCGTCCCCGGCAGCTACACGGCCCAGGTCAGCGGCGTGAACGCCACCACCGGCGTCGCCCTCATCGAGGTCTACGAAGTGCCGTAAGGCACGCTTCCACCCCAGTTTTGCCTCGCTGGAGGCGCGGTGCCCTCACCGCGCGGGCCATCACGTCGGGACGTCGCGCTGTAAGCGCGCTCGGAGCCACCGCCCTCGCGCCCGCTTACCTCTGTTTTTCGTCGGCGCTACCACGCCGTACGCGCCGCGTGTCCGTCCCGTTTTCCGCCGGGTGTCTCCTCTATACGCAGGTATGCGTATCGCTCGTTTCGCCGCGCGCCGCTATGCTGCGAGCGTTCGCCGAGTCCGTTCTCGGTGCACGCTTCAGTCATGCAACTACCCACCTCGTCCTCTCGTTTCCGTCGCATTGGCGTGCTTCTCGCCGGTGCCTTCCTCGCCGCGAGTTCCCTCCTCGCTCAGGCTCAGTTTGCCGGCACTTACATCGGCACCTTCAATACCCGCCAGAGTGCAGGCGGGATCACGATCGAGATCCCCAGCACCGGCTACATCGCCACCGTCACAGCCGATGGCGCGATCAACGTGAATAGCGGCGCCATGACCGGCACGGTCTCCGCCAGCGGCGCGGTTACGCTCACGGGCGGCTCCTCGCTGGCCACGTTTGGCATCACCTCGGCGACAATTGCCAACAACCAGCTGAGCTCCGCCTACGGCGCCAGCGTGGCCAACGGCGTTGCGCAGTGGCGCTTCAATCCCAGCACCACCTTCACCCCCGCCCCCGGCGGCGGTACGGGCGGTGGTGGTACCGGTGGTGGTGGCACCACGACCGGCGACCTCCTCGCCCACTACTCTTTCAACGACGCGAGCAATCCCCTCCGCGACGACTCCGGCCGCGGCTTCAATCTGACCGCGGTCAATGGCGTCGCCACCCGCATCGACGGTCGCGTCGGCGCCGGTGCGCTCCGCACCACGGGCGTCCGCCTCCGCACGCTGGTAAATAGCAGCTTCTCCACCACGGCCACGACGGTCTCGCTCTTCGTTCGTCCCACCGCCGCCGGTTCGTGGAATCCCCGCCTCGCCGCTGTCGGCCCCGCCGGTACCTCCTCGCAATTCTACGGCCTCTATCTCGACGGCGCGTCCACCGGCGCCCGCCGCGTGCTCTCGCTTCAGGATGGCAATGGCTCCTACCCGCCGTCCGCGTCCTCCGCCGGCGCAGTCCCGACCAGCATCAGCACGTGGACGCACGTCGCGCTCGTTCACACCGGCTCCGAGGCCCGCATCTACATCAACGGCAACCTGTCCTCCGCGACCGCCGGCCGCCGCGCTCTTGGCACGTTCGCCACCGCGATGCTGACCGTCGCCGGCTCCGACAACGGCCTCGATCTCTTCACGGGCGACCTCGACGAAATCCGCTTCTACAATCGCGCGCTCACCGCCGCTGAGGTCACGACCCTCAGCACCGGTGGCTCCGTCGGCACCGCGACCTCGGGCACCAATACCGCCGCTGCGGTCGCCGCCAATGTCATCGCCGCTCCGGTCAATCTCACCGGCTACCGCAGCCGCGTCGGCCAGTCCGTCGAGCTCATCGTCACGGGCTCCTCGAGCGGCGCCGTCTGGGGTACCGATGTCTATACCGACGACTCCACCGTCGCCCGCGCCGCCGTTCACGCCGGTGTCGTCGCCGTCGGCGAGACCAAGACCGTCACCCTCACCGTCCTCCCCGGCCAGGCCAGCTACATCGCCAGCACCCGCAACGGCGTCTCCACCGGTTCGTGGGGCGGCTGGGGTGGCAGCTATTCCTTCGCCGGCTCGTCCGGCGCCGCCGTGGTGGCCGGTACGGCTTCGGTCATTCCCGCGATTCCCGCCAGCTTCCGCGCCCCGGCGCTGAATGTTGTCCTCGGCGGTCGTTTCTCGATTCCGATTCCGGTCACCGGCACCGGCCCCTTCACGTATCAATGGTTCCTGAACGGCACCTTGATCCAAGGCGCCACGGCCAATCCCTACGTCGTAAACTCCGTCACCGCCGCTACCGCTGGCACATATACGGTCCGCGTCAACGGCCCCGCTGGCAACCAGACCTTCACCGCCGGCACGCTCACGGTCCCGGCCACCGCTACCGCTCCGCAGATCGTCCTCCAGCCCTTCGACAAGACTGTGTCGCCCGGCGGCACCTTCGCCCTCGCGGCCTCCGCGATCGGCAATGGCCTGACCTACCAGTGGCTGCGCAATGGCACCGCGATCTCCGCGGCCGCCGGCGGCACCAACTCCATCCTCCTCCGCCAGAATGCCGACTCCACCGATGCCGGCACCTACACGGTCCGCATCACCGGCGGCGGCTCCACGGTCACGAGCACGGCAGCGGTCGTCACGATCGATCCCAATGCCTCGCGCCTGAGCAATCTCTCCGGCCGCATCTCCATCGGTGGCACCGATCGCGTGATCCCCGCCTTCACGATCTCCGGCTCGGGCAAGAAGCGCGTGCTCATCCGCGCCATCGGCCCCGGCCTCGCGGCCTTCGGCGTCGGCGGCACCATGGCCGACCCCAAGTTCGAGCTCTACGACGGCAGCACCAAGATCGCGGAGAACAACGACTGGTCCGCCAGCATCGCCTCCGCCTTCACCGCCGTCGGCGCCTTCAGCCTCCCGGCGAGCAGCCGTGATGCCGCCGATATCTTCGAGCTCGATGCCGGCAAGGGTTATTCGATCCACGTCTTCAGCAACACCGGCGCGGGTGGCGTCGTGCTCTTCGAGGTCTACGACCTCGGCAACGTCTCGGGCGGCAGCAAGTTCACCAATGTCTCCGTCCGCGGCCCCACGGGCACCGGCGATGCCACGCTCATCCTCGGCCTGAATATCTCCGGCGTCGGCAAGCGCACCCTCCTCACCCGCGGCATCGGCCCGCAGCTCGCCGACTTCGGTGTCAGCGGCACGATCGCCGATCCGAAGCTCGAGATCTTCGATAGCAACCAGCGCACCGTCCTCGAGAACAACGACTGGTCCTCCGCCGACTTCGTCACCGAGATGCTGCAGGCCCGCGAGTTCGTCGGCGCCTTCGCCCTCAACGGCGGCTCGGCCGATGCCTCGACCCTCGCTCTCCTCGACCCGGGCAGCTACACGATGCAAATCACCGCCGCCACCGGCACGACCAGCGGCGAGGCCATCGTCGAGATCTACGAGGTCCCGTAAGACCCGCCACAACCCTTTCGACCGCCCGTCAGCCAGCGACGGTCGAAAACTGAAGCGAGCCCCCCGGTGCTACAGCGCGCCGGGGGGCTTTTCGTTTTCTCCTCTTCCGGTAGCCCTGCGCCTGAGCGCAGGACGAGTGCGGCTAAGAGCCGTTTGGGAAATAGCCGCATGCCAGGTAGGCAGCCAGCTTGCTGGCGCTGCTCGGTAATCGGACGAGCGCCTGCAAGCAGGCTGCATACCCGGCATACGATACCTGTTTCAATCAGCCCTCGAGGCGTCTGCAAAAAGGTCTGTCATTCTGAGCGCAGCGAAGAATCCACGCGTGCGCAGGCGGCAAGGCATTCGTTGTCGTGGATTCCCGGCCGAAGCTCACCGCTTCCCGCCCAACTTCTTCGCCATCGAGTCCACCACCTGATCGTTCAGCAACATCCGCCAGCCATCGGCCGTCCGATGCATCACGAGGTTGTCGTCCTTGGTCTTATCCTCCGACGCAAAGCGTATCCGCAGCGCCACATCGTCCGCGGTGAGTTCCTTCTGACCCAGCACCTGCATCCCCGTGAGCCCGGCCGCATCCTTCGCTATCAGGAGCGCGATCACCTTCTCGGCCGACCCGTATTGGTTCCGCGTCGCGTCCGACAGCGAGGCAAACCACTGGTCCGCTCTCGCCCGACCCGCGTCATTAAAGGTCAACGATCCCGCCAGCGCGTCGACATCTCCGCCAGTCGCCGCCCACAGCGCCGTCTCCGTGGCCGCCTGCGGCGTCGCGCGCCCGGCGTTGCGCAGCTGCGCGGTCGGCGTGATCTTGGTCGCGATTGACTCGGAGGATTTCTCCATCTGCTTCACCGCCTGGGCCGCCTGCGCCAGCTGCGCAAATTTCGCGATCTCCTGCGTATTCGTCCGCAGCGCCGCGATTTCCTTTCGCAGCTCCGCCAGTTCGCTCCCGCTGGCGCGGTTGCCGTCAACGGTCGCACTCTGGCCCACCGTCACCGGTGCCGGCTCATCCCCGCGCGCACGGGCCCGCGCCGCCATCTGCACGTCCGTCCGCAAAAGCGTCATCTCTTTTCGGAGCTCTCGATTATCCAGGTGCAGCAGATAAACCGCCGCGCCACCCACCACCACCGCCGCGAGGCCAAGACCGAGACCGAGCTTGTTCATCCCGGCACTCTCTCACGTTTGGCCCGTGCCGTCACGTCTTGTTCAGTCCACCAGCCGCCGCACCTTGAACTCATCGACCTTCACTTCGCGCATAAACACCGATTCAACCGCGGCATCGACATAAGCAAGCACGGTGTTCTCCATCAACCCCGGCCGCTCGACCAGCGCACCGGCCTGCCCGCGCCACACCAAGTCCATGTAGATGCGGGCCTTCTGGGTCGATATCTTGACCCCGTGGACGTGGATGAAGGACGGCCGCTCGTTTGAGACGCCAATGATCTCCTTGGTATCCTTTTTTAATATCACGTAACCCCCTCGATTGCTTGTCCGCCGCCACCAAGTTTGCGAAGCCGTTCGCTCATAGAGTTCTTCCCGCCAGCGGTGGGGCACAAAGTCGGTCATGTGAAAATTTCTAGTCTCGGCGACTCGCACTCGCTGTCCAAAGCGCTCTGATTCGACCATGCCTACCGCCCCGCTCACCGAGTTCAGGATGACCCGGTGATCGTTTCCTCGTTGGGTGCTTCCACTCTTGAGCGGCACCTCGCTTCGCACCGTCGGGCGGAACAAACTCAGCCACACCGTGGCGTGATAGGTCGGGCTTTCCTTGTCCATGCGAGCGCCGACGGAGGCCGGTACAAACGTGTAGGTCCATAAATCAGCCCTTTCCATTGGCCGGCGCACAGCGCGGCTCTTGACGGCGAGGTCTGGCCGTCTCGCTTTCGCAGCCTCTTGCATCTTTGCTGTCCACGCTTCCGTTTCGGCATCCGGCTTGGGAGGCGCATAGCCCAAAAGCCAGTCTCCTCGGCGGCCGGCACCCAGCGCTCCGTGGCGCTCGATGGGCGTCCCGCCCCACGACCAACTCTCATGCAGGCCCTGGCCTTGCACATATAGTCCCGACGGGATTTCTCCCGTGATCTCAAACGCGGCGCGCACCTGATCCTGTGGCGGCCGGCTGTTGCGCGACGTCTCAATCGTCGCCTCCCTAAATACCACGTTGAGCCCCGCCGCCCGTTCCGGCCGCACAGGTCGAAGCGAGTCTCGGAAGAACGCTTCCACCGGTAGCAGCGCACAGCCCAACCACACGAAGGCAAGGCCCAGCCCCCACCCAATCACGCCCGGGAAATATTTCCGGGTGCGGTACAGTCGAGCCAGCACCAGCCATACCACGCCCCAGGTTCCCGTGATCGCGATCGCTGTCCTGAACAAGAACAGTGCGGGCCCGTCACCGCCTCTCGAACTCGCCACGACGGGAATGCCCCAGATAAACAGGACCACCAGCAGCACCGGCGTCCACAGCAGCGCCCGAGGCAACGAGTCCACAATCGCTCCCATAGCCACCGCCGGAGTCGCCACTGCTACTGCCAGCAGCGCGTAGTCCAGCGCCGCGCGCGCCATCTCCGTCACACCCCAGCCGCACCACCACCACCACGGGATGCCCACCAACATCATGCCGCCCCAGAGGATCGCCGCCGCCCCCAGCGCCTTCGCGGCCAGCAAGCGCCGGCCACCGATCGGCCGCGTCGTCCAGAATTGCCGCGTGCCCGCCACCGGATCGTCCAGCACCAGCAGCAAAACCATCAGATACGCCACTGCGACTTGCAGGATGATCAGCCCGCCATGGAGCATTTCTATCTTTCCCCACTCATCGCTCGCGCCCGTAACGCGGGTGATCGTCACACCTAGTCCGATCGGCAGGATGAGGAGCGCGAGCCAGGCCGCGATCCATCCGCGCAGACGGCGGAGGTCTTTCCTTACGATGTGCAGAATCAGTTTCATCTTATTCCTTTTCGTATCTCACCTTGATCAACACCGCGCCCTCCAGGGCCTCCTCGGAAAGCTCTTCCGGGATCGTCAACCAGTATGCGCTGGTCATGATCGAGGATAGCACCGCCACCCCATTTACCTGTGGGTACGGAGCCTGTACGCCCTGCGGCGTCCGCGTCCGCAGGATGAAAAGATCCGCGCGACTGCGCGCCCCAGTCAGCGCCCGGCTCCCCCAGCCCTCACGCAGCTCGAGCCACGCGTCCCGCTCCTCCAGTATGATCGATGCCGGCGCGCCATCCCGTCGGCGCACGATCTCGAGGATTTTCACGCGATTCGCGTCGCTCGCGATCGTCTCGCCCTCGCGTATCCGCATCTCCCCTACGATTCGCATGTGCGCCTCTCCCGGATTTTGACCCAGGGCAAAGCGTATCGCTCGCTCCGCGATCTTCGATTGAGTCACTGGATCGTCTCCGACGAGGGGCCCCCTCATCGTGCTGCGTGGCACGATGTCCCACGGCCAGGCCAGACGCACCGTAAGCGTCGCGGCCAGAAACACGGCCACCAACACCCAGCCCCGCTTCTGGTTACGGGGCAGGTATTGATGCACGATCAGGATCACGAGCCCGGGTAAAATCGCCGCCTGGATCAGATAACTGCGCGAGTATCGCACCCACCCGTCTCCCTCGCCCGTCAGCCAGACCGTCGCGAAGTAGGCGCCGCAGAGGATGTGCCCGATCGCCACTGCCACCGAGGCAAAGAGAAACCCCGCGAGACTCGAAGACAGCCCGCCCATCCCCAAGGCGACCACCGTCACCAGTCCGTGCTTCACGACGGCTTCCACCGTGGCCGCGAACACCTCGCCGCCATTAAATCCCGCCGCCCACCACACCGGCATCAGCCCGACGGTCGGAGCGACGACAAAAAGCAACATGGCCGCGATTACCTTCGCGGCGAGCAAGCGCGCCCGCCCCACCGGCCGCGTCGCCCAAAACACCTCCGTGCCGATTACCGCATCCTCCAGTATCAGCACGCCCGTCAGCACGAATCCAACGAAGAACTGCGCCGCCGCCCCCACCAGCGCAAAGGAGTTCGCCACCCGCAGCCACATCTCGGGACCGCGTGGTTCCACGCCGGGATGCAGCGCGAAATAAAGCGCCGAGCCCACGACAAACACCATCCACACCGCCCACGGCAGCCGTAGCCGCCGCATGTCCTTCGCCACGATGTGCCAGACGAGTTTCACGCGCTCGCCTCCCTCACTCCCTCGGCGCCACGCCCCGAGCGGACCAGCACCATGAATATCTCCCGCAGCGTCATTGCCTGCGCCGTCACCGTCGCGCCGCCGAAGCGCTCCCGCCACGCGCGCTCCGTCGTCTCGCCCGCGTAGCGCGTCTCGACAAAGCGTGTCAGCGCCCCCGAGGTCTCCCACTCCAGCCACTCCGGCCGCCCGACATTCACGCTGGCCGCTACCGCGCCCGTCACCTCGACGCGCCGGAATCTCCCCTGCAGCGCTTCCGTCGTTTCGTTCAGCCGCAACCGCCCTCCCTCCAGCATCGCCACGTGGTCGCACAGCCGCTCGACCTCCTCGATGTCGTGCGATGAGACCAGCACCGTCCACTCGCCGAGCGCGGACACCTCCAACACGCCGCGGATGAATTCATCGCGCACCAGCGGATCGAGTCCACTGAAGGGTTCGTCCAGCACCAGCAGTTTCGGTCGATAGGCCAGCGAGGAAAGCAGCGCCGCCTTCATCGTCATGCCGCGCGAGAGGTGCGAGAGCTTGCGGTCCTCCGGCAACGCAAACTGCTTCAACAGCGTGGCCTCGAGTCCGCGGTCCCACGTCGGATAAAAGGGCCGGCAATAATCCAGCAGCTGCCTCACCGTCATCCAGAGCGGCAGCTGTTGATTTTCAGAGACGTAGCCGATCTGCGCGAGTTCACGCTCGCCCAGCTTGCGCGAGTCCACGCCCAGCACCCTCGCAACACCGCTCGTCGGCCGGAGCAGGTTCATGATCACTTTCAGCGTCGTGGTCTTCCCCGCGCCGTTCGAGCCAAGCAGCGCAAACACACTCCCCGCCGGTATGCCGAGCGACAGCTCATGCACCGCTTCTGTCCGTCCGTAGCGCCGCGTCATCCGCTCCAGTTCGATGATGTTCATGGGATAAATTGTCCGTGCTCCGCTCGCGTCATTTTCCGCCGAGTCGTTTCCAGTGCGCTGCCACCGCCGCCTGCACGTCGTCGAGGTCGAGGCCGAGTTTCTTCGCTTCGACGACCAGCCATTCCACCTCAGTGCCGAGCAGTTCCGTCCGCTCCTTGCGCCCGCCCAGTTCCCGCGCCGCCACCACGCTGCCGACCGCCGGGGTCGTCACCAGCACGCCTTCGTTCACCAGCGCCGCGATCACCTTGTGCGCCGTGTTGGGATTGATCCGCAGTTCCTGGCTGAGCACCCGCACCGAGGGAAACCGGTCGCCCGGCCGCAACTGCCCAACCACCACCGCCTTCTTCACGGCAAAGAGAATCTGCTCCGCCACGGGCAGCCCGGGTTTGAGTTCGAGGGAGAACGGAAGCACACTGTTCTACTCGCACTAGTACGGTTAGTACGGCAAGCGTTTTTTCGTTTCCCCCTGCACTTTCTTGCGCGCGGCCGGGTTTCCGCTCACACTATCGCCACCACAACCACTACGAACGCCATGCCCCTCGCTGTTTGCCGCACGCTCGCGTGCGCTTTCCTCCTGGTCACGGCAGCCGCTGCTGCACCCGCACCAGCCGCCGCCGCTCCCGATGCCCGCATCCCCATCGAGCACTTTTTCGCGCAACGCGTCATCCAGGGCGCGACGCTTTCGCCCGACGGCAAACGCGTCGCCTTCCTCGGCCCCGTCAAGACCCGCATGAGCGTGATGCTCTATGACGTCGCCACGGAGAAACTCGAAATCGCCGTGCATGACCCCAAGGAGGAGATCGATTTCGTCTTTTGGAAGGGCAACGATACCCTGCTCTTCGCCGGTGATGTGGGCGGCAACGAATCGATGATGTACGGCTCCATTTCGCTCAAGACCCGCAAGGTCCAGCGGCTCGCCGAGTCGCGCAAAGCCGATTTTGAAGTCACGACCGAAGGCGCTGTAATCGACCCGCTTTACCGCCTGCCTGATGAAGTGGCGTTCATTGGCACCAAAGCGAACCGCAAGCAAAACGCCAACTTCGATAATCCCGATTACGGCATCTATCTCCTCAACGTTCACAATGGCTCACGTAAATTCCTCGAGCCGATCGACGGTTCGACTGCCGGGTGGGTCACCGATACCGCAGGTGCCCTCCGTCTTCAGGTGCGCTACCGCGGCCTCAACAACGAACTCGAGTATCGCGCCAAGCCCTCCGACAAGTGGTCCGTCCTCTACAAGCACGCCGAGAAGGAGAAAGCGCCTTGGGAGCCGCTGTGCTTCGCGGCGGATAATCAGACCCTCTATGTGAGCACGGTCGACGATGCGGAAGGCACGATGAGCGTCCGGCTCTTCAATGTCGGCAATCGCATCCTCGGTGAGCCGCTCTTCACCTCCAAAGGCGCCGAGATCTCGAGCTACCGCTTCGAAGATGGCACCAACAAGTTGCTGGGCGTTGAGACCAATCGAGACAAGCCGGAGCTCCACTGGATCGACGAATCCTTCGCCAAGCTCGCGACGAAGCTCAAAAACACCCTCCCCGACACTCACAACGATATCATCTCGTCGTCGCAGGATAATCAGGTCCACCTGATCGTCTCCCGCTCTGATCGCACGCCGGCCACTTACTATGTGCTGGATCTTCGCGTCGGCAAAATGGCGATGCTCTCATCTGCCCTGCCCGATATCGACCCCGAGAAGATGCGCCCGATGGAGCCGATCGCATTCACCGCGCGCGATGGCACCAGAATCCCCGGCTACCTCACCCGCCCCGCCACGCCCGCTTCCGGTCCTGTACCTCTCATCCTCCATCCGCACGGCGGACCGTATGGCGTGCGCGACGACTGGGGCTTCATCCCCGAGGTCCAGTTCCTCGCCAATCGCGGCTACGCGATCCTGCAGGTGAATTATCGCGGCTCCGGCGGCCTCGGCCGCAACCATCAGGAAATCGGCCGTGGCGAATGGGGCGCCAAGATGCAGGACGATCTCACCGATGCGGTGAAATGGGCCATCGACCAGAAGATCGCCGACCCCGCCCGCATCGCAGTCTACGGAGCCAGCTACGGCGGCTATGCCGCGCTCGCCGCGCTCACGTTCACCCCCGAGCTCTTCAAATGCGGCGTCAACTACGTCGGCGTCTCCGACCTGCGCTATCTCGCCACCTACGATGGCGAGGACAAGGCTCGTCGCCGATTCTTCGAGACGTGGGTCGCCCTCGATTCCGCCCAGCTCGCCGCCCGCTCCCCGGTGAACTTCGTCGAGCGCATCCGCGTCCCCAGCCTCCACATCTATGGCCTGAACGACCCTCGCGTGAAGATCGAGCACTGGCGCCGCCTCGAGGCCGAACTCAAGAAGCACAACAAGCCGTACCAATTCATCGAGGCCAAGGACGAAGGCCACGGCTTCGGAGGCGAAGCCAACCGCGTCGACTTCTACCGCAAACTCGAGGATTTCTTCGCCAAAAATCTCTAGGCAGGGCGCGCTATCCCCTGGAGCTGTTTGGGAGCTGAGCCGAATCCATGGTAGGCAGCCAGCTTGCTGGCGCTTCTCGGTAGTCGTACGGACGCTAGCGAGCTGGTTGCCCGGCTACGATTGTTTCCGAAGCCGGTGCGCGCCCCCGCTTCGCCGATCAGGCGCAGCCCGCAATCCCCCGCCACGCCTCCACCTAAAAAAAGATCAGCGCAGATTAGCGTTCCCCTCCGGCCGACATTTCCCGCTTTACCGCCCTTCCCCCCACCGCCACAACCGCATCTCGTGGCCAAGCATCAGACCATCGGCGCAACCGAAATTCACTCCGCGATCGAGCGGCTCGCAGAAGCCATTTTCACGCGCCACCGCAAGAGCAGCTCCGTCGTCCTCCTTGGCATCGCCAATGGCGGCGTCGAGCTCACCCGCCGACTCGCCGCCGCCCTTGCCCAGCGCGATCCCCGTCTCGCGGTAAAGGTCGGCACGGTCGATATCTCCTTCCATCGCGACGACATCGGCCGGCACCCAATCCCCAAGGAGTTTGAGCCGACCTACATCCCCACGGATGTCCATGGCGCGCACATCATCCTGGTCGACGACGTCCTCTTTTCCGGCCGCACCGTAAAGGCTGCGCTCGACGAGCTCTTCGACCACGGACGCCCCGCCAACGTCGAGCTGGCCGTCCTCGTCGATCGCGGCGGTCGCCGCCTCCCCTTCGCCGCCGACTACACCGGCCTCACGCTCGCCCCCAAAGAGACCGAAAAAGTGGTCGTCACCATCGACGGCAAGAATCCCGCCCACGACTCGATCCAGCTCAAGCCTGCGGCTTCCTCCAAATCGTAAGTCGTAAATCCTAAATCATAAATCTTACGCCCGTGTCCTGGAACCGCCGCCACCTGATAACCCTCGAGGAGCTCTCCCTCGCCGAGATCGAGCAAATTCACGCCACCGCCGTCGCCTTCAAGCGCACGCTGAAACGCAGCGTCCGCAAGGTCCCCGCGCTCCGCGGCAAGACCATCGTCAATCTCTTCCTCGAGCCCAGCACGCGCACGCGCA
>JAZKEV010000499.1:15766-16096 GCA_040386765.1 Verrucomicrobiota bacterium | reverse complement strand
ACCTCCGTAGCTCGCTGCGGAAGACGTGGGATGGTCGTCCACGCCGAACCGTGCGACGGCTTGGACGATTCGCGAGTGGCCTTGTGGTCGACGCCGGGTTAACGACAGAGGCATGAAGCTCGGCGTCGATGTCCTTTTCGAAAAGCAGCTCGATCTCGTGCGCGGGCGGCGCATCGGGCTCATCACCAATCCCACGGGCGTGGATCGCGCGTACCGGAGCATCGTGGAGCGGTTTCGCACCACGCCGGGTGTGACGCTTGCTGCGCTCTACGGGCCGGAGCACGGCTACGGCGGGGGCCATCGCAAGCGGCGCGGCTCGATCTTCGACAT
>JAZKEV010000499.1:4184-15756 GCA_040386765.1 Verrucomicrobiota bacterium | reverse complement strand
GGAGTACGTGCCGTTCTATTTCGACGAGCAGTTTGGGCTGCCGGTGTTCAGTTTGTATGGGCAGACGCAGCAGCCGCCGGCGGACATGTTGACGAATATCGACGCCTACATGCGGAGCTACGACACGCAGCACACGGGCAAGACCGTGGAGCGCGAGATGCTCGGCGGCGTGGAGGCGATGGTCTTCGACCTGCAGGATGTGGGGACGCGGATCTACACGTATGTCGCGACGATGGCGTATGCGATGCAGGCGGCCGCGGAAGCGGGGATACCGTTTATCGTGCTCGACCGGCCGAATCCCCTCGGGGGCGTGGCGATGGAGGGGCCGATCCTAGAGTACCCAGAGCACAGCTCGTTTATCGGGCTGTATCCGGTGCCGCTGCGGCATGGGATGACGGTGGGCGAACTGGCGCAGCTCTTTAACGCGAAGTTTCTCCCGAAGCCCGCGGACCTCACGGTGGTGCCGATGGATGGCTGGCGGCGCAACCTATGGCACGATGAGACGGATGCGCCGTGGGTGCTGCCTTCGCCGAACATGCCGACGCTCGACACGGCGACGGTGTATCCGGGGCAGGTGCTGCTCGAGGGGACGAATCTCTCGGAAGCGCGCGGGACGACCAAACCTTTCGAGCTCTTTGGGGCTCCGTGGATCGACGGCTATGAGTTGGCGCGCGACTTGAACGCCGCGGGTTGCGCGGGCGCGGCGTTTCGCGAGGGGTGGTTCACGCCGACCTTCTCGAAGTTTGCGGGGCAGCGCTGCGGTGGGTGTCAGCTGCATGTCACGGACCGGGAGGCGTTTCGACCGGTGGCGACGACCCTTGCGATCCTGCGGGCGATCCAGGCGCGCTATGGCGCGAAACTGGAGCTGCATGCGGACTATTTCGACAAAGTGCTGGGCACGGCGACCGTGCGCGAGGCCTTCGAGCGCGGCGAGTCGGCGCAGGAACTAGCGGCCCGGTGCGTTGTGGGCTTGCGCGAGTTTGCGCGCGAGCGTGAAGCTTACCTCCTTTACCCATGATTTCCTACCCCTTCCGGATTTTGGCGGGCATCGTCGCACTCGTGTGCGCCAGTTCGCCGGGTCGCGCCACCGCTGCGGCCGACAAACTGAACGTGATGATCATCACGGTCGACGACATGAGCTGCGACTCCGTGGGGGTCTACGGCTGCAAGCTGAAGGACACGTCGCCCAACATGGACAAGCTCGCGGGGCAGAGCATGCGCTTCAACCACGCGTACGTGCAGGTGGGCAACTGCATGCCCTCGCGCAACGTGATGTTCTCGGGCCGCTACCCGCACAACAACAAGGTCGAGGGTTTTTATATGATCCCGAATCCCGGCTATCCGGTGATGTCGGATCTGATGAAGGCGGCGGGTTATTTCATGGGCATCCGGCACAAGGTCTCCCACTCGACGCCTTACTCGCCTTATCCGGCGTGGGACGTGATCCTCGACACGTATCCCGACGGGAAGCCCGCGCACCTGAAGAGCGCGGAAGCGTACTATGCGACGACGAAGCACGGCCTCTCGCTGGCGAAGAAGGCGGGGAAGCCCTTTTGCCTGAACATCAACATCGCGGATCCGCACAAGCCCTTCTACAACGAGCCCACGCCGAACGCTCCGCACGTGCCGAGCCGCGTCTTCACGGCGAAGGAAGTGCCGGTCCCGGGATTTCTGATGGACGATATGAAGGTGCGCGAGGAGCTCGCGCGCTACTACTCGTCGGTGCGCCGCGCGGACGACTGCCTCGGCCAGGTGCTGAAGGCGCTGAAGGAGTCGGGCGAGGACGAGCGGACGGTGATCTTCTTTTTGTCGGACCACGGCATGCCGCTGCCGTTTGCGAAGACGCAGCTATATTTTCACAGCACGCGCACGCCTTGGATGATCCGCTGGCCGGGCGTGACGAAAGCCGGCGCGGTGGACGACAAGCACATCGTGTCGGGCGTCGATCTATTGCCGACGCTGCTCGATATCGTCGGGGTGAAGCATCCTGCCGGGATGGACGGGCGCAGCTTCGCTCCGGTGTTGCGCGGGCAGGTGCAGGACGGGCGCGACTACATGGTGGCCGAGTATAACGAGAACTCGGGCGGCTTCCGGCATCCGATGCGGACGATCATCACCAAGGAGTACGCGTATATCTTCAACCCGTGGTCGAATGGCACGCGCGTGATGGCTACGGCGACGAAGGGCACGGCGACCTATCGCCGGATGCAAGAGCTCGCCAAGACCGATCCGAAGATGGCGGAGCGGCTGAAGTTCTTCGACTGCCGCGTGCCGGAGGAATTTTATAACTATGCCAAGGACGAGGACGCGCTGGAGAATCTGATCGCCTCGCCGCAGCATGCGGCGCAGCGCGACCGGCTGATCAAGATGCTCGAGGACTGGATGGTAAAAACGAACGACCCGATGGTGAGCGTATTTCGCAATCGGGGTGATCTGAAGGCGCGCGAAGCGTATATGAAGGAAGTCGAGGAAGAGGCCGCGGAGCGCAATGGCACGAAGGTGAAAAAGGGCGGCAAGGCGAAGAGGAAGGGGATGGTGAAGGATCAGGAGGAGTGAGGGGGGCGTGGGGTAGCGCGCTTCCATGGTAGGTTGCCCGCTGGCGGGTGCTGGAAGGTATACGGGCGAGCGCCTGCGAGCAGGCGGCCTACCTGGCTGATGGGGCTCCTGAGGTCCCGCCCCTCACGGGGCGGGCTACAATACCGTCGATCCGGCGCGAGACCCGCGCCTATGGATGCCGGACTATTTGGCGGCGGCGAGGTACTCGCTGAGCAGTTCCACGTTGTGGGCGAAGACGCCGCTATCGAGGTAGCGGAAGCCGGGGGTGAACTTGGGCTGGCCGACGAGGCGTTCGCCGGCGTAGGTGCTGATCCAGCGGCCTTCGGCGTCGAGCGCGGCGAGGGCGGCGCGGACTTTGGTTTCGAGCTCGGCGGGGGAGGGTGATTTCTTGGGGGCGACGTCTTTGCTCTTTCGCGCGAGGGTGCCGGCGCTGGCGGTGGCGGGCGCGGGTGGAGTTGATGTGGCGACGGCGTGGGCTTTTTCCAATTCGTCGACGGCGGTCTTTTGCTTCCAGCCGTAGTGGGCGGGGAGGTTGGTGTCGTCGTAGGTGAGGAAGTAGTTTTGACCGGTGCGGTTCATGTAGAGCGGGCGGTCGGTCTGGAGCTCGAAGTAGCGGGGCATCATGCCATCGGGCAGGCGGTGCTTCTTGAGGTAGGCGAGGGCGCGGGGGATGGGCTCGAGGTACTTTTTGTCGCCGGTGAGGCGGTGGATATTGAGGAGCGTCCGGATGGCATCTTCGGACTCGAGGCCGCAGATCGCGGGGGGCTCGAAGCGGCGGGCCCAGACGGGCTGCATCGCGAAGTTATACTGCTGGCACCAGGCGGGCTGGGGCTCGGGCATCTGGGCAGCGAGGAGGAAATCGCCGAGGCGTTTGAGCGCGGCGGTGTATCGCTCATCCTGATACACCTCGATGGCGGTGAGGAGCGTCTCGGAGACGGAGCCGGCGAGGCCGTCGTTGAGGGTGTAGTAGTTCCAGTAGTCCTCGTTGGGCCAGGTGCGGGGCCATTCGGCCGGGTAGCTGGCCTTCGCGATGGGGTGGGCGGCGACGGGGCCGGTGAAGCCCTGGGGGAAGGCGCCGATGGGGAACTGCGCTTTCAGGAGGGCGTCGAGGGCGTAGCGGATAGTGTCGGAGATCGCGGGGTCCTTGAAACCGAGCGCGCGGTCGAGGTGCGCGAGGAAGGCGATGCAGGCCTGGGTTTGGTTGTCGTCGAGCGAGGTATGGTTGCGGCCCTTGGGGTTGCCGCGGCCGTTGCGATAGAGGCCGGCCTTGGTGCCGGTGGGATTCCAGTCGAAGGCCTGGGACCAGCCGCCGGACTTGAGCTGGCCGTGGGCGAGGGCAAGACCGGCTTCGCGCGCGGCAGCGAGGTGGCGCGGGTCCTTGGTGGCGGCATAGGCGCGGAGGTAGGCGAGACCGACCGTGGGCGTGCCGGGGGGCTGAGTGAAAGCCTGGTCCTTGGTGGCGGTGCCTTCGCCCCAGCGCTGTTCGAGGTCGAGGCTGTAGAAGTAGACGTAGCCGCCGCCGTGCGTGGCGACGTTGCTGTGGTAATAGGTGATCGCTTTATCGAGCGCGGCGCTGGCTTCGGTGCGCAGGGCGGTGGCGTCGGCGGCGGTGGCGGCTTGGGCGGCGGGCAGCGCGAAGAGGGCGGAGAGGGAGAATAGGAGGGAAAGCGGGGCTTTCATGGGGGCTGGGGAGATTTGGTTTTAACAGGAGGGCGCAGAGGAAGCAGAGGCTGGGAGGCTATGCGCTATGCGATCTTTGGTTAGGGGGTGTTTGGGAAATAGTCGCATGCCAGGGAGGCTGCCAGCTTGCTGGCGCTGGTAGGTAGACGGACGAGCGCCTGCAAGCAGGCGGCCTACCACGGCGGTCGTTTCCCATACAGCTCTAGGGGTAGAGTTCGGGTTCCTGTTTGGTTTGGGCGGAGAGTTTCCAGCTCAGGTCTTCCACCCACGCGTTGTGGTTGAGGTTGCTGAGCCAGGTGCGTTCGTGGGCGCGGCGGAAGGCGAGGAGCTCTTGGAGGGCGGCGGCGCCGCGCTCGGGGGTGACGGTGGGATCGGCGAGCGAGAGGAGCTGGCTGACGCGGGCGCAGAGTTGCGCGTGGGTGAGGCCGAGCTGGAGGAACTCGACGCGGGCGGCGGCGGGGGCATCGGAGGCGGCGGCGAGCCTGGCCTTGGCGAGGAGGGCTTGGGCGGGCGTGAAGGATTTTTCCGGGAAGACGACGTGCGTGGCCTTGGCCCAGGTGCGCCAGCGGATGGCGACGCGGTCGGCGAAGGCTTCATTGATGAGCGGGCGGTTTTCGGTGGCGTAGGTTTCCCAGTAATCGAAGTAGGCTTTTACGGCGGCGCCGGCGGGGCCGAAGGTGCTGTAGTACTCGGCGAGCAGCGTGTCGGGCGAGGCGTCGGGGTGGGTGTGGAGGCGGAGGAGCAGGTAGAGATTCGGGCCCTGCGTGGCCCAGTGGCCGGTGAGCGAATCGAAGTCGGTGGCGATCATGCCCTGCCTAGCCTGATGCTGGAAATCGTCGGCAAACTGGTGCGCGAAGATGAAGGGCATGCAGTAGCCATCGAGGAAGTAGTTGGTGCGCGAGAAGAGGCGCGCGCCGGTTTCGCGCCAGCCGGACCACTGGGCCTTGTACCACGCGTGTTCGTCGTCGAGGCGCGGATACCAGCCGGCGGAGGGGCAGTAGCCGAGGAGGACGTTGGCGTTGAGTTTTACGTCGGATGTCGGGGCCTGAAAGTAATTGAAGTAGACGTAGCTGACGGCGGTGACCTTGGGGTTTTCCTTGGCGGCGAGCTGCTGGACGGCGAGGGCGAAGCGGGCGTAGCGATCGGAGACGAAGCGGGAGCCGTAGACTTTGAAATTGGGGGAGTAGAACTGGTTGGCGTCGGCGGGGGCGGGGCCATCCCATGCGCGGCAATTGGCACACTCGCACTGGCCGAGGATATCGTTTTCGACGACGTTGATGTAATTGGGTGCGCCGCGCGCGCGCCACTGGGCGACGATCTCGCGGTGGAGGCTGGGCTCGGAGACGCACATCGAGTAGCGGGCGGTGGGCTTGGTGGGGCCGCGCTTACCATTGACGAGTTGGAACCACTCGGGGTGCTCCTTGCCGAAGCGCTGCCACCAATTCGTGAACGCGTGGCCGTAGCTCAGGCGCTCGCCACGGCCCATGCGGTGGCGGCGGAGGAAGAGGGTCTGGTCGCGCGCGTAGTCGGCGGCAGCGGCGGCGGTGAAGCCGAGTGCGGGGTGGTCGGCCTTGAAAGAGAGACCGGAGCGAAGGTGGCGCTGGAAGAAGCGGGGCGAGAGCGTGACATCGACATCGCGGGCGGTGACGGTGCGCGCTGGCGGAACGTGGGTGCCGAGCTCGCCGGGCCACGCCCAGCGGACGCCTAGGTCGCGCTCGAGCCACTCGTAGACGCCGAAGAGCGTGCCGGCCGAGGCATCGCGGTCGAGCGGATCGCCGCCGGTGTCGCGGCCGGCGACGATGAGATCGCGGGTGGAGACGGTGCGGAGCGTGAAGGTCTCGGGGGCGAGCGTGGAGGCGGAGATGCCGGCGGCGCGGGCGGCTTGCGTATCGCCTAAGTAGATACGGGCGTCGGCGGGGGCAGTGGGCGGAGAGAGTGAGGAGGAGGAGGCGAGGGCGGACTCGGTGAGGATGGGGAGTTTGGCGCCGGTGGCGTTGGCGAGGTGGTAGTTGAGCTCTTCGGCGGCGAGGCGGAGGGAGGGTGGGGCGGAGTCGGGAAGGATGATGGTCGCGGCGGGGGTGGTGTCGCGGATGAGGGGGACGGCGGCGGGGAGTGCGGACGCCATGAGGATCCCTGCGCTCACGCGCAGGGCCACACGGAGTGTGCGGTGGAGGAAGGGCCCTGCTCTGCCGAGCAAGGCTACGGGTAGGCGTCGAGGCCTTGGCATGGAGGCGGGGATAGTGAGGACTCTCTCGTTGAAAGCGCGACGGCGCGGCGGGCCGCCGCGCCCTACCCTCAGAGATCGAAGGTGGCAGTCAGGATGAACTGGCGAGGGTCCACGATGCGGTAGCCGTTGGGGGAGCCGTCGGGGAAAGCGCTGATGGCCTGGAGGCGGCCGTTTTCCTGCACGTTGCGGACGTTGAGCTGGTAGGTGGCGGCGACCTTGTTTGAAAACATCTTGGTGCGGTAGCTCACGAAGGCGTCGGCGTAGAGGTTGGCCTTGGCCCAGACGGGGCGGGTGCGGTCGAGGGCGGTGATCTGCGCGGGGAGGCTTTGCACGCCGTAGTAGCCGATGGCGCCCTTGTCCTCCCAGCGGAGCGCGCCGCCGACGGTGAAGCGCTTGAGCCAGCGGTTGTCGGTGAGGCCGGCGAGGCCGAGGCTGGTGGAGTAGTTGGCCCGGTATTTGCGAACTTGCGGGCGGCTCTTGCCCTCGTTGGCGAGGGCGATGGCGAGCTGGGCGTCGACGTTGCCGACGATCCATTGTTGCGGCGTCTGGCCGCCGTCGTAGCGGCTGAGGTACCAGGGGAGGCCGGTGTCCTTGTCGACGATGGTTTCCCAGAGCTGGCGGCGCTCGTTCATATAGGAGACGAGGTCGGGGGAGACTTTGGCGTCGATGGCCTCCTGCTCGGTGACGTTGAGCTTCATCGTCCAGAACTGGGTGGGGTTGTAATTGAGCTCGATTTCCTTGCCCTTGGCGAGGAGCTCATCGGTCTGCGCGAGGGGAGTGCCGCCATTGATCGTGCCGTCTTGCAGAGAGCGGATGACCTCGAGGGGCAGCTTGATCTCGGCGGCGACGGCGGCGTCGAGCTGGGATTCGGAGAGCGTCTGGCCGCGGCGAAGCGCATCGTTGCGGAGCCAGTTGCGGGCGCGGAGGTCGAGGCCGAAGGGGCGCGCGGTGGTGAGATCGTAGATATCCATCTTCACGGCGCGGCCGGCGAGCGTGGCGGAGGTGCCGTTGCGGGCGTTGAGCTGCCGCGTGGTGTACTGGTTGGCGCGGATGTTGAGCTTGCCGCCGAAGAGCATGAGCGTGAAGCCGACATCCTCGCCCTCGCCGGCGGGGTCGGGCAGCTCCTGGGCGTGGAGATTCTGCGCGGGGGTGGAGGGGACGAAGCTGTCCGAGCGGTTGGCGTGGAGGTGGAACCACGGGAGTGGCTTCAGGACGATGCCCTCGGTCTTGGTGGGGCCTTCGCGTAACAGCCAGTCGCCGGCGGCCCACTGGCGGTCGTAATCGTAGTCGTGCGACTGGCCGTCGGCCGTGAGGGTGGGCACGATGCCGCGCTTGATGTAGCTCTGGTCGCGGCGGAGGCCGAAGGTCGTCACGATGCGGCCCTGCAGGAGATGATTCTGGAGGACGGCGCCGCGGGTCTTGAGGATGCGGTAGAGGTTGCGGGTGCCGCCGGTATTATCGATGGAGGCGGCGCCGCCGAGCTCGACCTGCTCGCGGCGGACGGTGCCGCCGGCGAGGGGATTGCCCCACGTGTAGGTGTAAGTGCCGTGCTGGAAATCGGAGGGGGCGTAGTCGACATTCTGGCCGTCGGCGTCGCCGATGTAATACTGGAAGTAGTTGCGCGAGATCGTGGGCGAGACCTGGTTTTGCGGGAGCGTGCCGACGGTGGCCTGGTTACCGCGCGGGACGCCGGCGGCGAGCCAGGCGTGGTTGCTCGTCATGACATCGCGGAAGGAGAAGCGGCGGCTGATGTTCTGCTTGTACTCGGTGTATCCGGAAAGCTGATGCATGCCGAGCCAGCGGAGGAGGCCCTTCTCCTGGGTGAGATCGAGCCGGTAGGCGAGTTGGCCGCGGTAGGTGTCGTTTTGCAGCGGCTGGTCGGAGGTGTAGCCGCCGACGATGCCGATATTGGGCCGGAGGTAGTTGGGGTTGGCCGTGCCATCGAGGAGGCGGCGATTCACATCGACCTGGATGTAGCCGACCGCGCCCGTGCCGGCCTCGCCGGTGCCGAAGAGGGCGCGCTGGCGGCGGTCGGATTTTTCGCGGAACCAGCCGGCCTGGGCGGCGAGGAGGTGGCGGGGGGTATTGAGGAAGATGTGCTCGAGCTGGGCGGTGGTGCTGCCGGTGCCCTCCCAGTAGCGATTCATCGCGGCGAGGTTGTACTCGGACCAGTCGTAGATCGACTTGTCGTTCACCGTGGCATCGCTGGCGAAGAGGGGCTGCGTGGCGCGGATGGAGGTGGGCGCGGTCGTCATGAGCCGCAGGCCGTCGAGGGCCTGGGGCGTGGCGGTGGTGGAGGTGCGGACGGGCGTCCAGTGGAGGACGGTGCCCTCGCCGACGGAGATGAGCGAGGTGCCGACGCCGGAGCTGATGGAGCCGGCGAAGGCGAAGTAGGCGGGGGGATTGCCGGTGAAGGTGCCGAGCACGGTGCCATCGGCGCGGTACGCGGTATTGGTGATCGGGTCCCAGGTGGGCGAGCCCGCGGCGCGCCATTGGGAGACGGCATCGCGGGGCATGATCATATTGGGCCGGTTGCCGTGCAGGCGGTAGACGGAGTGCGAAAGGGTGAGCGTGGTGAGCTTGAAGGGCTGGTACTTCACCATGGCGTTGAGCCGCGTGGAATCCGTGCCGGAGGGTTTTCTCACGTATCCATCGTGCTGGTACGCGGCGCTGCCGCGGAGGGCGAGCTTGCCGGGGAGGAGGACGCGGTTGATGTCGAGGCTGCCGCGGTAGCCACCGTAGCTATCGGCGCGGAACTGCACCTGCGAGCGGGCGCGCGAGAGATTCGCGGTGGCGGGCACGAGATTCACGGTGCCGGCGGCGTTGCCGAGGCCGAAGATATTGGAATTGGGGCCGCGGCTGATCTCGACGGCGTCGATATTGAGCGGGTCGATGGGGACGCGGTTGCTGGTCTCGAAATTGCCGAAGGAGACGTTGGCGCTGCCGATGCCGCGGATGCGGTTGGCGTTGTTGGGATCGGCCATCGTGCCGTCGGTGGTGCGGCCGCTTTGGTCGATCTGGAAATCGGTGAAGTTGCCCGCGCCCTCGGTGCCGGCCTCATACGCGAAAATGTCGTTGATATCGAGCATCGCGAAGTCGGCCATCTGCTGCTTCGTGACCACGGTGATGGACGACGCGAGGTCCTCGATGCGGGAATTGAGGCGCGTGCCGGCCATGGTGTTGGCGCCGTAGTAGCCGCGGTTGTTTTCCACGACCTCGAAGGGGTTGAGCGTGGTGACCTCGCTGGAGGTCGACGATGTCGACTCGCTGGCGCTCGTTACTACGGCCTGGCGAGCGCGGGCTTGATCGGCCTGCAGGGTGGAGAGCTCGGCGGGGTCGAGGAGGCCGTTGCGGTTGGTGTCGTAGCGGGCGAGCGTCGCGGCGTCGGGGGCGGAGGACGTTGCGGTCTGCGCGAGAAGAGGCGCAGCGAGGAGCACGGCGCTGAGGGCGAGGTGTTTAGGTTGGAGCATGGACATGGCAGTGGGGAAAGTCGAAAGAACTGGGCGGGGGTGGAGCGAGGCAGGCCCGCCGCTGGAGACGGCGGGCGGCGCCGGACTAACGGGGGGCGATCTCGGAGAGCATCTCTTTGAGGTTTTTAACGATGGCGGTGGAGGCATCGACTTCGAGGTAGCTGCTGCGGGCGCGCCAGGTCTCGTAGCCGCCGAGCTTGTGGTGCTCGGGCGTGGGGAGGTAGCCGTTGTAGCCGTTGGCGAGGGAAATGGTGAAGTGATCTTGGAGGGGCTTGGCGGCCTTGAGATCGAGGCCGATCTCGACGAAGACCTCGCACGGAATGGCGGCGAGGGTGAGGCTGCCGATGCGGTGAGCCTGAAGCTTCACGGGGACGCGGTCTGGGTACTTGTCGAGCGCGAGCGACTCGAGGGCGTAGATGGCCTTGCGGTCGGCGAACTGGCCGTCCTTGTCGCGCGGGGTGGTTTCGATGACCTGCTTCGCGCGGTCGAGCTCGGCGGCGGTGGCTTTGCGGACGCCGAGGGTGAGATCGCGCTCGGCGGAGGCGAGGGTGAGATCGGAGCGCCACTGCAGCTTGTCCCAGGCGCGGAGGGCGGCGTCGGCGACGGCATCGGCCACGAGCTTGACCTGCTCGCCGGGGGGCTTGCGCGGCGCGGCGACGGCAGCGGCGTAGTTGACGTTGTTGATATTGCCGCTCGTGCCATTGCTCATGATGCCGACGAAGGCGGGCTTGCCGTCGTAGCGGGCATCGGCGGCATCGAGCCGGCGGGCGAGCTCGCCGGCGAAGACGCCGAAGTAATCGGCGGAGATCGCGGGGATGCCGCCCACGTAGTGCAGGCTGTAATTGGCGAGAACCGCGAGGGGGCGGCCGTTGGACTTGGCGCGCGCGGCGAGGAGGTAGACCTCGGGGTCGGTGGTGCCGGTCGGCTGCGTGACCTTGGCGTTTTTCACGCCGGGATTCATCCAGGCGCGGTCGGCGGTGGAGTCGAAGGGGTTCTCGTAGCTATCGCCCTCTTTTACGAACCAGCGGCGGTTGAAGACGTGATTGGGCTCCGCGTCCTTGGACACGCCGAGCTCGGCCGGCTCGAGGTTCTGGTGGGCCTTGATGAGGGCGTCGGCGATGCGGGCGGGGAGGGCGGCGACGTAGGCGGGATCGGGATCGCTTTGGAACACCGGGGTCATGGTCGCGCAGCTGTGCGAATGCGTGGCGCTGATGAGTATCCGGGAAGCCGATACGCCGGTGGCTTTGGCGGCGAGGGCCTTCGCGGCTTCGCAGACCTCGCGGGGAATCATGCAGGAATCGACGACGCAGAGGAGGAGCGCGCCACGGCCGTCGGAGAGGGCGAGGGCGCGGGCATGCATGGGGTCGGTGATCTTGTCGGAGAAGGCGCCCTTCATGCCGCCGTTGATCGGCGAAGGCAGCTGGGTGGGCGTGATATCGACGGCGGCGGCGCCGGCCTGAAGCGCGGCGGGAGCGGCGCCAAAAAGGGCGACGGGAAGGCAGGCGAGAGCGAAGAGGACGCGAAGCAATTTCATACGGTGCCATTAAAATGAATATCGATACCGATATGCAATGGGCATACTGGGAAGGCATCAAAAATTACTACCAATCAAAAGAAGGTTACCTGCAAGCACAAATTG
>JAZKEV010000499.1:0-4174 GCA_040386765.1 Verrucomicrobiota bacterium | reverse complement strand
GGAGAGCGGAAACGGTGGGGTCGAAACGGAGCGGATACTGTTTGCTAGACCTATTCAATACTTCATAATATTCAGTGAAGATTGGGGGGGTGGGTTTTGGGGTGAAAAGGGACGAAATCTCAGAGTGAAACGTGTGCGGTGAAGTGCTTCGCCGCGCGGGTGTTTTACGTGATGCCAATTTCGAAGTGGAAAAGAGGCGATAGATGCGGACCGCAGGGAGGAGGAAGTGCGCACCCGAGGAATGAGGGACGGGAAGAGAGGGAAGGGAGGGAAAGACGGGAAGAGCAGAGGGTACTCTTGCCGACTTCCCGCTCCTTCTGTTTCGCTTCGGAGGAGAACGCTAATCTGCGCTAATTTTCAGAAGCGATGGCGGCAGACGGGACGGTACAGGCTTCGCCTAATCGGCGAAGCGCGGGCGTTTTTTGTCGGTCGGGGATTTTTCTGGCGCGGCGGAGGTGAATGACCCTTTCGAACGGGAATGGCATGAGGGGCGAAGGGAGATGGAAACGAGGGCGGAGGTGATAGCCCGTCGCGGCGTAGAGCCGCTCCTACAAAAGAGTGGAGAAGAGTGGCGTTGTGGGATGCGGTTGTGCGAAGAAAGAGGGCATGAACGCACCCGAGGAACGGTTTTCGAATCGTGTGGAGGCTTATGTGAAGCATCGGCCGACTTATCCGGTGGAGGCGATCGAGACGCTGCGGGTGGAGTGCGGTTTGGGCGCGGGGAGTGCGGTGGCGGATATCGGCGCGGGGACGGGGATTTTTTCGGCGCTGCTGCTCGACGCGGGGTGGCGCGTGGCGGGCGTCGAACCGAACGAGAAGATGCGGCGGGCGGCGGAGGAGCGGCTGGGCGGACGCGCGGGATTTGTAAGCGTGGACGGGACGGCGGAGAAGACGGGGCTGGCGGAGGCGAGCGTGGAGCTCGTGACGGCGGCGCAGGCGTTTCACTGGTTTCGCGTGGAGGAGGCGCGGAGGGAATTTGCGCGGATCCTGCGGCCGGGCGGCTGGGTGGCGCTGATATGGAACCATCGGGCGGCGGACACGGCGTTCCAGAAGGACTACGAGAAACTGCTGGTGAGCTATCTGCCGGAGTATGTGAAGTCGCGGCACCGCGACGTGGACGAGGCGGCGGTGGAGAAATTCTTTGGCGAGGGCGGGTGCCGGTGCTTCACGTTTCCCAGCGAGCAGCGATTCGATTTCGCAGGGTTGAAAGGACGGTTGGAATCATCGTCGTATGCGCCGACGCCGGAACGCGCGGAGTATGCGCCGTTGATGCGCGAGCTCGAAGCGGTGTTTGCGCGGTACGCGAGCGAGGGGCGGGTGGTCTTTGGGTACGAGACGCGGCTGTTTATCGGGCGGCTGGGCGAATAGCCGTGGCGAATCGGCGAGAAGCGCTGAGGCTACAACGTTTCATTTAAAACTGCAGCCAAGCTTCCAAACCTCTGAAGTTTGAACAGAAGGCAACGAAGGGAACGAAGAGCGCTGCCGCCTTCGCTAGCCAAAGCTGTTCTTCGTTCCCTTCGTTTTCTTCGGTTCAAATTCAGCCGCCCAATGGGGCTCGCAGTTTTATGAAAATGCTTTCGGTGTGATTCGGAACCGGGAAGCGGGGAGGGGCTTCCGCGGTCGGCGGGGGTGCGAGAGGGCGGGTTAAAACCCGCCCTACTTTTTCAGAACGTGCCTTTGATGCCGAAGGTCCAGAGGGAGCCGAACTCGACGCGCTGGCGGAATTGAGATTCCTGGGGGGTGCTAGGGCCGTAGACCTGGACGTCGTCGGGGGTGTCGCCGATATTGCGGAGGGCGGCGAAGGCGGCGAAGCGCTTGTAGAAGGTGTACTCGGCGTTCACGTCGACGTAGAGGCGCTTCGACCAGTAGGTGAAGGTGCCGGGCTCGATGCTCGTGGCGGGGCCGGGATTGGCGATGGCGAGGCGGCGCTGGTTGCCGCGGTAGTTCCAATTCATGCGGAGGGCATAGCGGCCACGATTGAGATTCACGCCCCAGTTGGCGGTGCGGGGCACGAAGCCATCGAAGTTGGAGGTGGCGGGGCCGAGGAGGCGCTGGGCCGTGGCATTGGCGAAGACGGAGACGCCGCGGGCCCACGGGGGAAGGAAGGTGAGGGACTGCTTGTAGTCCACCTTGATGCCCTGCATCCGGACGGTGTCGTCTACATTGTGCTGCGTGGTGACCTCGTACATGCCGTAGGTCGCGGGATCGAGGCCGTTCTCCGCATAGAAGCTCGCGGGCGGGAGGAAGGTAACGCTGCCGAAGAAATCCTCGATGTCGCGGCGGAAGGCGCTCACGCCGATCTTGCCGACGCCTTGGAAATAATACTCGAGGCCGGCCGTGAAGGAGCGGGCCCTCCAGGGCTTGATGCTGACATTGCTGACGGTGATCGGAGTGCCGGCATCCAGCGCCTCGATATCGGGAATGATGACGCCGCCCGCGTATTGATTGTAATCGGGCCGGCCGATGGAGGTGGAGTAGGCACCGCGGAGGATGAGGTTTTCGCGGAGGTTGTAGCTGACGTTGAGGCTGGGGAACCAGCGGAGGTACTCCTTTTCGGACTGCGCGCCGCGATCGATGAAGGTGAGCTGGGAGACGCCGAGCGCATTGGTCGCGGGGACGAGGAGGAGCGGGCGGCCATTGGCGCCGAGGACGGGATTGCCCTGGGCGTCGCGCTGGTAGTTGCGCGTGGGGTCCGTGAGCGGGCCCTCGGCCTCGATATTGGTCTGCTCGACGCGGACGCCGCCGACGACCTTCATGCGGTTCTGGAAGAATTGGAGATCGCCGCGGATATAGGCGGAGGAAACGAGCTCCTCGGCGCGCTTGGAGAGATTGATGGGAGCGCGGTAGGCGTTGTTCGCGTTGGTGAGGCGGACCTGGTTGGGATTGGCCTGCCAATACTGGTAGAGCAGCTCGTTGCTGATACTTTCGATCTTGGGGAAACCGTAAGGAGCGACGCGGCTGGAGAAACTGGGATCGATGAACGGGCCGGGGCGGTCGTCGCTCGCCGTGGTGAAATTGGTGGCGACGTTATCGGGGCCGAAGAAGGTGTAGCCGGGGTTATTCGCGCGCTGGTCGCGGGCGGCCTGGCGGAAATCGAGGCCGCTCTTGAGCGAGAGCGGGATCGCGCCGAAGAAATCGCGGCGAATATTGGCGTAGGCGGTGCGCTTGGTGTCGTCGGTGCCGCGGGTATTATCGGTGGCGGTCGTGAGGTAGTAGCTGGAAAGTGAATACGGATCGACCGCGGCGCCGGCGGCATCCGTGACGGTGATCACGCGGGGGCGGAGGTAGAAGATATCGGAGAAGGCGACGTTGAGGCCCGTGCGGCGGACGGTGGCGGTATCGAAGAAGCCGGACTCGAGCGTGCGGTTGCGATTGCGGGCGCGGGAGTAGGAGTAGCCGGACTCCATCTTCCAGATCGGGCCATCGTGCCGCCAGATGAGGGAGGGCATGTACGTCCAGTTGGCGCGGTCGGCACCGGTGGTCACCATCTGGATGGAGCCCATGCCCGGGGCGCTCCGGGAGGAGGTGGTCGTGAAGTCGCCGGGGTTGATGCGATCGATGCTGAAGGTGAGGGCGTTGTGATTGATCGCGACATCGAAGGTCGAGGCCTGGAAGGAGAACGTGAAGCGGTCGTGCTGGGTGAGCCGGTAGTCGGCGGTGACGCCGAAGGAGCTGCGCTTCGTATCCTTGCCGCTGTTACGCACGACGAAGCTGGTGAGGTAGGGCTGGTCGTAGGTGGTGTGCGGGAAGGCGACGCCGTTGGTGGGCTGCTGGGTGCCGCGCCAGAACATCTGGGCCTGCGGCTCGCCGGAGTACTGGCGGTTGAAGCCGGCGGAGAGCGTGAAGCCAAAATTCTTGCTGACGGGATTGATGTAGGAGAAGTCGGAGCCGGGGTGGACCTTGCGGGTGGGATGGCGCGGGGCAGGCGTCCTGTTCCAGTTCTTCGCGTTGTCGCGCATCATCACATACGAGCTGAAATTGAACTGCGGCCGGGAGCGCTCGAAGGAACTGCGCGGGATCATGTTGACCGAGCCGGCGAGCGCCATGCCCTGCGACTCGGGGGTGGGCGAGAAATTCACCTCGAAGCGCGAGATGTTATTAATCGAGACCTGGTCGAGGCCGACCATGCGATTGGTGCCGCCCCGCCAAGCCTGACCCGTCGCCTGCGCTGGCC
>JAZKEV010000498.1:0-3573 GCA_040386765.1 Verrucomicrobiota bacterium | reverse complement strand
TCTTCGCGCTGCGGACGCTCCTCCTGCTGCGGGCGATCCTCCCGCCCCCCCGAACGATCGTCGCGCTGATCCCGCTCTTCGCGTTGCGGACGCTCTTCCCGCTGCTCGCGCTGCTCCGGCTGGGGAGCGCGCTCGGGCTGGCGGGTCGGTTCGAAGATGCGCTCCGGTTCACGCTCCCGCTCGCGAGGCGGCGGAGGAGCTTCCTGACGCGGGGCCGGCGGCGGCGGGGTTTCGCGCCGCGTTTCGGTCACTGCGGCAAATTCAGTCTGCTCCGCCTTCGGCGCGGCGGGCTTGCGGGTGCGCTTGGCCGCGGGCTTCGCGGCCTTCTCCTCGCTAGCTTTGCTCGCGCGCGGGGCACGGGTGCTCTTCGCGCGCGTTTTCTTGGAGGACGGTGTATCGTCGTCTGATTTGGGAGGTAGGGCCATGTCGAGGTTTCGGAAAAAGAGACGGCGGGCGCGCTCTGCGTCTGACGCGGAGGCCCCGGCGAAGTTTCAGGCAGCCGAGAGAGCTTGAGCCAAGCGGTCGACCTGAGCCTCGAGGAACTCGGGAGACCCCTCGTTCCACAAGACAAAGTCGGATAGCTCGATTTTTCGCGCCAGCGGCAGTTGCTTGGAAATTCGCTGCCCGGCGAGCACGCGCGGAAGGCCGCGTTGCTCCAGTCGGGCGAGCTGTTGAGCCGGAGCACAGGCGACGCACACGGTGAAATCAAACCAATTCTCCAACCCCTTTTCGAAGAGCAAGGGTACCTCGACTACCCAGCGCGCCCCGGGTTCCGCCTTAAAGGCCTCTTCCCACGCCGCAAACACCCGCGGATGCGTCAGATCCTCCAACCACACCCGCGCCGCATCGTCTTTAAATATCTGCTCCGCCAGGGCCGGGCGCGCAATCGCCCACGTGCCACCGGCCCCCTGCGTCACCACCGAATCGCCGAAACGCTCTCGCACCGCGGCAATCACCGCCGGATCGGTGAGGACGCGCTCCTTCACGATCTGGTCCGAGTCGAGACGACGAAAGCCGCGCCGCTCCAGCGCGCGTGCAGCCGTGGATTTTCCACACCCTATCCCACCCGTAATTCCCGCAATCATTAGACCGTAGTTATCGCCGACCTTTGCGCTTGCTGGAGCAATCCGCAAATTCTTAATCGCCACTTGTTCGCGGCGTTTTCACTTCCGCGCGAATACTCTTCCTCCGCTCCCCGTGCGCTGGCCATGTTTCCCCCCGTAGATACCAAGAATCCGACCGCCGTGAAGGCGTTTGTGGCCGCGAAATTCGCGGCCATGTATCCCGGCGCCAGCATCAAATGGATCTCCACCATCCTGCACGATGTGGAGGCGCTTTTTTCCGGCCGCCATCCCGACTACATGGCGAACGATGTGCGGTACCACGATTTCGAGCACACGCTTCAGGCCACGGTTTGTATTACGATGCTGCTGGAGGGCCGCCACGCCGCGGGCGTGGAGCCCAAGGTGAGCGCGCGGATGTTCGAGCTCGCCGTCGCCAGCGTGCTGCTGCACGACGCCGGCTACATCAAGCAGCGCTCCGACACCGCGGGTACCGGCGCAAAATACACCTTCTGCCACGTCCTGCGGAGCTGCTCCTTCACCGCCTCGTACCTGCCCACGCTGGGCTGTTCCGACCACGAGGTCGAGGCCGTCCTCGGTGCGATCAATTGCACGGGCCCGACCAAGAAAGTGGGCATGCTGCACTTCCGCGAACCCGTGGAGCGCCTCATCGGCTGCGCCCTCGGCACCGCCGATTACCTCGGCCAGATGGCTGCAGCCGACTACCCCGATGAGCTCGAGATCCTTTACGAGGAGTTCACCGAGTCAGACGACTTCATCCATCTCCCCGCGTCGCGCCGTACCTTCCAATCTGCCGACGAGCTGATCGAGCGCACGCCGACCTTCTGGAAAAAATTCGTCCAGCCCAAGCTGGAGAGCGATTTCCAGGCGATGTACCGCTTCCTCTCCTTCCCCTATCCGCACGGCCCCAATCCCTACATCGAGGCCGTCGAGAAAAACATCGCGAAGATCAAGCGCCGCAGCCTCCGGCCTCGCCGCACGGCCGCGAAGTAAAAAATTGGTAAAGGCTGAAGCGACTGTAGCGGCGGTCTATGACCGCCGACGAACGGGATAACGTCTTCTCACGCCCTCGGCGGTCACAGACCGCCGCTACATGAAGCAGTGATTAGCCGGGTAGCTCTCGCGTCTGCATGATTTTACCGCCGGGACTGGCATTAGCCACCCACCTCCATAGTGGGCCGCCACCCCATGACACCCGGCGGCCCAACGCGTTATCATTCCCTCATGTTAACGCCTTCCAGCATTCCGGCGAACGCGTGCCCACGCGCCCGGCCTCCTCCCCATGGAACTTAGGACGACCAATAACGACCGGCTCTCCTGGTTTCTGCGGCTTGCGACGTTCGTCATCATCGTAGGCGTATTGCGCACCGCTGAGGATGTCCTGATCCCCATCGCATTTTCCGCGCTGCTCGCGTTTTTGCTTTCCCCGCTCGTGGTGCGGCTCGGCCGCTGGGGTCTCCCCAAGGGCGTCTCTATCATACTTACGGTCACGGTGGCCTTCGGGGTGATCGGATGCGTCGGCTGGATCGTCACCTCGCAGGCGGTTTCACTCGTGCGCCAGTTGCCCGACTACGAGGAAAACCTCCGCGAAAAGATCGCCGTGCTGAAGCGTCCGCAGACGCCGGAGATGATGACGCGCATGTCGGGCATGGTCGAAAACCTGCGCCGCGAGATCAAATCCGCCGCGCCCGATCAACCCGTCACCGCCCCCGTCCCCGGCGAACAGAAACCGGTCCCCGTCGAGGTGAAGCCCACCGAGCCCACGCCGTGGGAGCTGGCGCGCGATCTCGTCTCTCCCTTTCTTCGCCCGCTCGGCATCGCGGGCATCGTGATCGTCTTCGTCGTCGCAATGCTTTTCCAACGCGAGGATCTGCGCGACCGCTTCCTCCAGATCGTAAGCGCGGGCAAGCTGAACGTCGCCACGCAGGCCCTCGACGACGCCGCGGACCGCGTCTCCCGTTACCTGGGCATGCAGCTCATCGTGAATGCCACCTACGGCATCCCCATCGGCGTCGGCCTGTGGTGGATCGGCATTCCCAATGCGCCGCTCTGGGGGCTCATCGCCACGCTCCTTCGTTTCATCCCTTTCATCGGGCCCTGGATCGCCGCTGTATTTCCCGTGGCACTCGCCGTCGCGGTCGATCCGGGCTGGACGATGCTGGCTTACACACTCGCGCTTTTCCTGGTGATGGAGCTCATCAGCAACAACATCATCGAGGTCGTCCTATATGGTGCCAGCACCGGCATTTCCAATCTCGCGCTGCTCATCGCCGCGGTCTTCTGGACGTGGGTGTGGGGGCCCGCCGGCCTCGTGCTTTCGACTCCGCTCACGGTGTGCGTGCTCGTCCTCGGCAATTACGTGCCGGGCATGAGTTTTCTCACCATGCTCCTCGGCAGCAAGCCGCCGCTCGAGCCGCACGCGCTCCTCTATCAGCGCATGCTCTCCATGGAGTCCGAAGAGATGGTCGACGTCGCGACCACCTACATTGCC
>JAZKEV010000497.1:13654-22034 GCA_040386765.1 Verrucomicrobiota bacterium | reverse complement strand
TTCGAGCGTCTGATACACCCGGTACACCTCGGCCGCGACGGCGTTGCCCACGCGATTCATCTTTTCATACGGCGCCATCGCCGGCCCGCGGTTGACGAAGTTGATGTTGTTGATGTTGCCGCTCGTACCGTTGGACATCATCCCGACGAAGGGCGGATCGCTCCGGTCTCCGCCCACGCCAAGCATCTCGCCGAGCCGCCGATCGAAGACCCCGAAATAATCGCCCGAAATCACACCGATTGGGATGCCCCCCACATAGTGCAGCGAGTAATTGGCCACCAGCGCGAGGGGCCGGCCGCTCTTCGACTGCACCGCGAGGAACGAAATCTCCGGGTCGATCGGCCCGGCGGGTTTGATCAGCTCCTTCGGATTCGCCGGCGGATTCATCCGCACCGTGTCCACCCCGCCAAAGGGATTCCGCCGGTTCTCCTCCGACTTCACGTACCAGCGGCGGTTGAAGACGTGGGTGCTGTCGCTGCCCGAACTCCAGGCGATCTTCGCCGGCTCCAGCCGGTTGATCGCCACCTGCACGCTGTCGGCCACGCGCCGCGCGATGAACTCCGAATACGGCGGTAGCTTCGGTTTCGCGCCGACAAAACCATCGCGGATGTCCTCGGTCGAGTCCGCCCGTTCCCGCGCCGAACCCGCCGAGTGCGAGTGCGTCGATGCGATCAGCACATGCGACTTCGGCAGCCCGGTTTTCTCCGTGATCAGCCGCTTCGCCTCGTCGCACACGATCTGTGGCACCCCGACATTATCGAGCAGCACAAACGCCAGCCGCGTGGTGCCATCGTCCAGCACGAGTGTCCGCACATACAATGGGTCATGTACATGCGTCGCAGGCGTAGGCACAAAGGCGCCCACGATCAGCACACCAAGCTCCGGCGTGATATCCGTACGGTCCGCGCCCGCGCGAAATACCTTGGCCTCCTCCGCCGCCCGGGAGAAACCGACGACACTGCACAGCCAAGCAGCTACCCACCCGATACGAAGGATAATGTTCATGCTCGTGTTCGCGGTTTC
The DNA here is from genome assembly GCA_040386765.1 of Verrucomicrobiota bacterium. Classification (GTDB taxonomy): domain Bacteria; phylum Verrucomicrobiota; class Verrucomicrobiia; order Opitutales; family Opitutaceae; genus ER46. Next base: position 21,011 of record JAZKEV010000497.1, on the reverse strand, counting down.
GCGGCCCTCCACCGTCTCCGCGCAGCGATTCAGGTGTCAATGAATATTCTGATTATTCAGCCCCAATTCTTGCTAGTAAAATCCGTCTTCGCCTCCACCGACCCGCGCTTCGCCGATCAGGCGAAGCCCGCACTCACCCATTGCCTATCCCGCCTCCTGAAAATTAGCGCAGATTAGCGTTCCTCACCGTCACCCCCTAAACCCAAACTTCTCCCCCAGCGCCAAGCACTCCGCCCGCGTGCGCACGCCCTCCGAACACGTCGGATGCGCCAGCGAAGCCGCCGCCGCGCACACTCCGAGCTTCAGCGCTTCCGCGACCGGCGCGCCTTCATGCAAGCCGAGCACTACGCCGCTCGCAAACGCATCACCCGCCCCCGCTGCGCCCGCGATATGGCTGGCCGGCACCTTCACGGAAGGCTGCCACACCTGCTCCCCCCGCGCGCCCTGCGCCAGCACCGCCTCGGGGAAATGCACAAACACCCACTCGCGCACGCCCTCCGCGATAAGCTGCCGAGCCGCATGCTCGATCGCCCCGCGGTCCATCTGCTCACCCGTCTTGGTCGCGATCCCGGTCACCTTCGCGAGTTCCACCTCGTTGACGAAGAGATAGTCCAGATGCGGCAGCGCCGGGCGCACGATCCTCGCAAAGCGGTCACTCTCCTCGCTCACGACATCCGCCGAGGTCTTCAGACCCGCGGCTTGCGCGCCGCGCAACACTTCCGTTGCACGCGTGATGCCACTCGCCCCATCGATGGAGTCGAGCCGGTCGAGCAGCAGCAGGTAGCCAAGATGAAAGATCTTCGCCCGCGTCGCCGCGAAATCGAAATGCTCCGGCCCCAGCTCCGCATTGGCACCACGGCAGTGGAAAAACGTCCGTCGCCCCGTCGAGCGCTCCGTCATCACATCGGTGTACGATGTCGGCACCGTCGGCGAAGCAAGCAGGCGCGACGTATCGATGCGGTGCTCCGAGCAATCGTCGCGGATGAATTTTCCGGCCTCGTCGCTGCCCACGAGCCCCACCGCCTCGAGCGGAAAAGTCGCGCCCATGCGCGCCAGGTTTTTCAAGAGGTTGTAGGGCGAGCCGCCGTTGCTGGAGAACTGGCTGCCGATGTTGGCCAGGTTGTCCTGCTTCGGCCACTGGTCGATCATCTTGACGTGATCGACGATCCAGTTGCCGCCCGCGATGACGCCGGAGCGGCCACCTGCCGCCGCGCTCACGCTTTCACCTCGATGTTCGCGCAGCTCTTCTGCGAGGCCAGCGCCGCGGCCCAGATGCGATGGCTCGCCACCGCCTCCTCCACCGTGGCGCAGCCGAAACGCCCTTCGAGCTTGCCCGCGCGCTCGGCCAGGAAGGCGGCCCACATCTGCATCAGGATATCGGGGAAGCCTGGCTCGAAGATGCCGCCCGTGATCGTGGCAAATGGCATCTGAAAACCGAGATCGGTCGAGTCCCAGATCTGCTCTTTTTCACGGCGGAAGGTCCACAGCGTTTTCGGCGTCTTCGTGGAAAACTTCACGCCACCATCGGTGCCAAGCACCTCGAAATACCACGTGTTCGTCTCGCCGGGCGCGAAGCGCTTCAGCTCGATCCGCATCGGTATCCGCCGGCCGTCGAGGTCGATGCCGGTGGCGAGCGTGGCATTGTCCCACGTGTCGATCGGCGCGATGCCACCCTTGCCGTCGGGCCGCTCCGTGTAGACCTGCTGGAGTTGCGCAAAGACGGTGCGCGGCATCCAGCCGAGCCGCAGCGGAATGTGCGCCGCGTGCATGCCGAGGTCACCGAGCACGCCGACCTCGCCACAGAAGGCAGCTTGCCGCTTCCAGTTCACCGGCTTCTTCGGGTCAAGGTCGCTTGAATGCAGGTAGCCCACGCGAATCTCGATCACGCGGCCAAGCGCGCCCGATTTCGCCACCCCCATCGCGCGCTGCGCACCCGGCAGAAAAGGAAACTCCGAGCTCACGCGCACGAAGCGACCGCTCTTCGCGCACGCCGCCGCGATCCGCTCGGCGGAGCCGAGATCGATGCCAAAGGGCTTCTCGGCAAACATGTCCTTTCCCGCCGCGAGCACATCGAGATACACCTTCTCATGCAGTTGGTGCGGCACGGCGACGTAGACCACATCCACCTCCGGATTCTTCAACAGCTCGTGGTAATCCGTGGTGAGCTGGCGCACGGTCGGCACCTGCTTGAACCACTCGAGCAGCTTCGGCTGCACATCGCACACCGCGACGAGCTCAGCGCGCACCGGATAGTTCTCCAGCACAAACCATCGCGCCATGGCATTGGCCACTTCGCGGCCCATCAGGCCGCCACCAATTACTCCGACTCGCACCACCGGTTTCGTATCGTTGCTCATGAATTGAGAAGAGAAATTTCAGCGCCGTCCGCGTCTCGCCTCACTCGCCCCCCGGCCGCCGCGGATTCCGAGGCCCGGCCGTTTCGCGTAAGGCTCGTCGCTCATCCCTCAGTCACTCGCCCGCAGGCTCCGCAGCGAGGGGTGAAACGGCAGCACGATCGGCTCGCAGGTCTCGCCCGCGAACTGCCGCTCGATCTGCGAGAAGAGCATCCGCGCGATCTGCTCCGTGCTGCTATAGAGATACGTGATCGGCAGCGGGCAAAGAAAATTGATCTCGGCATGCTTGTGCACGACGAGCTTCAGGTCATCCGGCACATTCACCCGCTGCTCGAGCACGGAAAGAATCACGCCCGGCACGCTCGTATCGGGGAAGACCACGAGGCCCTCCGGCCGCTTGGGCTGCCGCCAGATCTGCTTGAATTCCTTGTAGCCAAATTCCTCCTGCGACTCGTCGCGCACGAAGCCGTGCGCCGTGCGGATCCACTCGTTCCGCACCTCGATGCCCTGCGCGCGGCACACCTCGGTGAAGTGCGCGTAGAAATCGCTGCTCGCCGTGGATTGCGCCGCCGCCCCCGAGGTCTGGCCGGGCTCGAGGATCGAGATCACGCCCGCCGAGCGGCACCCCTGCTTCTTCAGCAGCGCGACTGACTCCTCGGCAAACTGGTCGAAGTTGAGCCCCACGCGATTCCGCACCGGCGCATAGGTAAAGTAAGCCGTCAGCACCGGCAGCGCCTGCAGCCAGCTAACGACCTCCTCGGGCACATCGGTCGCGATCACCGCTTGCACCTGCCGCCGGTCGACGGCGCGCGCGAGATCGCTCCACACTTTGCCGCGCTGCTTCTCCGCGCGGGGATCGAACCATACCCGCACGTTGATCTTCTCCGCCTCGAGCAGCCGCGCCAACTCGACGTGGACCGCGCGCTTGAAGGCGTTGGCCTGGTTCAACCAGATATTCGAATCGTAATAGATGCCGACGTCGCTGAGCCGCGCGCGGCGCTTGCTCACGAAAGTCCCGATCTTCGGCTGGCGCGTGAGAAGTCCCTCTTTCACCAGCGGCGTCAGCGCCGCGTGAATCGTCGCCGCGTGCGTCCGCCACTTCGTAGCGAGATCGGCGCTCGCGGGCAGCTTGGTGCCGGGCGCGAGCTTGCCGCTCACGATCAGCTCGCGGATTTGCTCGCTGATCTGCCGGTAGACGACCTTGGGGCGGTCGAAGGTAAGGTCCAGAGGGTCGGACATGCGTGGGGTAAGCAGCTCAGTTTCCGCTCTTCAAAAACGCAATAAGACTCGAAACCTCTTCCTTGGTCATCGCCTGCTCCAGCCCGTCCGGCATGAGCGACAGCCCCGAGGCGGCCAGCGAAGCGATGCTCTTCCGCAGCACGCTCTCCTCCGTGCCAAAGGCGGTGCGCAGCGTGAGACTGCTCTCCGTCTCCGCCGCGAGCCACCCCGAGATCGCGCGGCCATCCTGCGTCGTCACAGAGAGGGTCTGGTAGCTGGGATACACCTCGTAATTGGGCACGATGATGTGCAGCAGCAGCGCATCCGCCGGCTGGTTGCGCACGCCCGTGAGATCGGGGCCGACCTTCCCGCCGACGCCGCTGCGCATGTGACACGCCGAGCACGCGCGCGTGAAGACCTCCTTGCCCTTGGCGGGATCGGCCTTGGCGTCGAGTCCATCGCGGTACTTCCGGTAAATTTCCATCCGGTCGCCGCCCTCGAGGTCCTTGAAGATCGCCTCCGCCTCTGCCTTCACTTTCGCGTTAGCGTGCTTCAGCAGCTGCGTCCGGCGCGTCGAAGAAATTTCCGGCGCCTTCACCACGCCCGCCTTTACGGCACCAAAGAGCACGTCGATCAGCGCCGGCTTCGAGGTCAGTGTCGCGATCGCCGCCTCGCGTATTTGTGGTGTGAAGCGGCTCCAGTTATCCTTCGCGATCAAGAGCGCCCCACCGCGCGCGTCGCCAATGCGCTCGAGCGCCCGCACCGCCTGCAGCTGCAGTTCGGGGGGCTGCCGCGCATCGAGCAGCGCGCCAAGCTTCTCGCCGGCGAAATCGAAATCGGTGTAACCCAGCAGCGACACCGCGCTTCCCCGCTCGCCCGTCGGCGCCGCGCTGTCGACCGCCCGCGCGGCCGCCGCTTCGAAGAATGTCCGCGCCTTCGCGGCCTTGCGTCCTTCCGGACCGAGTAACTCGACCATCGGGTCTTTGCTGGCCGCGGCCTTGCCGCCACCACGCGCGCGGTAGCCTTCGATCACGCCGAGCACCGTCGAGAGCCGCCACGAAAGATCACCCTCCCCCGTCAACATCTGCGCCATCAGCTCGCGACACGCCTCGGGCATCGCGCCCGCACCGAAGACCCGGCCAAGGTGCTCCATCATCACCGCAAACGCTTTCGGGTTCTCGCTCCGCCGCGCCTGCAAGGCTCGCAAAAACTCCGCCATCCGTGACCCGATGCCGCTCAATACCGCGGCGCGCGTCCACTTATCCTCGCCATCGCGCGCCGCGATCGCTGCCAGCGCATCGACCGCCGCCTGGCCTTCGATCGAGCCTAGCGCCAGCGCCGCGAGAAACCGCACACGTGCATCCGTATCGCCCGCCGCCGTCACCAGCGCCTGTTTCAGCTCCGGCGCTTTCGCCGCCATCTCGCTCGCTAGCTGCACCGCCTGTTCGCGCACACCCGCATAGGGATCACGCAGGGCCGCCGCAACGGTTGTCGCCGAGAGCCCGCCGATTCCACGGAGCGTCCACAGCGCACGGGCGCGGGACTGCGGCAGCTTGCCGCTCAGGGCAATTTTCTCGACCGCCGGCACCGCTACGCGCTCGACGCGCTCCAAGAGGAGCCGTTGCGCACGGGCCCGCCACCACTCGTCCGGCGATTCTAGACCGGCCACGAGTTCCGCCGTCGTTTCGGTCGCCTCCGCCGGCTTCGCGGCCCGCACGCGACCGCGCGGCGCATCCGCCTTTACGATCCGATAAAGCCGTCCGCGATCCTTGCCGCTTTCGAAATCCAGCAGCCCGCGCGATTCCTCAGGGATGTAGCGCGGGTGGTCGATCTCGCGGCGGCCCATGTCTGCGATATAGAGCGCGCCATCCGGGCCCGCGCCGGCGAACACCGGACGGAACCACACATCGCTCGATGCGAGAAATTCCTTACCGCGATACGGCAGGTCGGAGCGCAGCGACGCGCCTTCGGGCCGCAATACCTGCCGCTGCACGAGATTCTGCGCCGGCTCGCAGATGAAGACGTTGCCCACGTGCCCCGGCGTCAGCGCCGTGCCGCCAAAGACCACCGTGCCGCTCGCCGAAGTGAAGGTGCCATTGTGCGGCGCCGCCATCAGCTTGGGAATGAAGTCCGCCGCGATCGTGGCCCGGCTGATCGGAAACACCTTCGCCTCCGCTTCGACTTTCGACACCTCCTGCGTCGTGTCGCTGAAGGCGAGATTCGGATTTCGTGCGAGGTGCCAGGGCTCGAGCATCACCTGCAGCACCGGATGCCGGTTCGAGGTGATGAACCGCCGCCCGTACGGATCGAAGGCGAGGCCGTACTGCGCGCGCCCGCCGGTGTTCTCGAAAGCAAACGTATCCGGATCGAACCGCCCGTCGCGCGAGACAAACGACACCGCCTCCCGCTCCGGATGCAGCGGGGAGGTGACCTTGCCGCCGTTGAGTCCGCTGGTCACGTAGACTTTGCCGTCGAAGCCAAGCGTCGGGTGGCTCACCCGGAGCTGCGCCGTCTTGGTCGCCTCGAAGCCCGTGAGCACGATCTTCTTTTCGTCCGCGATGCCGTCGCCGTCGGCATCCTTGAGATAGAGAATATTCGGCGCCGCCGTCACAAACAGCCCACCCCGCCAGAGCATGATGCCATTCACATAGCCGAGGCCCGAGGCAAATTCCGTCCGCTTGTCGTAGCGGCCATCGCCATCGGTATCCGTCAGCAGCGCGATGCGGCCGAGCGTCGACTCGCCGGAGCCCGCCTCCACCGGATCGGGGTAAGCGCGCCCCTCGACCACATACATCCGGCCATCCGGCTCGAAGGCAAAGGCCACCGGATTGACGATCAGCGGCTCCGCCGCGACCAACTCGATCCGCAGGCCTTCCTCCAGTTGGATGCGCTTCATCGATTCCTCAGGGCTCAGCGCCGGATGCTGCTCCGCCGCGCCCGCGGCCCCCGCGATCGCCAGTGCCAGCGAGATGACAAACTTAACGTGACGGCTCATCGCCGATCATCCTTGAACACGGGATTTCCCAGAAGCAATCTCGACCTCGCACCAAAATGAAGAAAATGAATTTTGAACGCCTTTTTCACCCCGCTTTTGTCACATTTTCCCTCGTAGCCGGGCTGCTTTCCGCTCGCGCCGCCGAGTCGCTGCCCGTCGACGTAATCGTGCCGAAAGAAAAGATCGTTCTCTTCGGCAAGGAGAAGAAGAGCCTCGATGCCTTCTACAAGTGGCTCCCGAAGTTCGGCGTGAACAACGACCCCGACAAAGTGTTCACCGTCGTCGACCAGGTCGACGGCGCGCCCGCCATCCGCTCCAGTGGCCAGCATTGGGGCGGCGTCGTCACGCACGCCAACTACGCAAACTACAAGCTCGTCACCGAATTTCGCTGGGGCCTCGTCACATGGGACCCGCGCGCCAACAAGACGCGGGACTCCGGCATCCTCCTCCACGGCCAGGGCCCCGATGGGAACGCCGCGAAGGATTTCAAGTCCCCGTGGATGCGTTCGGTCGAGTACCAGATCCTCGAGGGCGGCACCGGCGACATCATCCTCGTGAACGGCTTCGACCACGGCTCCGACAAGATCATCGCCCCCCGCCTGCTCGCGAAGGTGCGCGACAAGAACTACTGGGACCCCGCGGGCGTCATGACCGAGTTTACTAAGAGCCGGATCAACTGGCAGTATCGCGACGTGAACTGGAAAGACACGCTCGGCTACCGCGGCCCCAAGGATGTGGAGAAGACCGTCGGCGAGTGGAACCGCATCGAGGCCTACTGCTCCGGCGGCAA
>JAZKEV010000497.1:9613-13644 GCA_040386765.1 Verrucomicrobiota bacterium | reverse complement strand
CAATGTCGACTACTTCCTCAACGGCGTGAAAGTAATGGAGGGCCGCGACGGCTCCTTCACGTGGGGCAAGCTCCTCTTTCAGTCCGAGGGCGCCGAGATTTTCTTCCGCACGATCGAGCTGTATCCGTTGGAGAAGAAGTGAGGCAGCGCGGGGTTTGCGCAGGGCGGTTTATTTTCAGCTGATTCATGTTCTAGCGCAGGCGAAAATTCACCACGCTCTCGTGCATGGCTTTCATCGCGCGCTCCCATGAGGTAGGGCGAACTGTCCCCGGTGAGCCGTCGCGCGGCACGCGTGCGACCGATTCGAGATTTTCGAAAGCACAAAGCGTGACGGCTCGGCGGGGACGCCTCGCCCTGCCGTTTCTGCTCAGCCTTTTCCTCCTCCTCGCCACCTTCGCCCCGGCCGCCTCCGCCGCCGAACCGGTCTTCCGCGCCGGCTTCGCCGAACGCGACATCTCCCCCGAGATCGGCATGGAGCGGCCAGGCGGTTACGCGAAGGCCTTTCACACCCGCTTCCACGATCCGTGCAAGGTCCGCGCCGCCGTCTTCGCCGACGGTACGCGCAAGCTCGCGCTCGTCTCGGTCGACGCGCTGTTCGTGCCGCGCTCGGTCGTCTTGGCTGCGCGCGCCGAGATCGAGCAGCACACCGGCATCGCCGCAGGCGCGATCATGATCGCCGCGACCCACTCACATTCATCCGGTCCCGTCGGGATGGTCCAGCCCGGCCAGTTCGACACCGCGCCGGACGACATCCGCAAACTCGCCTACGAAGAGTCATCCCTCGCCAATGCAGCCTACCTCGAGCGCGTGACACGCGAGATCGTCGCGGGCGTCCGCGCCGCGGAGGCCGTCCTTGTCCCCGCGCAACTCGGCTTCGGTTTCGGCCACGAGGACAAGGCCGCCTTCAACCGCCGCATGCGGATGAAGAACGGCCAGACCTGGACCATGCCCGGTCTCTCCAATCCCGACATCGTCGACTACGCCGGCCCCATCGATCCGCAGGTTGGCGTCATCGGCGCGTGGGATGCCAGCGGCACGCTCCTTGGCACGATCGTCAATTTCTCGTGTCACGCCACAACCAATCCCGGCGGCATCTCCGCCAACTGGATCTACTACACCGAGCGCGCGATCCAGGGCGGGCTCGGCTCGAAGGCCCCGATGCTCTTCTTCGCCGGCCCCTGCGGCGACATCGGCCAGGTTGATAGCAAAAGCCCGCACGAATACCGCACCGGCAACCAGTGGGCGCAGTTCATCGGCAGTCGCATCGGCGCCGAAGCCGTGAAGGTGCTCGTCTCGGTGCCGCGCAGCGCCAGCGGCCTCACGCTTGAGAGCCGGCAGAAGATCACAAAGATAGCGCGCCGCACGCCGGCCCCGGAGACCATCGTGAAGGCCCGCGCCACCGTCGCCGCCGGCAAGCGCCCGCCGGACAACACCGACTGGCTCTTCGCGCGCGAGACACTGATGCTCACGCACCTCCTCGCCACCGAACCCGCCGCCGAGGTCGAAGTGCAGGCGCTGCAGATCGGCCCCGCGCTCTTCGTCGGCAACCCCGCGGAGTATTTCGTCGCCTACGGCCTCGAGATCAAAAAGGGCTCGCCCTTCCCCTTCACCTTTCCCGTCGAGCTCGCCAACGGCTGCGTCGGCTACGTGCCCACCGAGGAAGCACTCAGCCCGACCGGCGGCGGCTACGAAACCCGCCTTACCTTCTATTCCAATCTCGAACCCACCGCCGGTCGCCAGATCGCGGCTACAAGCATCTCACTCGCCCGCGAACTCAAGCCCGGCCCCGTGCCCGAGTTTGCCCGGCTGAAAGAGCCGATGAAACCGTGGCCTTACGGCAACGTGCCCCCGGAATTAAAGTAGGGCGGGTTTCCAACCCTCCCTGGATCGGAAACGCGGAGAGCACTAAAGCAAGCCCACGAATCACGCGGATGGACGTGAATGCGAACCGCCATCATTCGCGTCTATTCGCATGGTTCACGGGCGATTCCTATTTTCCGACGAGCACACAAAGCGGGAGGTAGCGAACCTCCCTCGGAGTTCGTCGATGCAACAGAGGGGTTAAAAATCCGCCCTACTTCACTGTCCCGTAAGTCTCTTTCACGAATTCCAGCCACCACTTTATGCCCGGATTCTCCGCGGAGCCGTCACCCTCCGGTCGCATATTCGGTCCGTACGGCGGTGGGCACTGCAGCCACGTCGACGCGAGCATGTAGCCGTTAGCCGTATCCATGCCGCGGCGCGTCAGCCGCTGCTGGTCGGTTTTCATCTCGGCGGTGTAGATGCCAATGTTGATATAGTTTCGATAGCCCTCCTTCCGGCTGTAGGCGTGCCAGTACGGGACCACGCCCGGCGTGCCCTCGGCCTCGACCCATGGCTTGCCGGGAATGCGTGGGCTGAAATGGATCCCGAGGTTGGCATTGGCCGGTGCGGCCGCGCGCGCATTGTAGGCGATCACGCACGCGGGATTCTCGCGGTGCCCGGCGGCGATCATCTCGCCGATGCTCCAGCCTTTCTCCTTGTTGGCCATGCCCTCGTTGTCGGGATCGACAAACACATTGCGGTCGCCCCGTGCCGCCAGCCACCGCACGACATTGGCCACGGCTTGATTGGCCTCGCGCTGCGTCCAGTGCGCAAGGTCTGCTTTGGCCTCCGACTCCGACCAATACAGGCAGCCCACCAGCACGATCATCGCCCGCTCGTCCGCCGCATCGATGATCCGGGCGAGCCGCGCCGTGTACACGGGATCGAGACCCGCATCGGGACGGAAGCCCTTCACGCCGCCGAAACGCGAGCCCATCACGAAGACAGAAACGGTGTTCACGCCGTAGGATTTGAACGCGCTCAGGTTATCGATCAGCTCCTGCGTCGTCTTGTCGCTCATCAGGGCATTCGAGGTACGCAGACCAATGATCTTGGTCGGCTTGCCATCGAAGAGAATCTCGGCGCCCGCGACGGAAAGCACGTGGCCTGGATCAGCGGCGTGCAAACGCGTAGAGATCAGGACGAGGGCGGTGAGGAGCGAGGCAATGAAGGGTATTTTCATGGAGGCGTAGCCGATGCGTGATCCCGCTTCTTCCGAAGCGGGCTACGAGCGAAGATAGCCCGGCTCGGAAGAGCCGGAACGAAGGAAGTGCGTCGTTATTCTCAAAGCAAAGTCCCTCATCTCACTTCTCCGTGCGATTCTCGCGCTCCGTGAACGCGTAGTCGTCACCGCCACGATTTGAAAAAGCCGTCGCACCTTCGGGCAGCTTCTTAAAAACATTGCGCACGAAACTGCCCGAGCCCTTCGCCTCCGTCTCGATGCGCACCGGCGCTTCGCCGGCACCGTCGACGACATTCGCCTCAAAGACGATCTCTTGCGGACTGCCACCGCGTATGTGAATCGCACTGAAGACCGAGTCGCGAATCTCATTCTCCCGCACGGTGAGCCCGCTGATCGGCGTGCCGTCGGCGAGGATCCAGAAAGCGCCGCGCCGCTGGCCGCTATGGCTGCCCCCGCCGCGCACGATCGTATTGCGCCGCACGATCGAGTCCTTGAGCGGAAACATCGGATACGCGGAGGTGAGATTGATGGTGAAGCAGCCCGTGCGCGAATTGTCCGCGAGATAGTTGTCCTCGACCACGTGCCCGCCCCCGCCCGCCAGGTCGCAATTGTGCCCCCACCAGTTGGCGATCACGGTATTGGAGCGCAGGGTATTCGCGTGCGTGACGGCGTGGGTCGGATTGTCGTAGTTCTGCGAGAGGATCGCGAGCCCGTCATCGCCTACGCCGCGGACGTAGTTGTGCTCGACGACATTGTTGTGCGAACCGCGGTTCAGATTGATGCCGTCGGCGTAGGTCAGATAGACGCGGCAGCCGCGCACGACACCGCGGGAGACCCCGCGTAACCAGAAGCCCGCATGCGTGTGCGCGATCCAGACATTCTCCACGAGCCAGTCGGTGCACTGGTCGGGAATGTTGGCCGTGAAGGTCTGGCCGCCTCGGTCGCCGCGTGCCAGACGAAGTTTCGCTGATTGGTTTCGACGACT
>JAZKEV010000497.1:6426-9603 GCA_040386765.1 Verrucomicrobiota bacterium | reverse complement strand
CGTGCTCTCGATGGTGAGGTCCGAGATTCTGGGATTTTTGCCCCGCAGCATGAACCCATGCTGCCCGCGAATGCCAACCAGCGTGGTGTGCCACATGCCCGCGCCCTGCACCGCGACGCCATCGAGGGTGAATTTCTGCGTATGCTGAAATGAGCCGGAAGGAACCCACACCGTTTTCTTCGCGACGCGTGCGGCCTCGATGCATTTCAACAGCGCGGGCGTGTCGTCGGTCTCGTCGTTGGCCGTCGCGCCGAAATCGACCACGGAGAGAAATGTACCAGTGGGCGGCGGAGCGAGCGGGAGCGGCACCGCCTCCAGATCGACAAGATCGATGCGATAAAATGCGGCCGTATCGCGCTCATCCTTCTGCAGCCGCAGCGTATCGCCCGGCGCGACACCGCCCGTGATGCGGAAGCGCGTATCATCCCAGAAGACGTGCGGTGTGCCCGCGGCGGGATCGTTGGACTGGCCGTTGCGATTGTTGTCGTGGCCGTAGAGCCAGTTGTAGCGGGAGCTGAGGGTCAGCGATTGTCGAAATTTGCCATTCACGTACAGGCTGAGTGTCGCAGTCGCACCGCCGCCGGACGGCGCATCGGGGATGCAGTGCCGCAGCACGAGCCCGTCCGCCGCACGGGTCACGGGGATATCGAGATACTCGCCGGTGGCATCGAGCGCCACGAAAGCGCGACCGGAGGCCTCCAGCTCAGGCGTCGAGGTGGCGGCGGTCGGCTTCTCCTTCACTGCGACACGGGTGCCGGTGGTCTTGTTCGCGACGGCCTCGGCCTCGTGGGTGATGAAGGGCACGCGCGCGCCGCGTAGCACCTCCGCACCAACCGCCGAGGCAGCAAATGCCACACCTGCGACGACGGCGGCGAGGGAATACCGAAGGGCAAATCCACCGTGTGAGCCGAAAAGGCGAAATCGCCTGAATACGCAGGACCGCACCTTAGAATCTCAGCGTATTCGTCACCTGAAAGCCAATCGGATCGGGGAGGTAGTTGCGCGCGTAGATCGGATTCCCCTGGCCGTCGTCGACCGCCGTGCGGGGCAGCGGATCCTTTTCGTTCAGGACGTTGTAGACGTTGAGTTGGATGTCCCACGTGGCGCGGCCACGGGCAACCTTCATCGAGTAACCGAGGCTCGCGTCGGTGCTGAGCTGCTCCTTGCCCTTGAAGGGCTTGCTGGGGTCGCTGTTGCCGGCGGCGTCGCGGGCGTAGCCGAGTATGTTGGCCGATGCCCAGCGGTAGCCGCCGCCGATGCGCAGGCCCTTCAGGCGGCCCTCGGAAAACGAGTAGGTGGTATTGAGGCTGGAGTTCACGCCGCGCTGGTTGGTCGGCCGCGTGCCGATGATGGCACGGGCATCCTTCAGACGCTGGGTGGCACGGTCGATCGCATTGCCCACTGTGGTGTATCCGGAAGAAGGATTCACGAGCGGCGTGGCGCGGCCCTGCCCGTTGAGGCCGGCTTCCCAGACGGGCATCATCTGCGCATGATAGGTCACCCACTCATCCATGTTGGCCGAGACGAAAGTCTCCTGCGTCCCGACCGTGGCCCGGGCGCGCCAATTCTTCGTCAGCGAGCCCGTGACGGTATATTCGTAACCCTTCGTGGCATCGTCGCGATAGGAGAAGGGGCGGTCGAGGAGCAGGTCGGGGCGCTCGATGGCGTCGTAGATCTGGTTGATCGGCTCGCGCACGGTGCCCGTGTTGTCGTTGGTCTGGTCGAAGATCGTCGTCTCGTACCTCGTCACCGCCAGGAAGATCCGCTCGTTCCACAGGTCGAGCTTGATGCCGTAGTCCTTGGTGTCGCCCTGCGTGGGGCGTAACGTATTTTTGAATACGTCTTCGAAGTTACTGGCACCGCCGCTGAAGATATTCGAATAGTTGTAGAAGAGCCGCACCGCCGAGATCGGGCGGAAGGTCAGATTGTAGCTCTTGGTATCCGCGGAGAAGGATGTCTCCTGTCCCCAAACTCCGGCCTCCTCCAAGCCGCCGTAGGTATTGACCGGGATGGGATACTCGCCGCTCGCGAGCCGGGTGAAGGTCTGGGCGTTGGCTTCGCGGGTGTCGCGGCGGATGCCGTACATGCCCGTGAGCCGGTGATAGCCGTCGCCCGCCCGCCACCAGGAGCCCTGCAGCGCGGCAACCCAGCTCGCGGTGGCCTGGCGGTTGTTACGTGGCGCTTCGTCGGAATTGCGCTCCTCGAAGCGGAGGGGGCCGTCGTTAGCCGCGGGCGCGCCGGGCGTGCTGGCCTGCGAGAAGAGGTCGGGGCCACGCAGCTGGTAACTGTCCTCGCCGGGCTGAAGGTAGTAGCGGCGATTCAGTCGGTTGACGTTCTGGTTAAGCGGGGTCGCAGCGGCGTTGCCGGGAAGCGGCGTCACATTCACGATGCGGCTCGCGTAGAGCTTGGTGTGGAAATCCTCGTCGGCGTAGAGGCCAGCGAGACGATAGTCACCCAGCCCGAGCGTCTTCAGGAAGCCAAAGCGCTCGAAGGGCTTGAACTTTTCCAGGTTCAGCCGGTACGAGACGGTCACGCGCTTGTTGGTGAATTCGCGCCACGAGGCCTGCTTGCGGGTGCCGTTGCCGCCATTGCCCGTTTCGATGTACGGCATGCCCACATAGGGATTCGGCGAGCCGTCAGGCAGGACTTCATTGGGATCGACGTTGATGTAGTTCTGCATGCCGAAGCTGTTGAACACGTAGTCCATCTCGAACTGGTTCCACGCCAGCTCCACGTCGAGGTCACGGGCGAGGTTCTGTTCGATGAAGATCGATTTGTTGCTGTATTTCGCGTCGTTGGGGTTCGTTGTGCCCCACGGGTTCGCCTTCAGGTCGACGATGGCGTTGGCTTTGGTGAAGCCGGTGAAATCGAGCTGCGAGCGATCCGTGCTGAGGATCAGGCCGCTGTTGAAAACGCCCGCCGGAGCGGCCGGCATCTGGTTGCCCAGCCGCGCGCCGCGCGCCATATTGCGCCAGTCCATGATCGGAATACTGGAGCCCTCGATGTAGGTGAGCAGCGAGGCGGTGCCGAGATTCTGCAGGCCGCTGCCGACAGCGGTGGGGTAGGAGCCCTTGGTGGTCGAGCCGTTGGTCTGGCCCCGGCCCGTCACGAAATTCACCGTCGGCTTTCCCGCGAGGACCCACGGCGTGTAGCCGTCCCACACGATGTTGTTCTGCA
>JAZKEV010000497.1:4534-6416 GCA_040386765.1 Verrucomicrobiota bacterium | reverse complement strand
ACATGCAGGCGCTCGTAGATGCCGGTCTCGCCCATCACCGTGATCGCAGTGCGCGTGAAGGGCTTGTAGGTCGCGGAGAGCGTGGCGGCGTTGCGGCGATTCAGCGACGGCGTCTGGTAGAGCTTCTTGTCCTGCGCGACGACGTTCAGCCGCACGCCCAGCTTGTTCTTCAGCAGATAGCGGTTCACATCCAGCTCGCCGCGGAGCGTGCCGTAGTCGTCGGTGACGAAGCGGAACGTATACCCGTGGCGGCTGAGCTGCGCGCGCTTGGTGCTCGAGCCGACGATGCCGGACGGGCTGCCGATGCCGAAGAGGATGGCGTTGGCGCCACGCAGGAGCGTGAGGTTTTCCGTGTTGTAGCGGTCGATCGGGATCGAACTCGTGGAGAAGAAATCAACCAGCACCGTGCTGCCAACGATGCCGCGGGACTTGTACGAGGCGGAGAACCACTGCGAATTGTTGTTCGCGTCATTATCCGACGGATACGAATTATACTCCATGTTCGGCACGTACTGCAGCGCGTCGAACATGTTGGTGACGCCCACATCATTGAGGAACGCTTCGGTGAGCACGTCGATCGCCGCACCCACGTCCTTGAGGTCCGTCTTGATGCGCATGCCGGCAAGCGTCTCCTTGGCGAGGTAGCCCAGCTCGGACTCCGAAGAGACGACAAAGGGCGAAAGCTCCACCGGGCTCTCATCGGATGGCTTCGAATTCGTGCCCGCAACCTGGCCAAAGGCCGGGGCAAACGAAACCGAAAGGGCAAGCGCGGCGCAAAGCCACCGCAGAGCGCTGACGTGGGGAGAAACGGTCGGGAAGAGCATGGAGTTTTACGGTGTGGGGTGCGGTCGCCGTCGGCGCGTGGTCAGGGCGCTGTCGGGGTCAGGCGGACTCACGCCCGCCCACCGGCGGCTGAGTGCCGCCGGGTAAGCGTAGCGTGGGAATGGGGAACAGCGCCCGCGAATGCGGTACGCCAGCAGCACTCTACGCGAAAGGACCCTGGGAACTCTTGTCCAAATTTGGACAATCGTTGCGTTTTTTTATCATGCCGCCCCGGATTTGACGGCGGCACCCCGGGCCGGCGAGGCGCCTTCCGCATCGATCCGCCCGCTGGCCACGCGCTGCCGAAACTCGCGCGGGGACATCCCTCGCATCGCGCGAAACCGGTGAATGAAGTGCGACACGGAATTGAAGCCGCAATCGTACGCGATCTGCGTGATCGGTTTCCCCGTCTCCGTCAGCGCGCGATAGGCATGCGCAAGCCGGATATCGGTGAGAAACTGCACGAAGGGCTTCCCGGTCGCCTGCGAAAACCAGCGGCTGAACGACGTGGGGCTGAGCGACACCAGCCTGGCCGCGGCCACCATCGACACCTCTTCGTGGAAATGGGCGTTGGCGTAATCGAGCACCGTGTCGATCCGCGCAAAATCCTCCTGTCGGATCCGCTGGCGAAAGGCGTTGCTCGCCAGCGGGCGCGCTGGCGCGTGGACCAGTTGCGCAAGCAGATCGAGCAGCGCCGCGAGTCGCCGCGCTCCGTGCAATTCGAGCATCTTGCGGAGCCGCGGCGCCACCCAGCGCACCGTCTGGCGGCTGTAGTGCAGGCCGTGATTGGCCTCCGTCAGCAAGCGCCGCACATCGTGCAGCTCCGGCCGGGCAAAGAACTTCTCCCCCATGAAATCGGGGCGAAACTGCACCACGATGGAGGACGCCGGCTTGCCGCCTGTAGCCTTCGCGGGATCACGGACGACGACGTGCGGGATATTCGACCCGATCAGCACCAGATCGCCCGGCGCGTAGGGCTCGATGGAATCCGCTACGTAGCGCGTCCCATGGCTCTCCTCGATCAGCAGGAGCTCCACCTCGGGATGAAAATGAAGCGGCG
>JAZKEV010000497.1:0-4524 GCA_040386765.1 Verrucomicrobiota bacterium | reverse complement strand
GCATCGAAGGATTCGTGCGAAGCCGAGTGATTCGTCACACACCGCCGGCACACAAACGACTCGGCAAACCGCACCACGCTCAGCTGCAGGCGCGGCGCAGCCAGCTCGCGAAGCGGACGGGGGGTGGGCGGCTTGGGGGTCATGCGCGAGGGGGAATGAAACGGGCGGCAGCGAGAGCCGCAATGCCGGGTAGAGGCCAGCCTCGAGGTTCTTGTTCTACTGTATGTCGGACAGGAACGGTCTCGCCCGCGATGGATCGAGTGTAGCCCGCCGCGTGAGCGGCGGGACCTCGTGATCCGCGCTTTCGCGAGACGCCCAGCGCAGGCCGATGGAGGGCGCGGTGCCCTCACCGCTCGAGTTTGAGGCTAAGCACGCCATTGCCCACGCGGCGACCCGCGCCAAAAACCCCGAAACCTTAGTAACCACTTGGGGAAAAGCCTTGCGGGCCAGCCGCGCTCGTAGCCCCATGGTGGGCATGTCGCTCGCATCGTTGTTTCGTGCGTCGTTGCTCAGTGCGGTCGCGTTGATCGCCCTTGTTTCCCGCGGCCCCGCGGCCCAGCCAGTACCCCCGGGTTGGAAGGCCGGCATCGCCACCACCGATATCACGCCCACTGCGGCGCTCTGGATGTCGGGCTACGGCGCCCGCGACCACCCCGCGGAAGGGAAGCTCCATCCGCTCTTCATCAAGGTGCTCGCGCTGGAGGCCGCCGACGGCAAGCGCGCGATCGTGATGGGCAGCGACCTGCTCGGCATCCCGCAGTCGATCTACAATCGCACGTGCGAAACGCTGAAGCAGCGCCACGGCCTCGAGCGCTCACAGATCATGTTGCACGCGTCGCACTCGCACTGCACTCCCGTGCTGCGCAGCGCGCTCTACGATGCCTACATCGCGATGCCCGACTCACAGCACCCAGTTATCGAGCGCTACTCGGCAGAGTTGGAGGCAAAGATCGCGGAGACGGTCGAAAAGGCATTCGCTGCGCTCGCCCCTGCGCGGCTCGCCTCCGGCCAGGGCATCACGCGCTTCGCGGTTAACCGGCGCAACAACCCCGAGCCGGCCGTTGCCAAACTGCGCGACCAAAACGCACTCAAGGGTCCTTCCGACCACAGCGTGCCGGTCCTCACCGTCACGAGTCCAGAGGGAGCGCTGAAGGCGGTCGTCTTTGGCTATGCCTGCCACAACACCACCCTGAGCTTCTACCAGTGGGCGGGCGACTACGCGGGCTTTGCGCAGATCGCACTGGAGCGGAATCACCCGGGCGCCACGGCGCTCTTTTTCTCCGGCTGCGGTGCGGACCAGAATCCGATCCCGCGCCGCGAGGTTTTCATGGCGCAGCGCTACGGCGAGATGCTCGCCGCCGCCGTGGAGGAAGTGCTGCTGCAGCGACCCAAGCCGCTCGCGCCGACGCTGAAGACCGCGCACGAGTTTGTCACACTGAAGTTCGGCGACGAGCCCACGCTCGCCGAGCTCGAAGAGCTCGCCAAGGTCCCCGCCGGCAAGCCGCACACCACGCAGACGAAATGGGCCGCGCGCCTCCTCGCCGAATTGAAGGCGGGCAGGAAGCTCGCGCGCACCTACCCCTACCCCGTCCAAGCCTGGCAGCTCGGCGGCGAACAACTCTGGATCGCGCTCGGTGGCGAAGTGGTGATCGACTATGCCCTGCGCTTCAAATCGGAGTTTGGGCTGCGCACCTGGGTCGCAGGCTATACCAACGATGTGATGGCCTACATCCCCTCCGCGCGCGTGCTTGCGGAAGACACGCCGCCGCGTGCGCCCGGCCGCTCGGGCTACGAGGGAAATACGTCGATGTACGTTTACGGACAGCCGGCGCACCGCTGGGCCGACGATACCGAGCAGATGATCGCGGAGGGAGTGCGGAAGGTGGTGGCGGAGGTGAAGAAGTAAGGGCGGAGGAAAACATCCGTGCAGCGGACACCTGATTTCATTCGTCGCTAAACATTTAACCCGGATTACGGGGATGCAGCGGATAAAACCTCCGTGAAATCCGCGTTATCCGGCTCCTGTGATCCCACCGCTCACGCACGGGTCAAAGTTGATCCGTCGGATGCCCGGGCCGGCGTTTGTAGTTCCGCCTTTAGGCGGAAGGTTTTCGGATTCCGCCTGAAGGCGGTACTACGAACGCAACGAAACCCGGAGCGATACCCCGGGTTTCGTAAAATTGTCCGTGCAGAAATGGTGCGGTCGGAAATCCGCCCTTCTCAATGCATCTCCACCTGGCACGAGCCGAGACCCGGCCGGTAATAGTTGAACTGCACGTTGGGATGGTCGGCGAGGAGCGACATCGGCACGGAGGTGTCGACGATGCGCTTCGAGATCATGAGCGCGCTCAGGCGCTGGCCGAAGGGGTTGTCGTGAAAGCCCGCCTGCCAGATCGAGACTTTCTCGGCGCGCCACGTCTCGGCCGGGCCGACGGTCAGGGCTTTGGTTGGGACGAGGGAGATGTTGCCGCCGCCGGAGGTGCGCGCGTTTTGCGCGAGCGTGAGCGGATGCAGATCGACTATGCGGGTCGTGAGCGCGCGATACTCCGCGGGCGTCGGCGGCGCATCCTGGTGCGCGCCGGTGCGGCGCGGCGGATCGTTGAAGGCCCAGTGCTTCGTATCGCCCTGGCCGCCCTGCATCACGGCGCAGCGCGCGCCGTCCCAGCTTTTCCGATACGCGCTCGTATCCGCCTTGGGGAAGTGCATGTTGGCATCGGGCATCGCGAGCTCGGGGCGGATGCGGTTGAAACACATTTCGCGGTCGGCCTTCTCAAAGGAAAGCGGGTGAGAGATCGGCACTTCGCGGCCGTTCTCATACCATTCGTCCATGCCCCAGAAATGCGCGTGCTTGAGCGAGAGGCCGAGTTCGTTGACGAGGCGGGCGACGAGCGGGAGTTGTTCGGTCGGGCCTATGGGGCCGCAGATGCCCACGGGATTATCGGCGGTCGCCTGACGCCAGGCGGTGATATACTCGAGCGCCTCGGCGAGATAGAAATCCTCGAGCGTATCGTACATCACCACGCGGAAGCCCGGACGCGAGAGACCCGCGAGCTGTTCGGCAGTGAGAGCCGCGGCGTCGCGGATGAGCTCGGAATCGAGCGTGGTGTAGTCCCACCAGTCGGGAGAAATAGAGCTGAATTTGCGGGGCATGATCGTGAAATTAGGAGGAGGCGTAAGCGCTATCGAGCGAGCGCGCGTAAGCAGGGTTGAGCCGGTAATTTTTTCCGAGTGCGTCGCGCAAAGGATCGGCGCCTGCAGCGCAGAAGCCGAGCGGGCTGTGGCGACGCCAGCCCTCGGCGAGTTTGAAGCGCTTCGAGAGCACGCCGACCTCGCGGGCGGTGTCTTCCATCGCCTTGAGGTATGAGCTCATGCCCTGCGTCTCATCGAGCCAGTTCTGCTGGCTGCGGTGGGCGCCGAGCGCCTCGAGCTTGGTGGCATGAACACTCCCGACATCGACAAAGCTCTCCGGCATCACCCGCCGGCTGAGGCCATCGCGCAGCCCGTGGGGCAGCGCATGGTAGACCGTGGTATCGCCGGAGAAGACCGCGGCGCGCGGCTGCGTGACGAAGTTGGGCATGCCGCGGACGAAGGAGGCCGTCACGGCGAGCCGCGACGTGTTCATGTGATCCTCCATGTAGTCCTGCGGCGAGTGCGTGAGAACGACCGCCGGCTTCACCTCGCGCACGATGGCGGCGAGGCGGCGGAGGAGCTTCAGGTCGTAGAAGACCTCGAGATCCTTGGTGAGGCTGGGGTGAAACTCCGCGCCGAGCACACGCGCGGCCACCTGCGCCTCTTTCCGGCGGATGGCGCGCGTGCGCGCGGCGCTATGCTCCATGCTGCCGCACGAGCCGTCGGCCACATTCAGATAGTGCGTCTCCCAACCGGCGGCACGCAGCAGCAGCAGCGTGCCCGCCATCATGAACTCGATGTCGTCGGGGTGCGCAGCAATCGCGAAGGCGACCGGTCGACTCATTTGACCTGGCTGATCTTGATCTCGCGGCCCTGCTCGGCGGAGGCATCCGCGGCGAGGACGATGCGGTGCGAGCGCAGGCTCTCGGGGAGGCTCGTGAGGGGCATATCCTCGCCGCGCTCCAGCGCGACGAAGAAGGCCTCGAACTGCGATTGATACGGGTGATCCGACACGTCGCCCGAATCGAGCATCTTCATCGAGAGATTGCTCCACGCGTGCTTGTTGAGGCCGCCGAGCTTGTTCGAGTGGAATTTATTATCGAGGAGCGAGCCCTCGCTGCCGACGAGGTGGGTGTGGAAGTAGTAGGGCTGGATGCAGTCGATCACCGAAGCGACCTTGCCCAGACGGCCATCCTTGAACTTCAAAATGGTAACGGACGTCGTCGCATACTCATACTGTGCGAACACCGCGTTCTTCGAACGGGTCTGATAGCTCGTGACCGAGGCCACGTCGGTGCCCATGCAGAGGAGCAGCGCATCCATCGCGTGGCAGCCGGCGGAGAGCAGGCTGCTGCCGCCATTGGCCTTCGTCGTATTCCAGCGGAACTGGCCGTA
>JAZKEV010000496.1:0-7897 GCA_040386765.1 Verrucomicrobiota bacterium | reverse complement strand
TGTTTGCTTCGGGGACCTTGCCGGTGTAGCGGGCCTCATCCTCGGGGCGGACCTGAAGGGGGGAGTGCGGAGCATTGAGGGCGATGTAGGCGAAGAACGGCTTGGCCTTCACGGAGCCGATCCACTTCTGCGCCTGGGCGAAAAACACGTCGGTGCAGTAGCCCTTGGTTTTGACGAAGGCCTCATTGTGCAGGATGGCGGGGTCGAAGTAGGTGTTGCCGGGGGCGTCGCCGCAGGAGCCAGGGTACATCTGGCCGATGCCGCCGCCCCCATGGATGAACTGCTCGTCGAAGCCGCGGCGATTGGGGCGATACTCGGCCTCGTCGCCGAGGTGCCACTTGCCGAAAATGCCCGTGGTGTAGCCGGACTGCTTGAGGACCTGGGCGAGGGTGGTGGCCTTCAGCGTGAGCCGCTCGCGCTCGAGGATGGTGTGCGTGATGCCGTTCTTGAATTCGTGGCGGCCGGTGAAGAGGGCGCTGCGGGTAGGCGCGCAGGTGGGGCTGACGTGGAAATCGGTGAAGCGAACGCTCTGCGCGCGGAGCGCATCGAGGTGCGGCGTCTGGAGGATGGGATTGCCGTGGGCGGAGATATCGCCGTAGCCCTGGTCATCGGTGATGACGAAGACGATATTGGGGCGGGTCGGAGCGGCGGCGAATGCGAGCAGGGGAGCAAGGGCCGCAAGGAGAGGGAACCAGCGGAGAAGGGGCATGGCGGGGAGGCTTTAGCGTCGAGGGACGGGCGGCAATGCGGGAAATCGTCGCACGGTCGACAAGCGGCCAAACCTGGGCTTGAGTGAGGGCACCCTGTTTCCCCATGCGCTCTATTAAAACGATTCTCAGTCTTGGTGTGATGTTGTGTCTCGGTGTCGGCGGGCTTTCCGCCGCGGAGGACGCGCGGCCGGCGGAGGCGAAGTACGAGACGGGGCGGAAGACGCGCGACGGGATCGGGAAATATTATTTCGGGCGCGAGATCGCGCAGGTGATGGGGCATCAGGGCGCGAGCTGGCTGGAGCGGCCGGAGCGTGAAGAGGAAGAGCGCACCGACCTGCTGGTGGAGGCACTGACGCTGAAGCCAGGGGACGTCGTGGCGGATGTCGGCGCGGGCAGCGGATATTTTTCGTGGCGGATGGCGCAGAAGGTGGGGCCGAAGGGGATCGTGTACGGCGTGGAGATTCAGCAGGAGTTTCTCGATCTGCTGATGGTGAACATGCGCAAGCGCCGCGTGGGCGAGATCGTGAAGCCGGTGCTCGGGACGGTGCAGGATCCGAAGCTGCCGGAGGGCGGCGTCGACATGATCATGCTCGTGGATGTGTACCATGAGCTCGATTTTCCGTATGAGATGGCGCAGGCGATGGCGAAGGCGCTGAAGCCCGGCGGGCGGCTCGTGCTGGTGGAGTATCGCGGCGAGGATCCGGCGGTGCCGATCAAGCCGCTGCACAAGATGACGGTCGCGCAGGTGAAGAAGGAACTGGCCGTGCAGACGCTGAAATTCGACAAGACGATCGATATCCTGCCGCGGCAGCATATCCTTATTTTCCGCAAGGAGTGAGGCGGTCTCATTGCACTGAATGGCGCGACGTAGAAAACAGTTGCACGACGTGGCGGGCGGTGAGCTCTTGCGCTTCTTCCCGGGCGAACTCGAATGCCGCGGATGAAAACGCGTCGTGACTTCATGAAACTGACTGCCGCTGCTGCCGGTGCACTGGGGGCGAGTGCGGGCGTGGGCCGCGGGGCCGAAAAGATGAGTGGAGCGCGCGCCACGAACGCGATGCCGACGATGACTGCGAGTGAGGCGCGGGGGTATTGGGTGAGCGTGGCGGTGCGGCTGGCGAATCCGCTGCTTGGTGCGATGGCGGAGCGCCGGCTAAAGGCGACGATGCCGGTCGAGGGGCACCGGTCGTCAAAGGATCGGCCGCAGTATACGCACCTCGAGGGCTTGGGCCGGCTGCTCGCGGGGATCGCGCCGTGGCTCGAACTCGGAGCGGGCGCGAACGATGCGACTGCAGAAGGGAAGGATGGGACGGAGGGGAAAGAGCGCGTGCGACTCGCGGCGCTGGCGCGGACAGCGATCGATGCGGGGACGGATCCGAAGTCGCCGGACTTTTTGAATTTCTCGAAGGGGCGTCAGCCGCTCGTTGATGCGGCGTTTCTGGCAGAGGCGATGCTGCGCGCGCCGAAGGAGCTTTGGCAGAAGCTGGAGCCGCGCGTGCAGCAGAACGTGATCGCGGCGCTCATTTCTTCGCGGCCGATCCAGGCGGGCGAGAATAACTGGAAGCTCTTCGCGACGACGGTGGAAGTGTTTCTCCACAAAGCGGGGGCGAAGCGCGATGACGCCCGGCTCTTCGAGGGAATCGCGAAGCATCGCGAGTGGTATATCGGCGACGGGATGTACGGGGATGGGCCGGAATTTCATTGGGACTACTACAATTCCTTCGTGATCCAGCCGATGCTCGTCGAGGCGCTCGAGGCGGTCGCGAGCGAGGCGGCGGAGTGGACGGCGTTTCACGCGAAGGCGGTCGAGCGCCTCACGCGTTATGCGGCGATCCAGGAGCGGTCGATCGCGCCGGATGGCTCGTATCCGGCGATCGGGCGGTCGATCGCGTATCGCTGCGGCGCATTTCAAGGACTGGCGCTTGCGGCGCTGCGGAAAATTTTGCCGAAAGAGGTATCGCCCGGTCAGGCGCGGGCCGCGCTGACGAGTGTGATCCAGAAAACGATGGAGGCGCCCGGCACGTGGGATGCGAAGGGCTGGCTGCGCATCGGGCTCGCGGGGCATCAGCCGGGGCTGGGCGAGACGTACATTTCCACGGGCAGTCTTTATCTGTGCAGCGTGGCGCTGCTGCCGCTGGGTTTGCCGGCGAGCGATGCGTTCTGGACGCAGCCGGCGGCGAAGACGACGTGGGAGAAGATTTGGGCCGGCGAGGATTTGCCGGTCGACAAGGCGATCAAGAGTCCGAAATAGAAACGCATGCTTCGTTACCTCGTTCCTCTCGTGCTGGCGGCGGCTTCGGCATATGCGGCTGCGCTCGCGCGACCCAACGTTCTGTTGATTTGCGTCGACGACCTCAAACCGGCGATGTCCTGCTATGGCGACAAGATCGCGAAGACGCCGCACTTCGACCGGCTGGCGGCACGCGGGATGCGCTTCGATGCGGCGTACTGCAACCAAGCGGTGTGCGCGCCCTCGCGCAACAACCTGATGCTTGGGTCACGTTCGACGAGCCTCGGTATCTACAATCTCACGACAAATTTTCGCGCGGTGGTGCCGAATGCGGTGACGCTGACGCAGTACTTCATGCGTCACGGCTATCGCACGGAGGGCATGGGCAAGATCCTGCACGTGGGCCACGGGAATACGAATGACGAGGCCTCGTGGAGTGTGCCCTTTCTCAAGGAGAAGCTTGTGGAGTACGTCGTGCCCGAGAGCACAGGCGGAAAGCTCACGCGCGAGGAAGCGCTCTTCACGAACGCCAGCTCGGGGCCCGTCGGCGAGTATCCGCGCGGCGCGGCGTGGGAGAGCCCTGACGTGCCCGACAACGCGTACGGCGACGGGCGGCTGGCGGAGGAGGCGATCAAGCGCCTGCGCGCGGCGAAGCAGAAGCCGGAGCAGCCGCTCTTTCTTGCCGTGGGTTTCGCGCGGCCGCACATGCCGTTTTGCGTGCCGAAGAAATACTGGGATCTCTACGATCCGGCGAAGCTGCCACTCGCCAAGGATCAGCGGCCGCCCGAAGGCGCACCGGCGTTTGCGGGCAAGGGGATGATCGAGCTGATGAATTACGATCCGCTGCCCAACCAGCCACCGCTGGCCGAGGACCTGCAGCGGAAAATGCTGCACGGCTACTACGCGAGCATGAGCTACGCGGACGCGCAGTTGGGGAAGATTTTGGACGAGTTGGACACGCAGGGACTCGCGGAGAAAACGCTCATCGTGCTTTGGGGTGACCACGGCTGGCACCTCGGCGATCACGGCTGGTGGTCGAAGCATACGAACTACGAGCAGGCGACGCGCATTCCCATCGTCGTCGTAGCGCCCGGCGTGGCGAAGCCTGGCTCGCACTCGAGCGCGCTGGTGGAGACGGTGGATATCTATCCGACACTGTGCGAACTGGCGGGCCTGCCGGCGCCGAAGGATGTGCCACAGCCGATGGATGGCAGGAGTTTCGCCGCGGTCCTGCGCGATCCCAAAGCCGCCGGAGACGACCACATCTATCACGTCTATCCTCGCAACCGCGGCGCCGGCGCGAATGGCGGCGAGTGGATGGGCCGCGCGATTCGCACCGCGCGTTACCGTCTCGTCGAATGGAAGAAGATTGGCGCCGCGCCGGAGACGGCGGAACTCGAACTCTACGACTACGTGGCCGATGCGGGGGAGACGAAGAATCTCGCGAGCACACAGCCAAAGGCCGTGGCGGAGATGCGGGCGATCCTCGGAAAGTATCCGGAGGCGAAGGCTCCGATGACGGGAGTGGCGGCAAAGAAAAAGAAGGGGTGAGACGCTGCGAGCGCTTCGCCGACGGGCGGGGTGGTGTCGGCGGCGCCGAGCGGCGAGAGCAGCGCGAGGGCGAGGAGGGTGATGCGACGGAGGCTCATCTTCATTTCCATTTATGATTGCCGCCGGTTTCACCCGCCATTTTGACGAGACGGGCTTTCAAGTCGGCGACGATCTCAGGGTGGTCTTTCTCCATGTTATAACGTTCGGAGGGATCGAGGTCCAAATTGAAGAGCTCGACGCCGCTGTTGAGGCGGAGCTTCCACGGGCCGACGCGCACGCCATCGAGCTGCCGGGCGTTGAAATAGAAAAGGTCCTTGCGCGGCGAGGCGGTGGTTTTGCCGGTGAGGAAAGCGGTGAGGTCGTGACCGTCGACGGCATGCCTGGGTACGCTGCCGGTGGCGAGCGTGAGGATAGTCGTGTGGAGATCCATCGTCGCGACCATCTCGGCGCTGGAGCGCGCGGGCGGGATGTGGCCTTTCCACTCCACGAGGCAGGGCACGCGCGGGCCGCCTTCATACGTGGAGCCCTTGGACATGCGGAGCGCGCCTGGGGAGCCAGTGTGCCAGGGGAGGTTGCCCGCCTGCATCATGCGCGGGGGATGATGGGTCCAGGGGCCATTGTCGCTCGTGAAGATGACGAGCGTATCGTTTTCCTTGCCGGATTCGCGGATGGCCTTGAGCAACTCACCGACGGCCCAATCGAGCTCCTCCACGGCGTCGCCGAAGAGGCCGGCGCGGGACTTGCCGCGGAACTTCTCACTGGCGGCGAGCGGAAGGTGCACCATCGCGGGAGCGAAATAGAGGAAGAAAGGCGTGCTGCGCTTTTCGCGGATGTAGGCGGCGCCTCGCGCGGTGTAGCGCTGGAGCAGCGTGTCGTGCTGCACGGGGTTCTCGACCCTCCTGGTGTCCTCGTAGAGCCAGAGCGGCATGTCGGTTTGGACCCAGGGGCGGACCATGTCGTTGGAGTAGGGCAGGCCGAAGTAGGAATCGAAGCCCTTGGACGTGGGGAGGAATTTTTCCTGCACGTGGCCGAGATGCCACTTGCCGATCATGGCGGTGGCGTAGCCGGCCGACTTGAGAGCCTGCG
This sequence comes from Verrucomicrobiota bacterium, assembly GCA_040386765.1. Classification (GTDB taxonomy): domain Bacteria; phylum Verrucomicrobiota; class Verrucomicrobiia; order Opitutales; family Opitutaceae; genus ER46. Next base: position 2,320 of record JAZKEV010000496.1, on the reverse strand, counting down.
GCAGCGTGACCTCGGAATCGGGGATGCCACTCTTGCCATCGGCGCTCGTGCCCGTGATGTGGGCCCGGCCAGAGTATTTGCCGAGCATCAGCTGCGACCGCGCGGGCACGCAGCTCGGCGCCGAGTAGAAGGAGGTGAGCTTCAGGCCGCGCATGGCCATGCCGTCGATATTGGGCGTGGCGATCGTGGGATGTCCGAAGCAGCCGAGATCGCCGTAGCCGAGATCGTCGGCGAAAATGAGGACGACGTTGGGGCGCGGCGCTGCTCCGGCGGCGCCGGCACGCACGGCAAAGGCGGCAACGCAGAGCGCGACGAGGAGCACAGGAAGGAGGCGGAGATTCATGGCAGAAAAGGGAAGCAGAGGGGATGGATCAGGGGCGGTCGTTGGCGGCGGGTTTCTCCTCCCGGATCACTGACGCCCAGATGACGACGATTTCCCCGCAGGTTCGAGCGAAATGCCACCCTGGCCGGTTCGCCGACACGGAATGCCTTTTGGCCTGCATGGAAGAAAACGACAGGGCTGGTCGATGGCTTCTCGCCCAGTGGCAGCTCAGATAGGCGAAGGCGGTGCGGGGGCCGCCAAGGGGCCGTGGGAGAATACGATGACGGGGAATGGGCCCGCGCCGGAGGGGTGGTAGATGCGGAGTGGCAGCGGACGGTCGTCACCGGAATCGGGCAAATCGAGGTCAAGTTCGAGGGCACGGTGGGTGCCGAGGGATTCGCCAGGAAGCAGCCGCCCTTGACAGCGGCTCGGGAGCGACGTTATTGCCGTGGCCCCGTATGGACGCCGTGCTCGACCAACCGGTCCTCGTGCTGAACCGCCTGTGGCAGGCGGTAAATGTCATCGGCGCTAAACGCGCCTTCGGGCTGCTGGCCCGCGGGCACGCGCAGGTGGTGCATCATCACGACGACGATTTTCGGACGTTCTCGATGCTGGATTGGATCGATTTCTCGGCGAGCAATCCTCCGATCGCCGAACTGGAAAAGGTGCATACGCCGACGCGGATCATCCGGATTCCCCGCGTGATCCTGCTGACGTTCTTCGACCGGCTGCCGTGCAAGGAGCTGAAGCTGACGCGCAACAACGTCTTCGAGCGCGACAAAAACACCTGCCAGTATTGCTCGCGCGCGATGCCGCGCGAACAGCTCAACCTCGATCACGTGATCCCGCGCGACTACGGCGGGAAGACAACGTGGGAGAACATCGTCTGCTCGTGCATCAAGTGTAACACGAGAAAGGCCAACCGTCTCCCGCACGAGGCCCACATGCGGCTGATCCGGAAACCCGTGCGCCCGAAATGGCGGCCGGTGATCTCGCTCGTGCTCGGCAACCACCAGAACGAGCACTGGAAGGACTTCCTCGACGTCGCGTATTGGAACGTGGAACTGGAGGAGTGAGGCGGGTGCGTGCGCTGCACGCACTCGCATTGCCGATGGGCGATTTCCAATTGGCGATTGAGTGGGGAGTGGCGATTTCGGGGCGATCCTTGGGCGTTTGTTGGGGGAAGGGGATTGTGTTGTAGCGGCGGTCATAGACCGCCGCTACAGAAAAGGCGTGGACTGCGGATTACGCGGATGTGGCGGATACGCTTCGCGAGGTGCGATGGCTTGACGTGCAAACGGAGTTGCCCGAGGCAGAGACGGCATTCACGGTGGTGCGATGCTCGCAACTCTCGTGATGACGGTGATCGGGGCGGATCGGTCCGGTCTGGTGCAAATGGTGGCAGCGCGTGTCGCCGATCATGGCGGCAACTGGCTCGAGAGCCGGATGTGCCGGCTGGGCGGGCAGTTCGCGGGCATCCTGCGCGTGGAGGTTTCGCAGGGGCGGCGGGATGAACTCGTGAATGCGCTGCGCACGCTCGAGGTCGATGGCCTCCGGGTGATCATTCATGCCGAGGCTGGATCAGGCGGGACGGCGCCGACGGGTGGGGCGCTCGCGAAGGTGGAATTGGTCGGCACGGACCGACCGGGAATCCTGCGCAGCGTCTCCGGGGTGTTTGCGGCGCACGGAGTGAATGTCGAGGAGCTGTTTCAGGCGCGCGCGACCGTATGGGTGCCGGGCCACGTGAAACTCGCCGCGGTGCGCACCGATCTGGAAAAGATCGCAGCCGACCTGATGGTCGACCTGAAAATGCTGCCGGTGGAGCGGTGACGGTCGCCGAAGAGGGCAGGGCGGAATTGAATGAGCGGCGCGTCGGCGCTGCCGCTCTCTCGTGAGCGGCGAAAGCGTGGGGAGGCGGCCGCTGCCCGTGCGATTACCTCATGCCAATCGCACCTTGGATTTAGACTTTCCGAAAGTTAACCGGAGTCATTTTAGCCA
>JAZKEV010000495.1:0-9610 GCA_040386765.1 Verrucomicrobiota bacterium | reverse complement strand
GAAGGATTCCTCGCCCTCGCCGCGCGAGAGCGCCATGAAGCCGAGGGGCGACATGCCGTACTCGAAGACCATCTGGCGCGCGGTGCGGGTGGCTTCCTGGATATCGCTCGAGGCGCCGCTGGTGATCGTGCCGATGGCGAGTTCCTCGGCGACGCGACCGGCCATCAGGCAGCGGAGGCGGGAGATCAGCATCTCGCGCGAGTAATTGAAGAGATCGCGCTCGGGAGTGAAGTGCGCGCTGCCGAGCGAGCGGCCGCGCGGGATGATGGTGACCTTCTGCAGCTTGATCGACTCCTCGCCGGAGAGCACCTGCATCAGGGCGTGGCCGGCCTCGTGATAGGCGATCACCTTCTTGTCGTGATCGGTCATCACGCGGCGCGTCTCGCGGCCCCAGTTGATCTTGTCGCGGGCCTCGTCGAGATCGGCCATCGTCACCGTGCCGCGGCGATGCCGGGCGGCGTGGATGGCGCCTTCGTTGAGGAGATTGGCGAGGTCGGCGCCGGAGTAGCCGGGGGTCGACTTGGCGATGGCCTCGAGATTGACGTTGGCGTCGAGCTTCACGGCGCCGGCATGCACTTGGAGAATCGCGGTCCGACCGCGGAGATCGGGGAGGGCGACAGAGACCTGGCGGTCGAAACGACCGGGGCGGAGCAGAGCCTTGTCGAGCGTGTCGGGGCGATTGGTGGCGCCGAAGACGACGACGGCGTCTTCGGACTGAAACCCATCCATCGCGACGAGGAGGGCGTTGAGCGTCTGATCGTGCTCCTGCTGGGCGCCGCCGCTGTCGTTGTTGGAGCGGGCGCGGCCGATGGCGTCGATCTCGTCGATGAAGATGATGCTCGGCGCGGTTTCGCGAGCCTTCTTGAAAAGGGAGCGGACGCGCGCGGCGCCGACGCCGACATAGAGCTCGACGAAATCGGAGCCCGAGAGGCTGTAGAAGTGGGCCTTGGCTTCGCCGGCGACCGCCTTGGCGAGCATCGTCTTGCCGGTGCCGGGAGGACCGATGAGCAGCACGCCCTTGGGCATGCGGCCGCCGGTGGCGTGAAAGTGCGTGGGGTCTTTGAGAAACTCGACGACCTCGTGCACCTCGTCCTTGGCCTCGTCGCAACCGGCGACGGAGGAGAACTTCACGCTCGAGGTGGCGGCGCGCATCGTCTTCGGCGAGAAGGAGGCGAAGCGGCCGGAGTAGCGCTGGGCGGCGTACAAGACGCCGGCGGCGATCAGGAGGACGCCGAGCGTCTGCATCGTGTAGTGGGCGACGAGCGCGGCACGCTCGCGCAGCGTGGGCGAGGGAGACTTGGCCGGAGCGGCGGCATCGTCCTCGGAGAAGTTGTGCGAGCGGAGCAGCGAGAGGTCCGCATCCGTGAGACGGGCGGTGGTGCGGAGGTGCGCGGTCGTGCCACTGCTCACGCGGGTGGCGCTCAGATCGGCGAGGCCGGCGGCGTTGGCGCGAAAGACGATGCGGCCACTCGAGAGCTCGCCGGACTTGGCGGCGGAGAGAAATTCAGCGACACCGGTGCGTTCGCCGGTGAGCTCGGCAGCGGGTGCGAGCGAGCGGGACAGGTAAAGGTCGAGGCCGACGGACGCGACAAAGAGGGCGAGGAGGGTAAAAATCCAGCGGAGAGATAACGTCGGCATAAATCCTAATCGGCAGACCGGAGGATTCCCTACAACTCTGTTTTTGCAACGGAACTGCGCCGCAAAAACCGCCTATATTACGAGGGAGAATACGTAGGCCACCGCGGATGAGACGCAGCTTAGGCGCAGGCACGAATTTGCGCGAGTGCGGGGCGCGGAGAAATGGGATGAGTTTTGCGCAAGTCGTTGAAAGCTCCTCGCGAAACTTTTTTCGCGTTTTTCTTCCTTACGGGGTGTTTGCGCGCCACCGGCGCGGAACCGGGCGGGGCGAGTGCGCACTATCTGAACGACTTCAACATCCGCCCCGATGCCTTACTTCCGGTCTTCGCGCCGCCGCTCCCTCACGATTCTGCCCCTGATTTTGGCCGGTCTTTTCGCGGCGTACCAGTATTTCAGCGCGGACAAGGTGACGATCGCCGAGACGGGGAAGAGCGTGCGCGTCGCGATGTCGGCCGATCAGGAGGAGGCGCTGGGCCTCGCGAGCTATCGCGAGGTGTTGTCGCAGAGCGAAGTCGTGACCAGCGGCCGCGAGCTGGAGCTGGTGCAGCGCGTGGCGACGCGGCTGGCACAGGCCGTGGGCACGCAGGAGGGCTTCAAGTGGCAGGTGTCGTTGATCCGCAGCCCGCAGGCCAATGCGTTTTGCCTGCCGGGCGGAAAGATCGCGGTCTACACGGGAATCCTTCCGCTCACGCAGGATGAAGCGGGGCTCGCGGCCGTGATGGGTCACGAGATGGCGCACGCGGTGGCGCGGCATGGTTCGCAGCGCCTGCTCCGCACCAATCTCGCGCAGACCGTGATGGTCGGAGCGCAATTTTCCCTCACCGATATGGATTGGAATCAGCGCCGCATGGTGCTCGCCGCGCTCGGCGCGGGCGCGCAGTACGGCGTGCTGCTGCCCTTCAGCCGGAACCATGAGACCGAGGCCGACGAGATGGGCCTGATCTACATGGCCCGCGCGGGCTATGATCCGGAGGCGGCCGTCGGCTTCTGGCAGCGGATGCAGGGGCAGGGCGGCAGCCAGCCGCCGGAGTTTGCCTCGACGCATCCGGCGCACGAGACGCGGATCGAGCATCTGCGGAGCTTGCTGCCGAAGGCGCGCGAGGAGTATGCGAAGCACAAGCGCTGACGCGGATGCCTGACACCTTTATGTCCACAAAAACAACGTCCACCTCTCAACGCCGCCGGCGTGGTCCGTCGAATCCTCAGCGCAAAACTGCGAAACGGAAAACGCACGCGACGACCACCCGCGCGACGACGACGCGCCCGACTGCTGTGGCCAAGCGTGCGGCCAAGCCGAAGCGCGCCCCCGCGGCCGCCGCGGCGAAACGCACCGCCACGACCAGCCCGCGCACCGACGCGCCCCTCAGTGAAAAGGCGATCGCGGCCGCCCGCGAGAAGCTGGAGCAGCTGGGGCAGAAGTGGAAGAGTCTGCTGCCGCGGTTGAAGCAGGTGGGGCGGTAACCGCGGGGATTAAGGCGGAAAGATTTTTAGAGGCGCTCATGAATGGAGCGCCTCTTTTTCGTTTTGAACGGCGGCGATCACGCTGTGCGCGTTCGAAAACGGAGCCACCTCCGCACGCATCTTGCGCGACGGCTCGCCGGGGACGGTTCGAGCTACTCGTAGCCCTGCGCGTGAGCGGAGGGACGGCTCGCCGCCACAACGTCGCTATCTCTCTTCCGACGCCGCTTTCACCTCACGCCGGCTGGAATGGCGCCCGCCGCGTGAGCGGCGGGATCTCAGGAGCCACGCATGGGATCATCGCACCTGCGCCTTCCTTCGCGTGCGTCCCTACTTCACCAGCGGCGCCAGCGGCCCGCGGGGTTCCGCGATATCCGGCGACTCGTTGGGCGGCTGGATCGGGATGAGGGGGCGCCACTTGAGCCACTCCTTATCCATCTCGGGATGGAGCGTGAAGATATCGCCATCGTCGGCCACCGGAGCGAGGCCGCGCTCGCCGTCGGGGGTGGCGAAGGAAATGCCGCCGGAGAAGAGGGATTCGAGCGAGGTGCTTTTAACCTGCGCGCCCAGCAGGCTCACCTTGAAGGAGACGCCGCCGGCATTCCAGAAACGGGTGTTTTTGCGGACGAGATCGACGTAGGGCGTCTTAATCCGGACGCGGATCATGACCGAAGCGGAGTCGTTGGATAGCCGGCTGGTTTCGACAACGCCGACCTTCATCTCGCGGAAGAAGACCGGGGCACCCGGCAGCATCGAGCCGAGCCGGTCGGCCTGGAGGGTGAAGGCGCGGCCCTCCTCGCGATTTTCCAGGGGCGGCGCTTTCTCGAGGCCTTGAAAGGCGGTCGCGGGCTCGCCCTTGCCGGGGCTGGCGACGATGCGTGCACCCGAGAAAAGCGTATCCAGTCCGCGGACACCGGAGAGCCCGATCTCGGGGCGGACGACCCAAAAGAGCGTGCCTTGGCGCGCGAGCGGCGCGGCGTCGCGCTCGAGCCGGAGGGTGACGCGCACGCGGTCCATCGTCTCGGCAAATTTGACCGCGGTCACGGTGCCTACGGAAACGCCCAGGTACTCGAGCGACGTCTTGCGGGGCTCGATGCCATTGCCCTCGGCGAAGTCGATGGTGATCTCGGGGCCGCGCTCCCGATACTCGTGAAAGAGCATCCAGCCGCCCACGCCGAGGGCGATGAGCGGCACGATCCAGACAAGCGGAACGGTGAGGCGGCGGGAGACTTTGGGAGAGGCGGGCTCGCTCATGACGGGGAGGGAAGGGCTGGCGCTGGAGAGAGGGAGGGGGCGCGTCCGGTGCCGGGCCGGGGTTGCCAGAGGAGACGGGAATCGAAGGCATCCGTGGCAAGCACCGTGAGCACCACGGCGGCGCCGAAGGCGACGATGCCGATGCGCGGCTCGATCGTGGCGAGCCCGCCGAAGCGCACGAGACCGGCGAGGAAGGCCACCAGGAAGACGTCGAGCATCGACCAGCGGCCGATGAATTCGAGGGTCGAATAGAGACGCGTGAGGCCAACCTTGCGGGTGGTGCCGTGCCGCGCCGCGTAGAGGAGCCAGGTGAGCCCGACGAGCTTCAGGAGGGGGATCAGGATGCTGGCGGCAAAGACGATGATGCTGATGGCATACAGCCCGTCTTTCCAGAGGCCGAGGACGCCGGAGAGGATCGTATCCGTGCGCTCGATACCGCGCGTGCTGGTATTGAGGACAGGCAGCAGGTTGGCGGGGATGAGCATCACTGCGGCGGCAAAGGCAAGGGCGCCGGAGCGGCGGCTCGCGTGGCGGCGGGCATGCCGGAGCGGAGGCGGCTGGTCGGGGGCGAGGGCAAAGTTCCGCCACGCCGCGAGGAGTGCGATCGTCATGCCCGCGTAGCACCAGAAGCCGGGGCCGACGTGCACGTTGACGAGGGTGCCGAGCTTGGTGAGGGCGACCAGCACCGCGAGGACATAGACTTCGGGCATCGCCCAGTGCTCGAGGGTGTGCGCCAGCCGCATGAGGGCGGTCCGCACCGTGCCGGGCCAGTAGCCGCGGGGCGGCGCCAGCATCACGGCGAGCATGGCCAGCAGCAGCAGCGGCGCGAGGATGCCGCACAGCACCACCGCGATCGAGAGCAGGCGCATGCCTTCGCTCCAAAGCATCTCCGGGCCGGTCAGGAGATAACCCACGCGTTCGTTTTGCAGCCGGTCGACCGTGACGAAGGGCATGCCCACCGCCGGTATCGCGAGGACGCAGCCAGCAAGCGTAAGAGCGAGGGCACCGCTGCCCCCGACGCGACTGGCCTTCGCGAGCACGCCCCCGCAGCGGGCGCACAGCGCCCGTTCCCCGGGTTGGAGGGGGATCTCGCGGTGCTCATGTCCGCACAGCCGGCACTGCAACGAGCCGGCGGCTCGCTCGGTGCGAGAGGGAGAATAAAGATCGGAGGACATGGGAAGCACCTGTCGGGCAAAAAGCCCGACCGGCCGAAGAATCGGGTGGACCTCGCAGCGACCACCGTAGCGGGTAACGGTTCCCCATGTGAGGCCGGGTGAACGAATTGTTTGTCGAGGCGGACCCTCATTTTACGCCGGACTTTTGCCGTCGGAGTGCCTTGCTTTGCTCTACTCACCCCATGCGTACTGCTTTCGTTTCCTCGCTCCTCCTCGCCAGCGCCGCGTCGGCCGCGGAATTGCCCGCCCTCGCCATGAAGGCGCAAACCATCGATCCGGCCATCCAGATCGGCTACGGCCTCGCCATCGCTGACGTCGATGGCGACAAGAAGGACGATATCGTCCTCTGCGATGCGAAGCAGATCGTCTGGTATAAGAATCCTACATGGCAAAAGTTTGTGATCGCCGAGAACCTCACGGCCAAGGACCACGTGTCCGTGGCCGCGCGCGATGTGGATGGCGATGGCAAGGCCGAGATCGCCGTCGGCGCCGAGTGGAATCCCGGCGATACGGTGAATAGCGGCGCGGTCTTCCTGCTGGAAGCCCCGGCGGACCGCACGCAGAAGTGGACCCCGAAGCAATTGAAGCCTTACGAGCCGACGACGCACCGGATGGGCTGGGTGCGGGGCCCGGATCGCGGCTTCTATCTGGCGGTGCAGCCGCTGCACGGCCGCGGCAACAAGGCCAATGCGGGCGTGGGCGTGGAATTTCTCGGCTACGAGTACCCTTGGACGGCGGCTAGCAAACCCGTGCCGCTGGCGGCCTCGCTGCCGCCGCTGCACGCGACGCATAATTTCGATGTCGGCGCGGCGGTGCGACCCGATGCGGGCGAATACCTGCTCCTCGCCACCAAGGAAGGCGTGCGCGCCATCGATACGGTCGCCGTGCGTGCCACGCCGCAGGTGATCACGACGATCGCGGCGGGGGAAGTGCGCGCAGGCTCGCTGCCGAGTGGCGGGCGCTTCATCGCGACGGTCGAGCCGATGCACGGGAACGAACTCGCGGTGTATCGTGCGCCGGCGACGCCGGCCTCGAGCACGAGCGACTGGACCGCCTCGCGCGTCTCGCTCGACGACAAACTCGTGCAGGGCCACGCCCTCGCGACGGCCGACCTGCTCGGCGTCGGCAGCGACCAGGTGATTGTCGGCTGGCGCGGCGGCAATACGCCGGGCGCGAAGGTGGGCATCAAAGTTTACGCCGCCTCCGATGCGACCGGCAGCGCGTGGAAGATGCACGCGCTCGTGGACGACAACACGATGGCCTGCGAGGACCTGAAGGTCGCCGATCTCAATGGTGACGGAAAGCCCGAGATCATCGCCGCCGGCCGCGCGACGAAGAACGTGATCATCTACTGGAACGAAACGCAGGGCACCCGTAGCGGCGCGAAGAAATGAGCGCCACCCCAGCACCGACGTCCACGCCAGCGCCGACGCCGGCGTCCTCTGCGTGGCGCGCGATCTTCTGGTCGGGCCTGGCGGCAGGTGTGCTCGATATCGGGTACATCATCGTCTATTACCTGCTGAAGAACGTGCCGGCCTCGGCGGTGTTGCAGGGCGTGGCGGCGGGCGCGGTCGGACGCGCGACCGCGACGAAAGGCGGCATGGCGATGGCGGCGCTCGGGCTGGCGTTTCACTTCTTCATCGCGTTCTGCGCGGCGGCGTTTTTTTACGCGGCGAGTCGCAAGCTGCGGTGGCTGGTGGAGAAGCCGGTGCTCGGCGGCCTGGTCTTTGGCGTGGGCGTGTGGCTCTTCATGAACCTCGCGGTGCTCCCGCTGTCGGCGACGCCGCCGGCGAAATTTCCGTCGCCGACGTGGCTCCCGGTGCTGATCGCGCACCTTGTGTGCGTGGGCCTGCCGATCGCGTTCATCACCCGAAAACTGGCCAAGTGATGGACGTAGGGCGGGTCTCCTGACCCGCTCTAGATTGGGAAGGATTTGATACCAAAATTGGCCCTAGCTGCTGATTCGTAGTTCCTTCGCGATTCCGCTGCATCGGTAGCAGCCCTTCGCGCGTTCCATCGGCAACGATGGAGCTCCAGCAAAAACTCGCGATTCTCGCCGACGCGGCGAAGTACGATGCGTCGTGCGCGAGCAGCGGGACCACGAAGCGGAATTCCCGCGATGGCGGGCTGGGCTCGACCATCGGCACCGGCATCTGCCACAGCTACACGCCGGATGGACGCTGCGTGTCGCTGCTGAAGATCCTGCTCACCAACTACTGCACGTACGACTGCCTGTACTGCGTGAATCGCGTCTCGAGCTCGGTGCAACGGGCGCGTTTCACGCCGGAGGAAGTGGTGCAGCTCACGCTGGATTTCTACCGGCGGAACTACATCGAGGGGCTTTTCCTGAGCTCAGGCATCATCCGCAATCCGGACTACACCATGGAGCAGGTGGTGGCGGTCGCTCGCACCCTGCGCGAGGTGCATCAGTTTCGCGGATACATCCACCTCAAGACGATCCCGGAGGCAAGCCAGGCGCTGATTGACGAGGCGGGAAAGTGGGCGGACCGGATCAGCATCAACGTCGAACTCGCGACGCAGGCGGACCTCAGCAAGCTGGCGCCCGAGAAAAACCTCGCGCGGATCGAGACCGCGATGGAGGCGATCCGCGACAAGATCGAAGCCTCGCGGGAGGAGCGCCAGGCCAGCGCCAAGGCGCCGCTCTTCGCGCCGGGCGGCCAGAGCACGCAGATGATCGTCGGCGTCACGGAGGCCACGGATGCGACGATCCTGACGCGGGCCTCCGATCTCTATCACAAGCAGGGGCTGAAACGCGTGTACTATTCGGCGTTCAGCCCCATCCCTGATGCGTCGAGCAAGCTGCCACTCATGGCGCCGCCGTTGGTGCGCGAGCACCGTCTCTACCAGGCCGACTGGCTGATGCGTTATTATGAATTTGGTGTGCAGGAGATCACCGGTGCGGCGGCGCCGAATCTGGACCTCGACATCGATCCCAAGCTCGCATGGGCGCTGCGCAACCTCGCGCAGTTTCCGGTGAATTTGAACAAGGCGCCCCGCCACGTGCTGCTGCGCGTGCCCGGGCTCGGCGTGAAGACAGTCGACAAGCTCGTGCAGGCTAGGCGCTGGCATACGCTACGGTTGTACGATCTCACGCGGCTGAAGGTGTCGGTGAAAAAGGTGCTGCCGTTTATCGAACTGGCCGATCATCACCCGAAGCTGGGTGAATTGGAGAGCGATGGCTTGCGGGCGCGGTTTGTGCGGCCGGCGGAGCAGCTGAGCTTCTTTTTGCCGGAAGCGGGAGGGAGTGCGACGGGCGCACCGGTGACGAATGAATTTTGAGGCGATGCGCGGACGAGCAATGTCGGAGGGTGGGGGCGGAGGCTTATGGGTAGTCGGAGGAGCGCCAGCGAGCTGGCGGATCTACCACGCGATGGGAACTCCGTCCTCGTTCCGGTCGCGGCGTAAAGCCGCTCCTACAATAGAAGCAGGGGATCGCAGCGGATGAACGAAGTCTTTTTCGACGGGACGTTTGCGGGCTGGAAGCGGGCGGCGCGCGAAGCGCTGGCCGCAGGGCGCGATCCGTTGCACACGCGTTGGATCGACGCGCGCGAAGGGCAGGGTGAGCTTGGGCTCGATGGCCGCGAGCTCGTGCTGCAACCGGCGGATACGCCGAGCCGGTTTCGCGTGCCGCGGGAGTTTCTCGAGCTGGCGACGGAAGTGAGCTGTCACCGCGAGGAGTCGCGCTGGGCGCTGCTGTACCGCGCGCTCTGGCGGCTCACGCACGGCGAGCCGCATCTGCTCGAGGTGGCCGTAGATCCGGACGTGGGCGCGCTTCAGGCGATGGCGAAGACAGTGCGGCGCGATGTGCACAAGATGCGCGCGTACGTGCGCTTCCGCGAAGTGGCGACGGCGGAGGGGCCGTGGTTCGTGGCGTGGTTCGAGCCGCAGCACCACATCGTGGAGGCCAACGCGCCTTTTTTCGTCGACCGCTTTGCCGCGCTGCGGTGGTCGATCCTCACGCCCGAGCGGTGCGCGCACTGGGATGGGCGCGAGGTGCGCTTCACCGAAGGCGTGGCGAAAAGCGACGCCCCCGGCGACGATCCGAAGGAGGAGCTATGGCGCAC
>JAZKEV010000494.1:0-6063 GCA_040386765.1 Verrucomicrobiota bacterium | reverse complement strand
CATGCTTTCTCCCGCGGGCTGGGGCGCCCTCCTCATCCTCGGCATCGTGCAGCACGGCGCCTCCTACTGGCTTTACGTCCGCGCGATCAAGCACGTCACCGCGCTCGAAGCCGTACTCATTCCCGTGATGGAGCCGATCCTCAATCCCCTCTGGGTCCTCCTCGCGATGCACGAGAAACCCGCGCCGCTCGCCCTCGTCGGCGGCGCCATCGTGCTCACCGCCGTCACACTCCGCGCCGCCAGCTCCGTCCGCGAGCGTCGCGCCGCCGCGGCCGCGACCGCCTAGTTTCCCGCAAGATTCCCGTCGCACCCGCGTTCCGCTAAGCCTTCATGGCGCAGGTGCAAACGCTTCCATGAGACTCTGGCCTTGGATCTCCGCTCTAGTGCTCGCGGTGGTTCTCATGCTGCTCGCGTCGTCGCCGGCGTTTAACCGCATGCGCCCCGGCTACTCCGGTCTGCCTTCCCAGATCGAGGGCTCTTTCACCCGCGATGGCCAGTATCCCGGCGAGGCACTCGCCAACGCGTTCGATGTGCGCAGCTGGGGCTCGTGGTCCGGCGACGACGCCCATACCGGCGTCATCCGCTTCGGCCCCTTGCGCGCGCCCGCGCGGCTCCGCGTCGCCTTCAGCGGTTATCCACTCAACCAAGGCATCCAGCTCTTTCTCGAGCGCACCGACACCAAGGCCCGGCTGCCGATCTACACCGAAAACGTCGGCGAGCGCTGGCAGGTGAAAATCTTCACCATCCCCGCCGACTGGATCGAGCAGGAGGTCGTCTTCACCGCGGTGGATAACTCGACCGCGATGTACGGCTGGATGGGCGTCTCGGAGCCGCTCGCGGGCGAAGACGCCTCCTTCCTCCGCGCCCTAGCCGCGTGGCTGCTCTCCGGCGTGCTGCTCGGCTCGCTCTGGCTCGTGGCCTTGCGCGCGGTGCTTGAGCGCGAACAGATTCCCCAGCACTTCGCCCCGCTCGTCGCGGCCGCGGTGGTGGCGCTGTGCGGCTACGTCGCCTTTTGGATGTATTTCGCGAGCCCGATCCTCGGGAAGATATATTCGGTCGCGCTGCTGGTCTTCGGCCTCACGAAACTCCTCGAGTACCGCGGCCGCGTGGCGTTTCCGCGCGAGGTACTCGTGCCCGCGGCACTGCTCGCGGCGGTGGGGTTTCTCTACATCGGCATCCTGCATCTGTACGCCAACAGCATCGAGCAGTACCCGCTCGCGGCCTATCGCTGGGGCGCGCTGCCGGCGGATAATCATCTCCCGCAACTCGTCGCCAACGATCTCTATCGCGGCGCTTCGCTGCGCTGGCCCGAGGCCGACTGGTTATCCAGCGACCGCCCGCCGCTGCAGAGCGGTTGGATCCTGCTCCTCATGCCCGCGAAGGAGTTGCTCGGCCTCGATGCCTACCCTTTCGGCGCGCTGTCCGCCCTGTGGCTGCAGTCGCTGTGGGTCTTCGGGCTCTACGGCTTGTTCGTGACACTGCAGGTCGCGCGCCCGCGCGCGCTGGTGCTTGTCGGCGCACTCGCGCTCAACGGCTTCTTCCTGCTCCACACCGTCTACACGTGGCCCAAGATGGCGGCGGGCGCCTTCGTCTGCGGCGCCTTCGCGCTCTATTTCGAAGGCGGCGCGAAACGCATGCCGCACCCGCATCTCCTCCTTTGCAGTGCTCTGCTCGCGCTCGCGTGGCTCGCGCACGGCGGCGTCGCCTTCTCGCTGCTCGCACTCGCTCCCTGGGCCGCGCACCGGCTAGGGTTGGAGCCGCGGCGCGCCGTACTCGCTGCGGCTGCGTTTGCGGTGCTCGCGCTGCCGTGGATGGCCTACCAAAAGTTCTACGATCCGCCGGGCAATCGCCTGCTCAAGTGGCACCTCGGCGGCCAGGTCCCCAAGGACACTCGCGGCACGCTGCAGACGATCCGTGAAGCGTACGCAGGCCTCACGTGGTCCCAGATCGCGGAACATAAAGTCGCCAATCTCAAGTTCCAGACTGCGGGCACGTGGCCTTGGATATTCACCGTCTCGGAACCGATGGCGCAGAATCGCCGCAACGACGAGTTCTTCGTCTCGACCCGCGCGCTCGGGTGGTGGGCGCTCGGCCTGCTTGCGTTACCGTGGCTGCTGCTCAGACGGAGGGCTGCGTTTCCGGTCGGCATTCACGCCGCCCTCCTCGTCTGGATTTTTCTGACGCTGCTCGTGTGGTGCCTGTTGATGTTCATTCCCGGCTCCACCGTCGTCCATCAAGGCTCGTTCGCCATGATGCTCGCCGCCTTCGCCCTGCTCGCGAGCTGGCTGTCATCGGCCTCACGCTGGGCCGTCGGCGTGGTCGTCGCACTCCAACTGGTCTCCTTCAGCGCCACGTGGTTGCCCCCCGCCGTCGCGGCCCGCGCCCCACTCAACCCCCTTGCCGTCGCCGGCATCGGAGTCGCGGTCATCGCTCTGGTTGTCCTGCTCTGGAAGGTAGGGCGCGCCCAGCGGGCTACAGCGCAGATGTAGCCCGGCTCGGAAGAGCCGGGGCCGTCCGCCCTCACCTTCACGCTACTGGAACCGCGGCACATTCGTCCCGACCGCCTGTCCCGAACCCCGTTGCATGCAACTTTTCCCCGTGCTACGGTGTTTGTCTCTCGTGCTCGCCTTCGCTCTCACCTCCCGCGCCGCTCCTGCGGCCTCCGCCGAGCCTGAGACCATCGTCCTCCTGCACGGCTTGGGCCGCACGCGCTTTTCGATGACGCCGCTCGCCTTCGCGCTCGAGCGGCAGGGCTACCGCGTCGTCAATCTCAACTACCGGTCCCGCACCGTCCCGCTCGAAACGCTCTCCACCGAGTGGCTGCCCGCCCGTCTCGCCGAGCTCTCGCCCGCGCCCACGCGGCTGCATTTTGTCACGCACTCCATGGGCGGCATCCTCGTCCGTCTCTGGCTCCGCGAGTGCGGCGTGCCGTCGAATCTCGGCCGCGTCGTGATGCTCGGCCCGCCCAATCACGGCAGCGAGCTCGCCGACCGCCTCTCCCCGTTCCGCACATTCCGCTGGCTGGCCGGCATCAACGCCCCGCGCCTTGGCACCACCGCCGATTCTCTCGCCCGTCAGCTCGGCGACTGGCCCAGCGCCGAGGCGGAGCTCGGGGTGCTCGCCGGCAGCCGCTCGATCATCCCCTTCCTGCCTCTGCCCGCTCCGCACGACGGCAAGGTCACGCTCGCCTCCACTCACCTCGACGGTGAGCGCGACCATCGTACGCTGCCGATTTCGCACACGCTGCTGCCTTACGATCGCGCGGCCCGGAGCCAGGTCGTGGCTTTTCTCCGCACAGGCGCGTTCGTTCATTAGCAGCTGCCCAGCTGTCCGCCGCATCGCGTAACAACTCGTTTACGCATTCCCCATAGCCGCCCGGGCCCTCCGCGTTACGCTTCCACCATGCTACGCTCCCGCGTCGCTCTTCCCCTGGCGTTCGCTATTTTCGCCGCTGCGCCCGCTTTCGCGCACGACGAGTGGAATCTCCTGCACATCACCAACGGATCGCGGGCCGAGTTCGTCTACCCCTTCGACGGTCGCACGCCCAAGGTCGGCGCGTCGCTCCTGAATCACCACGAGGTCACCTCACCCGAAGTCGTCGTCGCGCTCGAGGTCGATGGCCAGCGCGCCTCCTCCAGCTCCTTCCCCCTTTTTCCCGATGGCGCCAATCTCGTCGTGCTCCCCGATCGCTTCGGCTTTGCGCAGACGCTGACCGCCGCGCTCTACGATGGCCGCGCCGGACCCGCCCCCGTCGTCGGCGCTTCGCGCGAGGTCAGTTTCGATTTCATTTTCCGCCTCGCCCCTGGCGTGGTCGCGCCGCCCGGCCAGGTCCCCGTCCCCGGCCCCACCTACACGCAGAATGCCCGCGTGCGCTTCACCAATCTCGGTGAGACTCCCACGCTCACCGGCCCCTTTCCTGCCACCGGCACCGTTCGCCTCCCCGCACTCGCGAGCGCGCCGCTTCCCTCCGTCGCCGCCGCGCGCGTCGAAGTCTCCACGCCGTATTCCAACTGGTTTCCGCTCGCGGTCACCACCTCCCCCGCTGGCATCGCGACCATCGCTACGTTTGCGCAATCGCTGCCGTCGCGCGCCGACTGGCACCTGCGCCTCAGCGCCGAGGGCTACGAATCGCGCATCCTCGCGCTCGGCCATCCCAACGACCCGCACCCCGCGCTTGACGTCACGCTCACGCCTTCGCCCGCGCTCGATCTCGATTACCGCCGCCTCGCCAGCATCGCCACGCCCACCGGTTTCTGGCGCGGCGCCGTCTCCGAGCGCGAGGGCACGTTTGTCGTCTTCCCCGGTCAGGAAACATGGAAGGCCGCCGCTAGCGACACCGAGGCCCGCACGCTCCGCTCCGCCGGCCGCATCGCGAAATACCGTTTCGACGGCACGCGCCTCTGGGAACACGCGCCCGGCTGGGAAACGTGGGGCGGCGACATGACGCCCGACGGCCGCTTCGTGGCCTACGTGCTCAACCCCACCGCGCAGCCCTTTTATACGCCCACGGAAAACAAGCTGGTCCTCCTCGATGGCGCGACCGGCGCCGTGCTCTGGACGAAGGCCGCCGCGCCCGCCGATCCCGCCATCGGCCGTAAGCTCGAATCCCTCGAGCTCGCGCTCTCGCCCGATGGCCAGTGGATCGCCGTCGGCAGTGTCGGCACCGGCGTCGTCACGCTCGTCGACCGCGCCACCGGCGATTTCAAGTGGACGGTCCCCGGCCCCGGTGTCGCCTCGTTCGGCCAGGTGCGCCGCCTCCGCTTCAGCCCCGACTCGCAGTTCCTGTATTCAGGAAGTGGAGACAACAATCTTCGACAGCTTCGTGTCAGCGATGGAGCCATCCAGTGGACTGCCTACGCCGGCGGCTGGCCTTACGTCAACGGCCTCGACCTCACGGCCGATGGTTCGTGGCTGGCCGCCGGCACCCGCAGTCTCGATGCCACGGTGATCCGCACCCGCGATGGCCTCGTGCAATGGCAGCGCGAGACGCAATACCTCGACGCGATCTTCGCGCCCGACGGGCGCCACGTGGCCACCGCCGGCGGCCAGATCTACC
This sequence comes from Verrucomicrobiota bacterium, assembly GCA_040386765.1. Taxonomy (GTDB): domain Bacteria; phylum Verrucomicrobiota; class Verrucomicrobiia; order Opitutales; family Opitutaceae; genus ER46. The sequence goes on along the minus strand of JAZKEV010000494.1, from coordinate 1,007 downwards.
GCACGCTCGATGGTAGCCTCGCCGGCATGACCAAGGCCGCCGCGCTCACGCGCTTCACGCCCGACAGCCAGCGCGTGCTGCAATTTGGCACCGATCTCCGGCTCTACGATCTCGGCGGCAGGCTTCTTCGCACGTTCGAGGCCTCGGGCTTTGCCGCCGACGCGCCCCCACAGTGGGCCCACCTTTCTGCGGACGGGCGCTACGCCATCCTCCTCGCCCGCGATATGGCTGCCCCACCGCAGACCGGCATCGTGATCTACGAACGTCGCTCCATCACGCCCGCCGCCGTACCGCCCACCATCGCCTCCTCGCCGCTCTCGCAGACGGTCGTCACGGGCCGCGCGCTCACCCTCAGCCTCTCCGCCACCGGCAGCGGTCCCATCGCCTACCAGTGGCTGAAAAACGGCGAGCCCCTCCCCGGTGCCGTTAACGCCACGCTCACGATCGCCTCCACCTTCGCCGCCGATGCCGGCGCGTACACCTGCCGCGTCTCCAATACCCTCGGCGCGGTCACCAGCGCCGCCGCCACCATCGCCATCTCCGCGCCCGATGCCACCAACCCCGCGCGCCTTGGCAATCTTGCGGTGCGCGCGAGCGTCGGCCCCGCACCCCTCATTGTGGGCTTCGCCCTCGGCGGCGCGGGCACCGGAGGCGCCAAGCCCCTGCTCGTCCGCGGCGCCGGCCCCGCTCTCACCGCGCTCGGCGTGACCAACGCGCTGCCCGACCCGCGCCTCGAACTCTTTAGCGGTGCCACCTCGGTCCTCAATAACAACGACTGGGCCAACGCCGCCGCCGTCTCCTCGCTAGGCACCCAGGTCGGCGCCTTTCCTTTTCCCGCTGGCAGCCGCGATGCCGCGCTCGTCGCCAATGCCGTCGGCGGCAGCTACACCGCCTTCCTGGCAAGCGCCGATACCGGCGCGGGCGTCGCGCTCGCCGAGATCTACGACGGCTCCGCGGTTTTTTCCGCGACGACTCCGCGCCTGATCAACGTCTCCGCCCGCACGGAG
>JAZKEV010000493.1:2430-6902 GCA_040386765.1 Verrucomicrobiota bacterium | reverse complement strand
ACCCGGCGCACCCCCGGCGAACAGTCCCATCGTGAGCATCCCCGCTGCGCGCGAAAAATTCAGAAGTTTTCTTACCCAAAAGGGCCTGCGCGCCACCAACCAGCGGCTGGCCATCTTCGACGCCGCCTTCGCTCAACCGGAACACTTTACCGCCGAGCAGCTTCTCGACTACGCCCGGGCCATCGACGACTCCGTCTCGCGCGCCACCGTCTATCGCACACTGCCGATCATGACCGAGAGCGCCCTGCTCCGCGAAGTCGACATCGGCTCCGGCGAAAAATTCTACCGCCCCAATCGCGAGGGCGACAGCACCCAGATCGCCCAGGTCGTTTGCATGGATTGTGATAAGATCTTCGAGATCAGCGCGCCATTCATGACGTGGTACGGCAGCACCGTTTCCCAGAAACTCGGTCTCACGCCGCTGACGCAACGCCTTCAGGTGAGCGCCCAATGCAATCAATTTCGCCAAACCGGAACCTGCCCGCGCCGCAGTTGAGGGCCTGACTTTACCGATGCCGAAAAGAGACATCTACGATCCCGAGTTCGAAATCGGTTTCTTCGAGTCCGTCCTGCGCCGAGAGCCCGCTTACGCCAATGTCGTCGAGATCCTCGGCGGCCTCTATACCCGCCAGGGCCGCATCGCCGACGGGCTGAAAATGGATCGCCGGCTGGTCAAGCTCCAGCCGGGCAACGCCACGGCCCACTACAATCTCGCGTGCAGTCTTGCCCTCTCGAAGCGCAAAAGCGACGCACTCAAAGAACTCCACCAAGCCGTGGAACTCGGCTACCGCGACTTCGACTGGATGCAGCAGGACCCCGACCTCGAAGTGCTCAAGCAGCACCCCGAGTATCAATCCCTGCTCGCGATGCTGAAACAGCAGAGCTGAGGTTTTTAGCTGAGAACCGGGAGCTCAGAGCTAAGAGCCAGTCAGAACAGAGAAACCCTTTTCGACGGATCGAGCTCTAGGCTCTTAGCTCTGAGCTCTCAGCTGTCTGCCCTCCGCTCTCCGCCAAAATCTACCGCAGCCCAAACAACTGCTGCAGCACCGTCTCCAAATCCTTCCCGATACCCCACCCTCCACCGCGCGATACCGCTAGGCACTTGCTCCGTTCCCGCTGGTCGCGCTCGGCATTCACTTCGACGATCCGTGGCTGGCCGGGAGGCAATCCCGCCACTTCGGCAGCCGTGAGCGGCGTCCATGCAAAGGGCAGTCCCGTCCAGTTGAACCGGATTTCCCAGCCCGCCACCAACCCCAGCGATGGCGACTTCGTCAGCAGCGAAGGATAGCGCTTCACGAAATCCGGCGTCTGATACGTCGCGATCCGAATCCGAACCACCGGCTCCATCCGGTTGAAAAAATCCTGCACCGTGTCGATCCGGCGCGCGCGCCAGTCGTTGTAGAACGCGAGCGGATCGATCCCCTGCAGGTTCATGCCGTTCCACATGCCATGTTCGTTGCGGCTGCCAAATTTCTTCCGGTTGTACCATGCCTGGAAGTCCTGCGTCACGGCCACGCCGATCTCGAAGTGCAGGTGCGAGCGCTCCTTCGGGATCATGTAGCCGCCCGCGCTGTGTCCCATCGTGCCGAGCACGCTGCCCGCCGTCACGCTGACGCCTGTCCGCAGGCCGGGTGCGATCTGGGCAAGATGGGCGTAGAGCGTGTACACCGCCGGTGTCGCCGCCGGATGCTCAAGCACCACGTAACGGCCGTAGCTACTCTCGCCCGCTGCCGTGCTCACGTACCTCACCACGCCGGGCATGGCCGCGAACACACTATCCGTCGGCTCGCCGCGCCGGTCCTTCGCAAGTGCGCGGATATCGATTCCCTCGTGAAAACGCGTCCCTCCGCTGCGCACTCCGCCAAAGCCACCCGTCGCGGGATCGCCCGAGCCTGCGTGCTGCAGCCACTGCGTCGCCGGCTTGCCCTCCGCCCACGCCGGGTTCGGCGTCGGCCACACAAGTTGCAGCCGCTCGCCCGCCGCGCACAGTGAGCCTGCCGCCGCGAGCACGATGCCACTGGCCACGCCCAATGCGCGCCAGCCGGAAAAGCCAGTTGCCGCCATGCGCCTCATCCCTTCCGACGGATTTCTTCCTGCACCGCCACGACGGTCTTCTTGAGATTCTTCACCATTTCCGGCAGCTCATCCTCCGGGGCCTCGACGAAGACGAAGATCACTCCATCCGCGATGGCTCCATCGAGCCTCCGCGCTCCCAGCGGTGCGTCGTTGATGGTGAGCACCAGCCGCCGGCCGACGTTCGAGACCGTCATCCGGTAAAAGTCGCGCGTTCCGCTTCCCGTGAGCTGAAACATCAGGGCTTTGCCCAGATCCACCTGCACCAGCTCCACGCCCACGATGTCGCCCTCGGTGATGACCGGTTTTGAGTTTACGGAGATCCCGACGCCACTCTGCGGCAGTTTTACCGGGAGGCCGGTCACATCGTTCCCCGCCTCGAGGAAAAAGCGCGGCAGCAGCGTTGTATAATCCTTCGGCTTTTTCGCCTGGGAGCTGCAGCCCGCACTGGCGAGCAAGCCGAGCCCGAGCCACACCAGCAGCCAGCGCGTCATGGCTGGGCCCTCTCGACGCGCACGCTCCACTCTGCCCCGCTGCCGATGCCATGCGTCTTCGCAAAGTCGCCCACATTCAGCGCAAACGAGACATTCATCAAACTGTTCAGGTAGAGCAGAGGCTGCCCCTCCGCGACATCGCCAAACGTTTTTGCATACGGCATCTCGCCCTTAAATACTTGTTTGCCCGCGCGTGCAATCGTTACCCGAAACCGCTCGCCGACCTTCGGTTTCAGCTGGGCAAACAGCTCCTCGTCCAGATTCGTCCACACGTTGCCGAAGCGAAAGTCCAGCACCGGCACCGCCCCCACCAGCGCATTCCCGTCCTTCCGCGCCCGCTCATGCGCCAGCATCACCAACGGCTTCTGCGACACCGGCCCGACCTCCTCAAACGCGATCACCCCCGCCGCCAGTCGCGCGCCGACATAGGCGAAGATATCCCGCCCGTGAAACGTATACGAGCGCTCCGAGCCGCGCCGGCGATTCCGCTCCTCGTCGATCGTCCGGACTTCTGCGACTCCCAGCTCCTCCGCGATCAGCGTCAGCGTGCCGTTGTTGGGCGTCACGAAAAAGTGCCCCGACTTCGTCTTCACCACGATCGAGCTCCGCTCCGTCCCCACGCCTGGATCGACCACCGACACAAAAACCGTCCCCACCGGCCAGAAAGGCGCCGCCTGCTTCAGCCGATACGCCCCCTCCCAGATGTCGAAGGGCGTGTTCTCGTGCGACAGATCGTGAATCGCCAGGCGCGGACTCACGCCCACTGCGATCCCGCGCATCGCCGCCACCGCCCCATCTTTCAGTCCAAAGTCCGTCTGCAACACCAGCGCCTGCTCAGCCGCCAGCACGCGCGATCCGGCTGCACTCAACCACAACCCCGCCACGACCACCGCCCACGCAGCAATCCTCGCGGCACTCGCCCCCGCCCTCAATGCAGCCGCCCTCAATGAACCCATCGTCTTCATCCTCCTCATGCCGTCTCCGTCATCGGTTCAAACGCCGCCATGAGCTCCGCGCCCACGGAATCCGCCACCAACCGCCCCCGCTGCGTCAATTTCACGAGCGAGCCCTCCCGCACCAGCAGTTCTGCCTCGGCGAGCGTCGCCAGTGTATCGTCGATCACCGCCCAAGGTGCTTCCGGCGCCCGCGCCTGCCACGTCGCCAGGTCCACCCCGGCATTCATCCGCAGTCCAAAAATCAACGCATCCTCCGCCAGCGCCGCCGGCGTCAAGGCCATGCGATCCTCCGTCATCCGCACGCCCACATCCAAATCCGTGCGCCATTTTTCCAAGTCGGCGACGTTTCCGCCCCGCCACCCGCCATGCTGCGACGCCGCGGAGGGCCCGAGGCCGATCCACTCGTTCATCCGCCACGTATTCAGATTGTGGAGGCAGCTATGCCCCGGTCGTGAAAAATTGGATACTTCGTATTGCCCGAAACCGAGGTCCGCGAGCTGCGCCCACGTCGCCTCGTAGAGCTGCGCCTCGCGGTCCGGGTCCAGCTTCACCCTCCCCTGCGAGAGCTTCAGCCAGAGCTTCGTGTCCTCCTCGAAGGTCAGGCAATACGTCGAAAGATGATCCGGCCCCAGCCCCACTGCTGTCGCCACATCGTTCGCGCACTCCTCCGCCGTCTGCCCCGGCAGGGCAAACATCAGGTCCAGGTTCACGCTGCGAAAGCCCACCGCCTGGATCCGCTCGTACGCCCGGTAAATCTGCTCCCGCGTGTGCAGCCGCCCCAGCGCCTCGAGCAAATACGGCTGAAAACTCTGTACCCCCATCGAAACACGGGTGACCCCTGCCTCTTTCAGCGCGCGCAGCCGCTCCTCAGTCACCGAGGCCGGCGCCAGCTCCACCGTCCACTCTTTCGGCTCCCCGCCCCCAAATCGTCCCCGGACAATCTCCGCCA
>JAZKEV010000493.1:0-2420 GCA_040386765.1 Verrucomicrobiota bacterium | reverse complement strand
CCGCCAGCCGCGTCAGGTCGCGCGGCGCCAGCAGCCCCGGCGTCCCCCCGCCCCAGAAGACCGTCGTCACCGGCCGGGGCCAGGTGACGGATTCTGCTTCGAGCGCCATACCTTCAAGGAACCGTTGCACCCCATCGGCGGTCGGGGTTGTTTGATAGAATGCACAGAAATCGCACGTCGACGCGCAGAACGGCACATGCGCATAGAGCCCCAATGCCGGCCCCGCCTCAGCTTTGTCTTGCTCTGTCGGTAGCCCGCTCATTACTAGCGCATTTCCGCTCGGTTTTTCCACTCTAGGACACAATGCACACCAACCGAATTTCTCCCGCGAGAAAAATCCTCGTCTGGCTGGCCGCGCTCGGCTGCCTCATGCTTTTCGCGGGCTGCGAGAACGTCACCCTGACGAATCTGACACCGCCCTCGGTGCCGGAGAATCCCTCGCAGATCTACACTTTCCAACTGCGCGTCACCTCGCGCACCAACATGGTCTCGGGCATCGCGCCCCGCCTGATCGTCGATGGCAAGAGCTTCCCCATGAAGTCCGCCGCGCTCGGCGAAGGCATCTACGACTACGAGTACCAGGTCACGGGCGGCCGCGACCAGCTGAACTACTACTTCCTGGTCAATTACAACGTCGAGGGTAACAACGTCGTCACGCCGGCCGAGAGCTACACCGCCGTGCAGACCGTGAAGATCGTCCGCCGCTACGTCCTCTCCCTCGAGGTCAACCGCGGTCCCGTCGGCGCCCACGTCAGCATTGTCGGCCGCGGCTTCACCGCGCAGGACGTCGTCTCCTTCAACGGCACTCCGGTCCGCACCCAGCTCGAGTCGCCCAATGCCGTCAGCTTCACCGTCCCCGCGCTCGAGGCGAACCGCAACTACTCGGTCACAATCAACAGCGCCGCGGGCAGTTCCCCGGTGGGCACCTTCCGCATCGATCCCAGCACCGTCGATATTTCGCCCTCGTCGCTGAATCTCCGCACGGGTGAGCGCACGAACCTCACGTTTACGCTGCCCAATCCCGCCCTCCCCGGCGGCACCCTCCTCGACGTGGCGACCGATGTGCCCGACAGCATCATTATGCCCGAAGTCGTCATCCCCCAGGGCCAGACCTCCATCACCATCACGGTCGAGGGCGGCAAGCCCGGCAACGGCAGCCTCTACCTCAAGGGTTATGGCTCCGGTGAAGTGACCGTCCCCGTCACCGTCACCCCACGCTAACCGGCGCAGCGCCAGAATCGATTCATTAAGCCGGAGCAACTGCTCAGGCTTTTTTATTTCTGCCACCCGCAGATCTGCACCCCTGAATTCCTGTAGCGGCGGTCTACGACCGCCGATGGCGTACGGGGGTGTTATCCCCTCCGTCATACCAATCGCCTGATGCTTTTGGACTTTAGCCACAGATAAAACAGAGGGATTTTTATCTGTGTCCATCCGTGCCATCTGTGGCTAAAATGATTCCGGTTACTTTCGGAAAGTCTAAATCCAAGGTGCGATTGGTATCCGTCGCCCATGAACCGCCACGACATGGAAGGACAATCCATCTCTCTTTTTTGCGCCGTCCGCGCCTTTTTGTGGCCATGGTAGTTATAAAGCGAAGCCGCTCTACAGCAGCTGAAACCCAAACGTCGCCGGCAGCTCAGCCTGCGCCGCGCCTGCGGTCTCCCGCTCGCCGTTCGCTTCAACCTCCGCCTCCGGACTCGGCTCCGAACGCTCCGCCCCCTCAGCCGGCTTCACCTCGCCACCAGCCACAGCCTGCCCCGGGTCGCCCGGGAGGGGACTCGGCGGCCACCCGTTCACCTTAAACCAAGTCCGCCAAGGCTCCTTCATATGGTCGTAGGGAGTGGGAGCCTCCTCCGACCCCTCATCCTCTTCGCCTTCCAGATCCATATCCATATCCTCCTCGCCCAACTGCAGTCCTCCAGCCAGCCCGCCCTCCTCGCGCCCAACTCCGAAACCTGCGCCCCCAGATCCCAGACCCGAAACCCCAGACCCCAACCCTAACGCCGCCGCATTAGGTTTATCTTCCGGTTTACCGCAGCCAACCCCAACAGATCCCGGAAATAGAGGAGGATTGTCCGTCGGCCGATACTCCCCAGGCCCAAAATCTATCTTCAAATATTCCCGCAGTTGCTCCTCCGTCATCCACGGCTTGGGCTCGCCGCCCTCCGCGTTCTGCCCCGCACCCTTCGCCCCCCGCTTTGCACCCGCCGCGTTCGCGACGCGCTCCGCGCGCGCCGCCGCCGCCTGCTCCCGCAGCGCCACCCGCTGCTTATCCAGCGCCAGCTTCTCCCGCGCCAGCGCCATCCGCTCCGCCATCCAAACCATCCCCAAGAGCCGCTCCGCCCTCCGCACCTCCGGCTCAGGCTGGCTCAGCGCCGCCCACGCCTGCATCCGCGCCAGCTTCAACGTCGCCTCCT
>JAZKEV010000492.1:0-4436 GCA_040386765.1 Verrucomicrobiota bacterium | reverse complement strand
CGCGATGCGCTCCGGCTGACGGCTTTCCTGCGGTACGATTTCAAGGACCTCGGGCCCTCGTGGGCCAAATGGCTCGGTCGCCACACCCTCACGGGCCTCTACCAGCGCGACAACGAAGAGCGCCTGGCCTACACCCGGCGGCCCGCGGCCTTCGGCCCGCTCGCCGATGCCATCGGCGGCCCGCAGTACACCAACGGCAACCGCATCCCCGGCTTCCTCGTGTATCACGGTCCCTCCGTGCTCGGCGGCGCGCCGCTCAAGCTCGAGCCCATCCGCACTCCGCCGATCGCGCCCGGCCTCACGTTCGAGACCACTTACTTCGCCGCCGCGGCCGGCGATCCGGGTCAGGGTGCATTCACCACGGCCACGACCACGATCGACTACATTGCCGGCAATGTCACCGCTGGCCGCGAAGTCCTCAAGTCCGAGGCCGTGGCCCTCCAGAGCTACTGGCTCGCCGACCACCTCGTGACGCTCGCCGGCTGGCGGCGCGACCGGAATTTCCTCGGCCAAGTCACGCAGGCGCAGACGGTGCACAACGAGGCCGCGACGTTTAAGAACGTTTTCACGCCCTCGGACTTCTCGTTCCCGTCGACGCCCGATTTCCGCATCGGCGAGGATGTCTTCAGCTACAGCGGCGTGCTCAAGTGGCCGATGCGCCTCATGCGTCTCCCGTGGGGCATGAACGCCAGCGTCTTCTACAGCAACTCCGAGAACTTCACCCCCGCCGGCTCGCGCGTGAACAGCTACGGCGCCTCGCTCGCCCCGCCCACCGGCGAGACCGAGGAGTACGGCGTGAACCTCTCGTTCATGCAGAATCGGTTTCAGCTGCGCCTGAACCGTTTCGAGACCGCCGTCACCGGCCAGGCTATCGCGCAGAACGCGGGTAGCACGCTCCGCATCAACGGCCTGCTCCAGCGCACCGGCTTCTGGGCGCAGGAAGCGAACGTCAATCCCGACATCAACCGCACCGCCGATGTCGAGGCGGTGTTTGCCGTGCTCCCGCCCAACTTCCGCGAGCTCTACGGCTGGACCCTCAGCGGCGTCGCCCCGACCATCACTCATGCCTTTGTAAGCCAGCTGCCCGGCTTCACCGACACCACCGACTTCGTCGCCAAGGGCACGGAGATCGAGATGACGTTCCAGCCCAACTCCCGCTGGCGCTTCCTCGCCAACCTCTCCGAGGCCGAGACCGTGCAGAGCAACATCGGCCCCGATATGAAGGAGTTCATCGAGCGCATGCGGCCCGTCTTCACCGAGCAGCTCGCCAATGTCGCGGCCGGCAACTATCCGCGCGGCTGGGTGATCGGCGGCCCGAACCCGGGCCTCACTCCGCCGCAGACCAATCGCGAGTGGTGGGAGGTCAACATCGAGTCGCCCTACCGCACCACGCTCGCCAACGAAGGCTCGGCCAGCGCCGAGCAGCGCCGGTACCGCGCGAACTTCGTAGGCAACTATACGTTCTCGCGCGAAAGCATGTTCCGCGGGTTCAACCTCGGCACCGGCGTCCGCTGGCAGAGCAAGATCGGCCTCGGTTATCCCGTGCGCCGCCTGCCCTCGGCCGCGGGTCCGGCGGGCTTCATCGAAGTCGACAAGCAGAACCCGTATTACGACAAGGCCGAGACCAACGTCGACGCGTGGATCGGCTACAGCCGCAAGCTGTGGAAGGATCGCGTGGACTGGAAAATCCAGCTCAACGTGAAGAACCTCATCGGCACGACGGACCTCATCGCGGTGACCGTGCAGCCCTGGGGCGATGCGGCCGTCACGCGGTTGCCGCCGGAAAAGCGCTGGTACTTGAGCAATACGTTTAGTTTCTGAGGCGGGGCGGAGCGCATAGGTTTTAACCCGTCCTCGCTTGGGAGAAACTGAGAGCGCGCGCATGCGGGCGCGCTCTTTTCGCGTCTGGGGGGATCTGATTTCCGGGTGGCTCTGCGCGTGAGCGCAGGGACGGACTACCGCGAGATGGAATCGCCCTGCCTCGATCCCTGGGCGTTTTGCACGCGCCGGACGGGGCCGACCCATGGCGGTCGGGACGACCGCCGCTACCTTGAGCAAATGCCGCTCGTCTCGAGTGCCCACAAAAAAGGCCCGCCATTTCGGGCGGGCCTTTTCGTTTTTAGAATCAGGTTCGCTAGGTCGCACCCGCTCAGGCGATGATCTTCGCGCCTTTGAGCATGTCTTCCTTGGCCCAGCCGGAGCGATAGGTCGGGTACAGCAGCGCGTCGGCCTCGGGGAAGTTGGTCTTCAGCGAGACCGGGTCGAAGGTGATCTTTTTGCCGACGCCCACGAGGATCGCCATCGTCCCGAGCGCCACCATCTCGGTGAACGGCACCGAGTACTCGAAGTTCGAGCCGCAGCCGGTGCGATCGCCCGCGCGGATCGCGGTGGACCATTCCTTGTAGGGGCTGCCCGTGAAGGGCGTGCCGGGCAGCACGCGCGGGATCGTCTTCGGCGGAAACTTGCCGGTCGTGCCCAACTCCTGGTGCAGCGACTCCGGAACGAAGCGCGGGCTGTTGCAGTAGTCGTTGCCATCATAGACCGTGCCCTTCGAGCCGATGAGGAGCTGGCCACCCTTGGCGAGAGTGCGCTCGGCCTCCATCTGGCCCGGCTTATCGGGCAACAGGCCGCCCTCGTACCACATGACCTTCACCGGCGGCATCTTGCCACGCGCGGGGAACTGGTACTCCACGATCGCCTGCCGCGGGAAGGCCACCTTGCTCGGCTCCACGACCTTCTTCAGCTCCACGCTCGTGGGTGAGCCAAGCTCGAGGCCCCAGAACGCGGCGTCCATCAAGTGGCACGCCATGTCGCCGAGCGCGCCGCAGCCGTAGTCCTGGAAACCGCGCCAGTTGAAGGGGTGAATCTTCCGGCTGAACGGCCGCATCTGTGAGCGACCGATGAACGATTCCCAATCGAGGCCCTTCGGGACCGGATCGGCTTCCGGCCACGCTTGGAAGCCCTGCGGCCAGATCGGACGATTCGTCCAGATGTGCGCTTCGCGGACTTCGCCGAGCAGCCCGGCATTGATCCACTCCTTCACGAGGCGGATGCCCTCGGCCGCGTGGCCTTGGTTGCCCATCTGCGTGACGACACCGTTCAAGCGCGCCAGCCGCAGGAGCTCGCGGGCCTCGCCCACGGTCTGCGTCAGCGGCTTCTGCACATAGACGTGCTTGCCGAGCATGATTGCCATGTAGGCCGGCAGGAAGTGCATGTGGTCCGGCGTGCTCACGATCACCGCGTCGATCTGATCATCCATCTCGATCAGCATCTTCCGGAAATCCGTGTAACGCTTGGCGTTCGGAAACTCCTTCATGAGCTTCTTCACGTTGGGCTCGTTGGCGGCCTGCTTCGGCGCGCCCGCCTTATCGGCTTTTGCAGCCTTCTTAGGGGCGTTGGCGGCATCCTTGGTCGCTTGGGAGGGCCGCGAGAGGCCTTCCCAGTCGATGTCGCACAGCGCCACGATCTCTTCCGTGTCCTTGTGCGGCATCACGTCCGAGAAGCCCTTGCCGCCGCAGCCGATCTGCGCGATGCGGATCCGGGCGCCGGGCGCGATCGGACGCGGCTTGCGCGGCGAGTTGGCGAGCCTGGTCATGTCGGTGGCGCAGCCCGGGAAGGTCAGCAGGGCCGCCACGGTGGCCGAAAACGAGATGAAGTCGCGTCGAGTGAGGTAGGATTGAGACATCGTAGGGGAATTAAAAATCGAGGTGAGCCGCGAGACGCACCGCAAGGGATACGGTTTCAGGCCGTTTCGGGAAACGGCTGCGTCACGCCTGAGAGCCCGCCAGCTAGAGCGGCGTTTGGCCGCTTGGCAAGGATACGCGTAAACGCGTCTGGCTCGCAGCGCCTTTCCCGTTGGAAAGCGTTCCCGGCCCGGTCGTTCTTCCGCTCTTTATCTTTACCGTGAGGCTCCCCTCCGCGTAGCGCACCGACTCCCCTCGTAGCATGGTCGGCATGCCCACGCTCGTCTACCCTCCCCGGTATCCGCCGTGGGAACCTAGCGCTGCGCCCTACCCTGCTCTGGCGCTCGCCGCCCGCCGGCCGCGTTTGCCCTGCGCAGGCTTTGCCACCTGCGGGAATAACTCCCCCGCCCGCTGCGCGATCAAGGCGCGCATCTCCTGGTGCAGCGCCGTCGACGACTGGCACCACAGCGCCATAAACTCCACCGGATCGAAACCCGGGAGCTTCACGACCCGCACGCCGGGAGCGGTGACCAGCGGCGGCAGGTCCACAGTCACGCCGATGCCGTAGCCGTTGGCCACATAGCGCAGCACGAGATCGGTCGAGCTCGCCTCGATCGCCGTCGGCCACTCGACCTTGAGCTGGCGGAGTCCGCGATAAAACAGCTTCGCGATGCTCTCGCCCGGAGGCAGGCAGATTAGGGGCTGGCGAAGCGGATCCTGTGCCCAGAGCTGGCTCGCCGTCGTCACCTCGCA
>JAZKEV010000491.1:2056-9152 GCA_040386765.1 Verrucomicrobiota bacterium | reverse complement strand
GAATACCCTGAGTACACCGAGCGCGGGTTGAAGCTCCGCGCTACGTTCTCTCCTCTACCTTGTCATTGCGAGGAGCGTAGCGACGTGGCAATCCATCCACCTCCCGCGGAGCGCCGTCCGCATACCTTCTACCTGCGCACGCGTAGATTCTTCGCTGCGCTGAGAATTTGCCGCAAAAAGGCACAAAAGGCGCAAAAATATCAGGCTCCTTTTTGCGCCTTCTGCGTCTTCTTGTGGCTACAGTATTCATTAAGCAGCTGTCGCCTACGGACGCGCCGCCGGCGCACTGTCCTCCACACGCGTCCCCTTGATCTCCCGACCGCCCTGATACTGCACAAGGTGGGTCACGCGTCCCTGCTCGTCGGTGAAAAACTCGACCTGCGCATCGACGATCTTGAGGAAGAACTTCGTCTCGGATTCGGCAAAGAGCGGCAACGGCTGCTGGCGCGTCAACTGCGTGGTGAGACGGCCATCGGTGAGCCGGATCGTATTGATGATTTCCGGACTGAGTTGATACACGCCGACATAGCGTTGGAGCACGGCAGCCGGCACCTCGATCTCCTTCCGCTCCGTGGGCAGGATGACCGTGTCGCCGAAGGCAACCGCGGCCAGTTCGGTGGCGATTTTGCCCTGGTTCTGGCCATTGATATTGGCGAGGACTACGACGGTCAGCTTGGCTTCGGGATAGTAGGAAAGCTGCGTATTGAAACCCTCGATACCGCCGCCATGGAGGATCACCTTGCGGCCCTTGACCGTGTTCACGCTCACACCAAGAGCGTAGTTGCCCTGCACGGGCTTCGTCATCAGCTCGAGCGACGCGGGCTTGAGCAGCTTTCCGCCGAAGAGGCCCTGCGTCCAGAGCGCGAGGTCCCGCGTGGTGGAGTACAGGGCGCCGGCCCCGGCGGGCACGTGCATATCGACGTAGGGAGCATTGACGAGGCCCTGCGGGCTGGACATATAGCCCGACGCGCGCTGTGGAATCACCGTGGAGCTCAGGTCGTAGCCGGAGTCGTTCATCCCGAGCGGCGTGAAAATGCGCTGCTTGAGAAACGCGTCATACTTCTGGCCTGAGGCGAGCTCGACGATCCAGCCGAGCAGCTGGTAGCCGGTGTTGCTGTACTTGAATTTTTCGCCGGGCGTGAATTCGAGCGGCTTGTCGGCGATCCGCGCCATGCTCTGTTCCGGCGTGTGCGGAGAGAGCTTCCACGTGCGAAACTCAGGCTGATCGGTGATGCTCGGAATGCCCCCGGTATGGGAGAGCAACTGACGAATCGTGACGGGTCGCCACGTCTCGGGCGCGGAAGGGACGAACTTCGAGAGTGCGTCGTCGAGCCCGAGCTTGCCGTCCTCCGCGAGCAAGAGAATCGCGGCGGCGGTGAATTGCTTGGTGATGGAGCCAAGGCGAAACTTGGTCGTGGCGGTGTTGGCGATCTTCCACTCCGCATTAGCCCAACCGGCGCTTTGCTCGAAGAGAATCGCGCCGTCTTTCGCGACAAGCGCCGAGCCCATGAAGCGATCGTCCTTGGCGTAGATCTTCACGACCTCCGCCATGCGTGCCGCGTCCTGTGCCCAAGCCGCGGCGATGGTGATGAAGAAAAACAGCGTGCGCAGGAGCAGGGATGCGGAGCCGGGGTGACGCGTGAAGGAGCCTGAGTTCATAGGAGAGGGGCGCTGGCTTTAAAAGACTACAGCAGGGGCGACTAAAAGCAGTACAGCGCTACCTAAAGACGAGTAAGCGCTGGGGGCAGCTAAAATATCGTCGAGATTGGACTTATCCTTCGCGGTCGCTGCATGATGGTGAGGTGCGCCTCCGTATTTTAAACGATCTGCATCGGGAGTTCGGGCACGTGGAGTTATCCGACGTGGCGGCCGATGTGGTGATCCTTGCCGGCGATATAGATCGCGGCACGAGAGGCGTCACGTGGGCGAGGCTGCGCTTTCCCGATACGCCGGTGCTGTATATCGCGGGAAATCACGAATACTACGATGAGCGCATCGGCCGCCTGCACGAAAAGCTGCGGGAAGCCGCCGCCGGCTCCAATGTCCGCGTCTTGGAGAACGATACTTTCGAGCTGAACGGCTGGCGCTTTTTCGGCGCCACGTTCTGGACCGATTTCAACCTGCTTGGCGATCCCCATGCCGCGATGGCGGCCGCTGGCTCGAAGGACCGCGGGATGAACGACTATCGCAAGATCCGGCGCCGGGATACGGGACGGTTGACCCCGAAACATACCGCGCTGCTCCATCTCGATTCCCGACTGGCCCTCACGCAATTTCTCGCCGGCGGTGATCGCGCGAAGTCGGTTGTGATCACGCACCACGCGCCATCCCTGCAATCGCTAAAACCGGAGAAGCAGGCCGATCTCCTCAGCGCCGCCTACGCCTCAAATCTCGACACTTTGATAACCGAACAAGGCCCGGCGGTGTGGATTCACGGACATATCCACGCCGTGCGCGACTACCTGATCGGCCGCACGCGCATTCTCAATAATGCGCTCGGCTATCAGACCGCGTACAATCCGGACCAGACCGGCTTTCGGCCTGATCTTGTGTTAGAACTGGAGTGAGAATGAGCTCTGCCAGGTTGGCACGTCGCCGTTCAAGCGCTGCCGGGTGATGCCGCTAGCGGAGGAAGCTGACCGCGAGCATCATGAGCAACGCCACGCCGACGCACCACCAATACCAAGCGATGCCGTTGACGTGGCGGGACGACGCCTCGGGGCGGGACGGGGCTTTGTCGTCGGTGAAGGCAGACTCGGGCAGGTCGAGGCCGTCGTAGCGGGTGTCGTCGTTCTCACGCCAGCCGGTGCGCTCGTCGGCGCCGCACTCGGGGCAGGCCTTGGCGGTGCGGGGGATCTCGGCGCCGCAGTTGGCGCATTCGGCGGGTGGCTTGGACGGAGAGCTCACGGATGAGAGCCCACGAAACACACGAACGACACGAAAGAAAGGCCAAGATGCGGGTCCATTGGAGGATAAAAATTGGAGTCGAGGCCGCTGACACCGGGCTGATTGAACAGGAAGATCGGGAAGGTCGGTAAAAAAACCAATCGATCCGGTCTTTGTTTCTCCTCTTCCCGCTCTTTCCGATCTTCCTGTTCAAATGATTGAGAAGAGGCCGCGCTCACGCGCAAGGCCACCGGATGTGAGCCCGGAGCCTCTCAGACCGGCCGGAGGTACTTCATCTTGGCGAGGCGCCAGGCGGTGACGAAGAAGGCGGTAAGAGGCACGGCGAGGAGCATGCCGAGGACGCCGCCGAAGGCGGTGCCCCAGAAGAAAATCGCGACGATGATCACGACCGGGTGGAGGCCCGTGTGGTGGCCCATGATCTTCGGCGTGAGATACCAGCTCTCGATGCACTGGACGATGGCCTTCACGAGGAGGACGAGACCGAGGAGCTGCCAGCCGCCGCCGGGCTGGAAGAAGGCGAGGGGCAGCGTGACGGCGAGCCCGAGGATCGTGCCGAGGTAGGGCACGATATTAAGCAGACCGAGCGCGAGGCCGACGAAGAGCCCGAACTTCAGGCCGACGATCGAAAAGCCGATCGCGAGCAGCACGCCCATGCAGAGTGCGATCAGCAGCTGGCCGCGGAAGAAGGCCTCGATGATCGAGACGAATTCGCTGGCGAGAAACACGACGTCGTTGCGCACACCCGGGCGCAGAAAGGGCAGGTGGCGGCCGAGGTTGCCTGTCGGTTCGCCGCGTGCGAGGAGGAAGAAGAAGAGGTAGACTGGGACGATTGCGAGATGGGTCAGGAAGGCGAAGACATCGAAAACCCCGCCGAAGGCGGCGCGGAGCGAGGGGATCGCGTGGGTGAAGAGCGCCTGGCTCTCGGCGGCGAGACTATCGACCAGCTTGCGCACGCTGGGATTGGCGAGGTGACGCTGCGCGAGCGCGATCCAATCGGGATAGTGCGCGGTGACGTAGTTGGAGGCGTTTATCCACAGGTCCGGGACGTACGCGATGAAATCGATGAGCTGCTGGACGAGGGGCGGGAGCAGGATGATCAGGCCGATCCCGGTAAAGAGAACGAAGACGCCGTAGAGCAGGACGACCGCGGTGATGCGGCGGAGCTTGAGCCGGCGCTCGAGCGAGACGACCAGCGGGCGGAGGATCAGCGCGAGGACGCCGGCGGTGGCGAGCGGCCACAGGACACTGGAGAAGGTGGCAAGGAGCCGGCCGAGGACGATGAACGCGAGGATGATGAGCGCGATGGCCCCGAGAAACGCGGCAAGGGTAATGGCGGAGCTTACGATGCGACGCTGGCTATCGGAGAGCAGCGGAGGCTTGGCGATGGGCTCAGGCACGGGAAAGGCGGAAGGCGGAGGGATTGAAGAAGACGAAAAAAGTGCGGAAACGTCTGGCAGACGAAAGGAGAAGGAGGGATACGGGGAGAGGCCAGACTGGAGTTGTGAGATGGAAAGGATGCGCGGGGTTCCAAAAAGGGACTGAGGCGTCGGAAGGAGGACGGGGAATGCGGCCCGGCAGCACGGTGAGCACCGCGCCGGGCATTCTTGGCTTATAGATTAAAGCGGGATCTTATCTCGTCCAATAAAGATATCTACTCACGACCCCATGAGCCATCTCACGGCTTCAACGTCGTGCGTTGTGGAGCCGCTTCCAGAGCTTCGTTTGGGGTGTGTTTTCGAAATAGAGCGACCCGCTTACCTCTGGCATTCTTCGCTGCGCGCAGAATGATAATCCATTTGAAAACATGTTTTAGGACTGTCGCAGCGAAATAAGAATTGCGGCGCTTTGTCTCATGAGACATACAATAATAGTGCCTTCATGAAACTTCGCGGTGCAACCGGGTGGCTGACGGTGACGAGCATCGCGCTGCTGCTCCTTTTCCTGCTGCTGGCAATCACCGCCTATTTTAGCGGTAAAGGCGTTGAGCGGGACAGTGTGATGATCAGCACCGATGCCGTGCCGGGCTCGATCGATGCGCACGCCATGAAAGCAGCCGTGGGCAATTGCGTGCGATTTTCGACCTTGGCGGCCGTCACCATGGATGATGGAGCGAGAGCCCGGAATCTTGAATCAGCGCGAGCCGCCGCTGCGGCGTTTGAGGCTGCGTTCGCCAGGTATCAGGCGACCATCCGTATCAATCCCGGCAAGGACCACGGGCTCGTCGACGAGCTTGCGAGCCAGTTTGCCAATTTCAATCGCAAGCGGGACGCGCATGAAGCTTTGCTGCGCACCGGAGATCGGGCCCGCAGCCTGGCTTTTCTCGAAAGCGAACTGCTCCCGGCTTTCGTGCCGGTGAGCACGGCGGCTGACGCCCTGGTCGCCTATAACAATGCCAATGCCGACCGCCTGGCCCAAGCCATTGCGGCAAACGTCCACAACCTCCGCCTGACCACCATCATTGTCGTGGTTCTTGCCGTGATCTGCGGAGCCATCCTTGCCGGCACGCTTTCGGTTCGCCGGCAAGCGCAGGAAAAACTGCGGGAGAATGAACGCCGGTTGCGCAATACTCTGGATAATCTCTTTGTGTTCGTGGGGCTGTGCGAACCGGATGGCACGCTCGTCGAGATCAACCGATCCGCGCTGGAAGCCGCCGGATGCCGGCGCGAAGACGTCATCGGGAAACTTTTTCACCAGACCCTCTGGTGGACCTTTTCCCCCGACGTGCAGAAGCGGCT
The DNA here is from genome assembly GCA_040386765.1 of Verrucomicrobiota bacterium. Taxonomy (GTDB): domain Bacteria; phylum Verrucomicrobiota; class Verrucomicrobiia; order Opitutales; family Opitutaceae; genus ER46. The sequence goes on along the minus strand of JAZKEV010000491.1, from coordinate 3,510 downwards.
GCTCGGGGTCTTGCAGGAGGCAGCGAACGGCAAAGTCGCGCGCTTCGATATCGAAAACCGAATTGCCGACGGGAATCTTATCACGGTCGATTTTTGCTGCGGTCCTCTGCGCGATGTCGATGGCGGTATTACGCATCTGGTCGTTTCCGGGATCGACATCACCGAGCGAAAAAAATTGCAGGAGCAGATCCTGCGGGCGCAGCGCATGGAGGCCATCGGCACGCTTTCCAGCGGCCTCGCCCACGACCTGAACAATATCCTCGCGCCGATCCTGATGGCCGCGGGCCTGCTCAAGGTGAAACTCGATTCGCCGCACGATCAGAAGATCGTCACGATGATGGAGACCGGGGCGCAGCGGGGAGCGGCGCTCATCCGCCAGTTGCTTAATTTCGGCCGCGGCTCCGGTGGCCAGAGGGCCAACGTGAACTTCGAGCACATGATCCGGGATATGGTTCATATCGTCGAAGCGACGTTTCCCCGCGATATCGAAGTCGCGCGCGAGGTGGGAGCCTCGCTTTGGCCGATCGTGGCGGACTCGACTCAACTCCATCAGGTGCTCCTCAACCTGTGCGTGAACGCCCGCGACGCCATGCCCAGGGGTGGCAAACTTTTGCTGCGGGTCGAAAATCTGCGCCTCGATGCGGCAGGCGCCAAGGCGTGTCGCATCGCTAATCCCGGCAACTACGTGCGCCTGACCGTAACCGACACCGGCGATGGCATTCCGCGCGCGATCATTGACCGAATTTTCGATCCCTTCTTCACGACCAAACCCATTGGCAAAGGCACCGGCTTGGGTCTCTCCACCGTGCTCGGCATCGTGAAGAGCCACGATGGCTTCCTGACGGTGGACAGCGAGCCCGGCAAGGGCACCACCTTCAAAGTCTACCTTCCGGCCGTGGAACAAAACGATATCGCGCTGGCGGCCGAGCCCGTCGCCCATCTTCCACGCGGAAATGGCGAGACCATCCTGCTGGTGGACGACGAAGTCGCGATGCGCGAGGCCACCAAGGCCGTGCTCGAAGCGCGAGGCTACCACGTCATCACCGCCGGCCACGGCGAAGATGCGATCCGGCTCTTCGTTGCGCACCGCGACGACACCCAACTCATCGTGACCGATATCGACATGCCCGTGATGAGCGGTCCCGAGTTGATCCGCACCGTGCGGGTGTTGGAGCCCCAGATGAAATTTCTCGTCATGACCGGTTCCACGCAGGGCGAAAAGATGACCGAGCTGGCCGCCCTGGGTCTCGGCGATATCCTCGCCAAGCCCTGCGAGCCGGCACGCTTGCTCAAGAAGGTGCATGCGATTCTAAATTCGACTGGGGCCCCGGCCTTGAGGCCATAACAACAAACCATCCCGAACATGTCACTCCGAACGATTCTCGTCGTCGAAGATCAGGAACACCTGAGGCTTCTGGTGGAGGTTGTGTTGGTGAACGCGGGTTACCGGGTCG
>JAZKEV010000491.1:789-2046 GCA_040386765.1 Verrucomicrobiota bacterium | reverse complement strand
GGCAGCCCGGGCTTTAGCGAGCGGGCAAATCGACCTGGTCCTCACGGATTTGTTGATGCCGGACCGGGATGGACTCGAGGTCATCACGGCCTTGCGAGTTAATCAGCCCACGCTCCCGGTGGTGGCGATGTCGGGCGGGGGCGAACTGCCGGCCACGCTTTATCTCAAGCTCGCGCGCCAGCTTGGGGCCAAGGCGATTCTTGAAAAGCCCTTCACGAACGAGCAGTTGCTAATGACGATCGCGCTGGCGCTGCCGGATGAAGGCCCGGCCTGAACTCTCGTGCATCTTCAAGCGGAGACGCCCGCGCTGAAGCTTCGCTGAAACGGGCGCTTCAGGGATAGTTCAAATAGGGCGACAATCACTCCTCTGTCATTCTGAGCGCAGCGAAGAATCCACGCGTGCGCAGACGGCATGGTGTCCGTTCCCGTGGATTCTTCGCTGCACTCAGAATGACAAACCTTTTGAGAATTTCCTTACGAACTCGGTCCTCACCGCCGCATCGGGAACGGCGCGGCGGTGTGGCCGGTGTGGTGGCGCCAGAGCCAGCGGGCCATCGCGGGGAGGAGGATGATCGCTCCGACCATGTTCACGAGGAACATGAAGGTGAGGAGGATTCCCATGTCGGCCTGGAACTTGAGGCCGGAAAAAATCCACGTGCTCACGCCGATCGCGAGGGTGAGACCGGTGAAGACGACCGCGGCGCCCGCATCCTTGAGCGCGGCGGACATGGCGTCTTCGAAATACTCGCCGGCATTCAGCGAAGCGATGAGGCGGGCGAAGATGTAGATGCCGTAGTCGACGCCGATGCCTACGCCGAGGGCGACGACGGGGAGTGTCGAGGTCTTGAGGCCGATATCGAGGTACGCCATTAGCGCGTACGCGAGGTAGCTGACGATCGCGAGCGGGAGCACGATGCAGAGCGCGGCCTTGGCGGAGCGGAAGGTGATCAGGCAGAGCGCGATCACGGCGCCGAAGACCCAGAGGAGGATCGGCTTCTCGGCGGCGGCGACGACCTCGTTGGTCGCGGCCATCACGCCGGCATTGCCGCTCGCGAGGAGGAATTTGGCCTTGGGCGAGGGATTGTCGGCGGCGAATTGCTTCGTGGCATCGGTGACGGCGCGGAGCGTCTCGGCCTTGTGATCGGCGAGGAAGATCATGATCGGCATCACGCTGCCGTCGGAATTGAGGAGGCCCGTGGCCGTCTCGATCGGCGACACGGCCTGCGCGAGCGCCTGCTGATTGCGCGGGAGCACGCG
>JAZKEV010000491.1:312-779 GCA_040386765.1 Verrucomicrobiota bacterium | reverse complement strand
TGATCTTGGCCATGGCCGGGAGTGAGATCACGGACTGGACGCCGGGGACCTGGCGGATGTGGCCCTCGAAGCGATCCATGAGCGTGACCACCTCGTAGTCGACACAGCCATTGGGGACCGTCTCGACGATCACGGAGAGGATATCGACGCCGATAGTGAACTTGGAAGTGATGACCTGCGTGTCGCGATTGTAGCGGGAGTCGGGGCGCAGCTCGGGCACGCCGGCCTGGGTATCGCCGATGCGCACGTCTCCAGATTTCCAATACGCCCAGCCGCCGAGCGCGAAACAGACGGCGACGATCGCGATCGACGGGCGGGGCTTTAGCTTGACGGCGAGGCTCTGGGAGACGCGATCGCCCATGGCGCGGCGTCCGGCGAGCCAGATCCCATAGGAAGGAGGCAGCCGCAGGTAGGAGAGCAGGAGCGGAAGGAGAGGAGGGGAAGGGAGGGGAGGTACCTTGCGTGCG
>JAZKEV010000491.1:0-302 GCA_040386765.1 Verrucomicrobiota bacterium | reverse complement strand
GCAGGAGCGGGAGAAGGAAGAAATTGGTGATGACGATGACGCTGACGCCGAGGCTGGCGGTGATCGCGAGCTCCTGGATGGTGGGGATCTTGATCACGAGCATCGTGATGAAGCCCACGATATCGGTGCAGAGCGCGACGATGCCCGGCACGATCAGCTGCATGAAGGCGGCGCGCGCCGCGGTGGGACCATCCTGCCCCTTGAAGACCTCGTTGCGGAATGTGCAGATCTTCTGCACGCCGTGGCTCACGCCGATGGCGAAGACGAGGAAGGGCACGAGGATCGAAAACGGGTCGATGCCG
>JAZKEV010000490.1:0-4610 GCA_040386765.1 Verrucomicrobiota bacterium | reverse complement strand
GTTCTTGCCGTGCGGATAAGCACAGCAACGATGCAATTCTTCAGGCGAGGTGAACTCGTCAAAAGCTACGTCATCTCCACGTCTAAACGCCCTCCCTCCAACGTGAAGAACTCGCTCGGCACCCCCCGCGGCCTCCACGAGATCGCCGAGCGCATCGGCGCCGGCCAGCCGCCCGGGATGGTCTTCAAGTCCCGTATCCCACAGGGGAAGCACTACTTCGAGTACCCCGAGGGCAGCGCCAGCCAGGACCTGATCACCGGCCGCATTTTGTGGCTGCGTGGCCTCGAGCCGGGCGTAAATCGGGGCGGCGACGTCGATACCTACGAGCGCTACGTCTACATCCACGGCACGAACCACGAGGACCGCATCGGCGAGCCGCTCAGCTCCGGCTGCGTGCTCATGCGGAATATCGAGATCGTCGAGCTCTACGAGGAAGTGCGGAACGGGGATATGGTGTGGATCGCAGACTGAATCGCTAATCTCCGCCCGCCCGCTTGCGGTATCTGTAGTTGTATTTGTGGCCCTGCGCGTGAGCGCAGGGATGCGACGGACGTTGGGCTCTGTTTTCGAAATGGAGCGCCATAACCCCCCCTTGAAAATACACCTCGAAGGGTGATACCGTACCTGCTCACGTAGCGGGCGCCGAAGACAAGCTACCAGCTACTCCCGCACGACCTGAATCCGCTGCGGGTCCTTCGGGTCGTCGACCTTTTCGTAGATCACCTTCACCCGCACTCCAGGCGCAAACGGCGGGTCGCTCAAGGGCTGCACGACCGCGATCATGCGCCCGGTGGGCAGCCGCACGGTCAACTCCTCGGCGGGCACTTCGATCTTCTTCTCGCCACCGATATTCACGGGAAGTCTCACGCCAAAAGGCCCCACTCCCACGGGCGGCGTCGCGGTGTGAAGCGGCGCTCCGCGTCCCGTACGTAAATCCAGCAGCGTGTCGCGGACGGTAACGACTTCGCCCCGCTCGGTACGCGCGATATCGCGGATCGGCGGTGGAGGCGGTGGCCGGGTCGACGCCAAGTTGACGCCTCCGCAGCCGCTCAGTCCCGCCGTAAGCAGAGCCAAACCCAACGCGAGTGAGTGAGACCGCATGCGGTCAGAGCAACCGGCGCACCGTGGTACCGCCGCCACCCTGCAGCACTTGCACATGCTCGCCGACGGTGAAACGGCCTTCCTTCTTTATCTCCTGCACCACGGCGATCGTATCGCCATTGCTCATTTTGATGGTGACCTCCTGCGCGGTCCGGCGCGTCGCCACTTCTTCTACCGCTTCGCCCGCGATGGCGCCGCCGACCGCGCCCGCGGCCTGCACGACAGCACCGCCTACGCCACTACCACCCGAGGCGGCCGCGCCGCCGACAATTGCGCCACCGCCCACCCCGATGATGGTGGTGCGCCCGCTCACCTGCACATCGCGCACCGAAACGATATCGCCGGTGTCGACCGACATCGACCGGCCCGCGCTCCGCCGATCATAAACCGTCGAGCTGGAGGGAAAGGTGCAACCGACCAAAGCGACCAAAAGGCCGCTGAGAACGAATATCCGGGGCAGCTGGGATTTCATGGCTCTGAGGGGATATTACGCCCTCCGACGCCTCTTGCCACCGAAAAGTTTCCTAAAACCATACTCAATTAGCGGTATGGCAGGGCCTCGCCCCGGCGATAAACGGTTGCGATAACCGCTCCGTTTGCGAGGTGGGCCTGCCCCAGCGACTTCCTGTCTTAACGGGCTCCAATCCAGCCACCGTATGCGAGGTAGGCAGCCAGCTCGCTGGCGCTCGTCCGACTGCCTACCAGCGCCAGCAAGCTGGCTGCCTACCTGGCTTACGGAGCCGCTACCCGTTCTTCCCAAACAACAACCGCAGCGAGTTAAGACACACCACCAGGGTGCTGCCTTCGTGCGCCGCCACGCCCAAGGCCAGCGGCACTGCGCCAAAGGCGGTCGCCACCACCATGATCACCACCACGCCGAGCGAGATCGCCAAGTTCTGCCGGATGACCGCCCGGGCCCGCCGGCTGAGCTGTTGAGCGGAAAGAAAACTCTCGATCCGGTCGTGCATCAACACGACCTCGGCCTGCTCCAGCGCCGCATCGCTGCCGCGCGCGCCCATGGCCACGCTCACATCCGCAGCCGCTAGCGAGGGGGCGTCGTTCACGCCGTCGCCGACCATCGCGACTTTCCCGAAGGCGCGCAGCGCAACCACGGCCGCCACTTTATCCTCGGGCGAAAGCCCCGCGCGCACTTCGTCGAGGCCCAGCTCTTTCGCGACCGCTTCGGCGGTGTGCCGGCGGTCACCGGTGAGCATCACCGTGCGCAGCCCGGCGCGTTTAAGCTCCGCCAGCACTCCACGCGACTCCGCGCGGATCTGATCCTTCAGCAAAATCCGCCCCACCACCCCACGCCCGAGCACCCACACCTCGCTTAACTCAGCCGCCGCGGCAGGAAGCTTCGTAGCCCACTCCGCCAGCGGTCCGCTCTCCAGCAACTCACGCCGGCCCAGCATCAGCGTCGCGCCTCCTACTTTGCCGCGTAGCCCCTGCCCGGTCAGCGATTGAAACTCCTCCACCACTACCTCCTCGATCCCGGCGGCCCGCGCGTGCCGCACGATCGCCCGCGCGATGGGGTGATGCGACTTTGCCTCGAGCGAATAAGCCAGCTGCAGCACTTCGCGCTCCCGCCCCGGCGGGTAGCTCTCGCTGCCGACCACGGCGAGTTCGCCGGTCGTGAGCGTGCCCGTTTTGTCGAGTGCGACCACGCGCACCTCCGCTAGCTTCTCGATGGCCGCGCCACCGCGAAACAGCACGCCATGCCGCGCGCCCCACGCGATCGCCGCGAGGATCGCCGACGGAATCGACAGCACCAGCGCGCACGGGCTCGCCACGACCAGCAACGTCATCGCCCGATAGAACGCCGAGCGCGTCTCCTCGGTATTCGTAAACGCCGGCAGCCCGAAGCCCAGCCACCACATCAAGAACATCAGCGTCGCGCCGCCGATCACCGCATACGTGTAGCCGGTGCCAAACCGGTCCGTGAAGCGCTCGCTCGGCGCCTTCAGTTTCTGCGCGGTCTGAATGAGGCGGATGATCTTTTGCAGCGTGCTCTCCGAGGGCAGCCGCCGGACGTCGAACTCGACCATGCCCCACAGGTTGATCGTGCCGCTGAAGACTTCGTCGCCCGCGCCCTTCGCCACGGGGGTGGCCTCGCCCGTCAGTGTCGCTTCGTCGCTCGCGCTTTTGCCCGACAGCACGACGCCATCGGCCGCAAAGGCCTCGCCGGGCTTCACGCGCACGCGCTGGCCCACGCGCAGTTCCTCGACCGCCACGTCGCGTTCGCTGCCATCGGCCAGCACGAGTGTCGCGTGTTTCGGCGACGATTTCAGCAGCGCACTCACCTCGCGCTGCGTCCGCTCCATTGCAAACGCCTCCATCGCCCCCGACGCGGAAAACAAAAACAGCAGCAACACCGCCTCGCCCCACGCGCCAATGCTCACCGCCCCGGCCACGACCAGCAGCATCAGGAAATGGATGTCGATTTCCCGCTTCTTGAGATTTCCCCACGTATCGACCGCGGCATCCCACGCGCCCGTCACCAAGGCCACGATAAATAATCCGCGGGCGAGCCACGGCACGCCCGGCGCCGCATGCTCCGCGCCCCACCCGGCGAGGCCCGCCACGCCGCATATGGCCGCGAGAGTCGCCAGTGTCTTCCACTCCGACTCGCCGTGCCCGTGGCCATGCGCATGCCCGTGCTCGTCGTGGGCGTCGGGCCACTCCATCTCCCGCCACTGCCACATCGATTCCGCCGTGGCCCCCATCTTGCGCCCAATCACCGTGGTCTCGCCTTCGCTCCGCAGCGCAAAGCCGGCCGGCGCCGTGGGGGAGGCCGCACCTTTCTCAGCCAGCCGCTCTTCCACCGCGGCGATCGTCGCCGCCAGTTTCTCCTCCAAGTCCCTGACATCGACCTCACCGATGGTGGCCAACGCGATACGTTGCGCACCGGGGTCGATGCGCACCGCGCCCACCTCCGGCTGGGCCCGCAGAAAATCCGCGAGCGCTTCCGCCCAGCTCTCATCCACCCTCGACGCCGTTTGCATCGCGTTCATCATCCGTTCATCGCACCCATCCCGCAAATTCATTTGCGCCACACCGCTCCCGTTCGTTGCTTGGCGCGCTCACCCGCTCAATGATCGGCCTCCGCGACGAAACCGGCTCTGCGCCCCCGCCCGTCAGCCACGCGCCAGCCCTCGCCGCGAAAATCTTCGCCGAGGGAGGCCTGCTGCATGCCGGCTTGCGCCTCGAGCACCGGCCCGAGCAGGAGACGATGGCGCGCACCGTCGCCGCCGCGCTCAAGGACGACGAACCGCTCCTCTTCGAAGCCGGCACCGGCGTCGGCAAATCCCTCGCGTACCTCGTCCCGGGGATAATTCACGCCGTGGACGTCGGCCGACAGCTGATCGTCTCCACGCATACCATCTCTCTGCAGGAGCAGCTTGAGGCCAGCGACTTGCCCAAGTGCCGACGGCTCTTCAAGGCCAGTGCGCCCCTTGAGCGTTACGCCGATTTCAAGTCGGCCGTGCTCGTCGGCAAATCCAACTACCTCT
>JAZKEV010000489.1:0-14540 GCA_040386765.1 Verrucomicrobiota bacterium | reverse complement strand
ATAGTAAACGTCGAAGCCCTGCTGCTGTGGGCGGAAGGGCTTGTCCCAGCCGAGATGCCACTTGCCGATGCACGCCGTCGCATAGCCGCGCGTCTTCAACATCTCCGCGAGGGTGATCTCCTCCGGCGGCAGGCCGGTGTGCTCGGCCGGAAAGAGGACATAGGGCAATCCCGCGCGCGCCGGCAGACGGCCCGTGAGCAGTGCCGCGCGCGACGGGCTGCAAAAAGGCGCCGCCGCATACGCATCGGTGAAGCGCACGCCCTCGCGCGCCAGCCGGTCGAGCCGCGGCGTCGCGATCGTCGTCGAGCCTTGGAAGCCAAGATCGTTGTAACCGAGATCGTCGGCCAGGATCACGATGATGTGCGGTGGCCGCGTCGTCGCCGCGAATGCGGACGTGCAGCAGAGGGCGACCAGCGCAAAAACGACTGCGATCGTGAGCCGGTGCGCGGGACGCCGACCCGGCCTGTGGCGCGGTGAGTGTTCGTAGGGCGGGCTAAACACCCGCCCTACTCCAGAGCGTGTAAGGGGTATCGACATGAGAGGAGGCAACCCGCCTTAGAACGACCCTTTCACGCCAAACGTCCACATCGATCCGAAGGTCGTGCGCTGGCGGAATTGGGCGTGCTCCGGCGTCGTCGGACCATGGATTTCCACGTCGAGCGGTGCGTCGGTGAAGTTGTTGAGATTGGCGAAGAGTGTGAGGTTCCTCCGCAATTGGTACTCGCCGCTCAGGTCGAGGAGCATGCGTTTCGAGCCCCAATTGTAGGTGCCAGGCTCGATGCTCGCGCCGGTCACCAGGGCGCGGCGGTTGCGGCCGGTATAGTTCCAGCGGGCTCGGAGGTTGTACTTCTCGCGCGTGAAGGACACGCCGCCGTTGTAGGTGCGCGGTACGAAGCCCGCGAAGTTCGCCGACTGGTCGCCCTGCGTACGGAGCGTGCTTGCATTGGCAAACACCTGCACGCCGCGCGCCCATGAAGGCAGGAAGGTCAGCGCCTGCTTATAGTTGAGGTCGAGCCCTGTCATCTTCACGGCCGAAGGCAGGTTCGTCTGCGTCGAGACGTCGAAGTTTCCGTACACCGCGGGATCTAGCCCGTACGTGGCGAGAAAGTCCGGGGAGGCAGCAATCGTCGTGTTGCTGAAGAAATCTTTGATCTCGCGGTGAAACGCGCCGACCGAGATGAGGCCCACCTTCTCGAAGTAGTACTCGAGCGAGACCTTGGTGGTGCGCGCGCTCCAAGCCTTGATGCCTACGTTGTTCACCGCGATCTGATTGTTCGGGCCCGAGGGGAGATTGGTGTCGGGCAGCGTGAGGCTGCCGGCGTACTGGCCGAAATCGGGCCGGCCCACGGACCAGTAGTAGCCGGCGCGTGCGAGCAGGTTTTCGCGGATGTTGTACGTCGCGTTGAGGCTCGGAAACCACCGCAGATACTCCTTCTCCGCCTCCAAGCCGCGGTCCACATTGGTCAGGCGCGCGATGTCGAGCGGGGTCGTCGCGATCCGCTCGGGCTGGCCGTTAGCGGCAAGGATCACGCGGCCATTGGCATCGCGGCGATAGTTGCGCGTCGGGTCGACGAGCTGGCCCTGACCCTCGGCATTGGTCTGCTCGGCGCGCAGGCCGCCCACGAGCTTGAGCTTGCCTTCGAGGAGCTGCACATCGCCGCGCAAGTAAGCCGAGGTCACGGTCTCTTCCGCGTATTTTGAGGTCTGCGCGTTGCTCGTGTAGCGGGTCGCCTCGTTGAGCGTGAAGGCGGCAGGGTTGCTGCGGAAGAGATCGTAGAGCTTGTCGTTGCTCACGCGTTCGAGCTTGGGGAAGCCGTAGGGCATCGCGCGCTCGGAGCGCACGTCGTCGAAGACCTGAGCGGCGCTGCTGTTGGCGCCGGCAAAGGTGTACGTCGGGGTATCGCCGCGGATATCCTTGATCGACTGCCGCAGGTCCACGCCCGCCTTCAGCGTCACCGGGATACGCGTCGGCAAGTCGCGGCGGAGATTGGCGAAAACGTTGCGCTGCGTATCGGTGGCATTGAGCACGTCGCTGTTCGCGGTGTTGAGCGAATACGTGTCGATGTCGAAAGGATCGACCGCCGCGCCCGTGGGATTGGTCACCGTGATCCGGCCCGGACGGAGATAAAAAATCTCGTCGAAGGCCACGGTCACGTTCTGCCGGCGCGATTGTACGTTGTTGAAGTAGCCGTTGTCGACGTCGCTGCGGTTGCGGTCGGAGTGCGAGAGGCCGGCGGCGACCTCGGCCTTCCAGACCGGGCCGTCGTGGCGGTAGGTCAGCGAGGGCATGTAGAGCTGATCGTCCCACATGAGGGCGTTGTTCGTCATGCGCAGTTCGCCCGCGCCTGCGGCGCCGGTGGTCGAGGTCGGAGTGAAAGATCCTGCGGTCACGCGATTGGTGAAGAACGTGAGCATCTGATTCGCCGAGCGGTCATAGTACTGGCCGTATTGAAACGAGAAGGACACGCGGTCGACGGGCGACAGCTTGTAGTCCACCGTCGCGCCGAAAGTGGAGCGCTGCTGCTGAGCCGAGGCGTCGCGCACGGCGTACTCGGAAAGGTAAGGGCGATCGGGCGTGGTGGCGGCGAAGTTGGCATTCGTCACTGCGCCCGCCCCGCGCCACGTGTTCTGGCTGAAGGCCTGCGGGATGTACGCCGTGAAGGTGCTCGCCGACACCGTGAAGCCGAAGCGGGAATTCACCGGCACGATAGCCGAGAGGTCCACGCTTGGGTTGATCGTCCGGATGGGCTCACGTTTCGAGGCGGCCGACCGGCCGAAGTTGCGGGCGCTGTCGCGCATCGTCATCGCGACGGTGAAATTGTAGATCGGCTTGCTGCGCTCGAAGGCGCTGCGCGGCACGAGATTCACCGAGCCCGCCAGCGCGGCGCCCGAGGTTTCCGGCGTGGGCGTGTACGTCACTTCGACGCGCGCCATGTTGTTGATCGAGACCTGGTGCAGGCCGACGGTGCGCTGCGTGCCGGAGGCGGCGTTGGCGAGATTGAAGCCACCGACGGTCAGCGGCACGTTGTTGGGCGGCACGCCGTTCAACGAGATCGTAAAGGGCGCTCCGAGCCCTCCGGGCGTGATGGCGACACCGGGCACGGCCTTGAGGATCTCGCCCACGTTGCCGCTCGCCACGGAGCCGAACTCATCGGCGGCGACGACATTCATGGCATTCGGAGCGAAGCGCTGAGTGTTGATCGCGATCGCGGCGCCATCCATCTCGCGCGAGGTGCCGACGACGAATTCCCCGAGCTTGATCGTGTCCCCGCCCGGCGCGAGGCCGCCCAGGCTCATATTAAAATCCGCCTGCGCCGAGCCGCCACCCGCGACCGCGACTTCCTTGGTCTGCGCCGGCGAACCGGTGCGAAAGGCCTTCACGCGCGCCGTGCCCGCCGGCACGCCCGCCAGCCGGTACTGGCCGGACGCATCGGTAAAGGTCTCGAGGGCGGTGCCCTCGACCGTGATGCGCGCGTTTTCGATGTACTCGCCGGTCCCAGGGTTGAACACCCTGCCCTCGACAGTGCCGGTGGCGGGCTGCGACCACAGGGCGGTCGCAAGCGAAAGAAATCCGATCATCGCGGAGCAGGTCCGGAGGACCGCCCGCAAGGGGTTCGATGGCATGGTCATGGAAGCAGAAAGGGTCTTGCGCGCCGGGGACGGGATTAGCCGTCCCCGGCAGGGATTGCGCGGGAAGTCAGCACGCGCTGGACGCGCGGAGGGGTTGGAGAAGCATGGGGTTTGCGTCCCCGACCGGCAAAGCGAAGCGACAAGGCGGGGTTATTTCTTAAACTACCGGTCGGACGAAAATTGGACGCGGTTTTTTCGTCTCGGAAGAATTTTTTCGTTCGCCGATGAAAGGATGTCCACAATCTCCCTCTCTGGTAGTTAAAGGTGAGCCCTCTGCGCTGCCCTTTTGCCCGAATGAGTTCCCCTTCGCCCAATTCCGACGATCCGTTGCGCTACGAGCGCTTCGTCAAGCTGCTGGTCGCGCACGAGGCGCAGCTACGGTCGTTTCTCCGCTCGATCCTGCCCGCTTGGGATGATGTGGACGAGGTGATGCAGGAGACGAGTCTCACGGCGTGGCGGAAGTTCGATCAGTTTGAATTGGATACGAACTTCCTCGCGTGGACGGCGGCGATCGCGCGTTTCGAGGCGCTCAAGCACCGGCGCACCCGCAGCCGCGACCGGCTGGTTTTTTCCGATGCCGTGGTGGAAATGATCGCCAACGAAGGGATGACCGAGACGCAGGTGCTCGCTCGCGAACGCGTCGCGCTCGATCGCTGCCTCGGCCAGCTGGGCGAGCCGGCCCGCGATCTTTTGCAGATGGCCTACCAGCCGGGGGTGAAGCTCCACGAGGTGGCCGTCCGCAGCGGCAAGGGCGTCGAGGCCTTCTACAAGACCCTCCAGCGGCTCCGAGCCCGCCTGCTCGAGTGCGTGCAACGCGAAGTGAAACAGGAGCCCGTATGAGCCAGGATCAAGAGCTGCACCGTCTGATCGAGGCGTATCTCCGCGGCACCATCAGTGCGGACGATTTTGCCACACTCGATGCGCGGCTGCACACCGATGCCGCCGCCCGGCTCGCGCTCCGGCGCGCGGCCAATCTGGACAGTGCCCTGCACGCCTGGGCCGCGCGCGGTCAAGGCCTGGAAGCCTGGCAGCAACGGCCCACGCCCACGCCTGCGCAGCTGCGGCGCATGGTGGCTCCATGGCTGGCAGCGGCGGCAGCGATCCTCCTCCTCACGGCGGGAGTCCTTTCTTGGAATTCCCGCTCGCGTCCCGTGCAGGTCGCGAATGCCACCACCCCGCCGCCCCCGGAAAAGACCGCACAGGGCTGCGCGGTGCTCACGCAGTCGGCCAATGCCGATTGGTCCGGCCTCGCGCCCAATGTCCGCCTCGGCGACATCCTCAATACGGGCCTCGTCACCCTGAATCGTGGCCTCGCGCAGATCGAGTTTTTCAGCGGCGCAACGATGCTCGTCGAAGGCCCCGCGCAGTTCCAGATCGTGTCGCCGTGGGAGGTCACGTGGACGCATGGCAAGGCCCGCGTGCACGTGCCGCCGGCCGCGCGCGGCTTCCGCCTGCTCACGCCCGGCATGAAGCTCGTCGATCTCGGCACCGAGTTCGGCGTCGACGTGAACCGCACCACGCAGGATATGCGCGTCGCGGTTTTCTCCGGCGAAGTGATCGCTCATCCCACGACCGGTCCTGAGCTCAGCTTGCGCGAGGGCCAGGGGATTTCACGCAGCGGCACGCAGATCGAGCGCACCGCCGCCGGTCGGGCGGATGATTTTGCCAGCGGCAACGGGTTGCAAGAGTTGCGTGAGAGCCAGGCGCGCACGCGCTTCGCCGCGTGGAGCGAGGCGTCGCAAACCCAGGCGCGCGACCCGCGCCTTATCGCCTACTACCCGCTCACCGAGGTCGATTCGTGGAGCCGCATCGTCCGCAATGCCGCCCTCCCCGCCAATCGCGATCTCGATGGCGGCGCGGTCGGCGTCGCGACCGCGGCAGGTCGCTGGCCGGAGAAGCCCGCGCTCGAGTTCAAGCGCCCCGGCGACCGCGTGCGCCTCCAGATCGAGGGCACTTGCGATGCGCTCACGCTGGCGGGGTGGGTGAAGGTCGACGGTCTAGATCGCACGTACAACGCCCTCTTCCTGACAGATGGCTACGAAGCCGGCGAGCCACACTGGCAGATCTACGAGGATGGCCGCCTGATGTTCTCGCTCAGTTACTTCGACTCCACCGGCAGGAAGAACAACCAGATCTATTATTCGCCCGTCATCTTCGACACCAGCAACACCGGCCGCTGGCATCACGTCGCCGTCACCTACGATAACCAAAGCGGCGAGGTCACCCAATACATCGACGGCCGCGAGCTCAGCCGCGAGATCAGTCCGCTCCACGTGCCGGGCCGCCCCATCGTCTTCGGACCCTGCGAGCTCGGCAACTGGGGTCTGCCCACGCAGAATCACCGCTTCCCCATCCGCAATCTCAACGGTCGCATCGACGAATTTGCGCTCTACCGCGCGGCCCTCGCGCCCGATGAGATCCGCGCCCTCTACGAATCCGGCAAACCCGAGTAGCCCCTTCATGTCGTTACCCCGCCCCCTCGCCGTCGGCCTCATCACCCTGCTGGCCGGCGCCTCCCTGTTTGCACAGCAACCGGCCAAGAAGGCCAAGAACGCCACCAAGGCGCCCGTCCAGAAAACAGCATTGCCCGCCGATCTTCTCGCCGGACTCGAGACGCACACCGACGTCGTCTACGCCCGCTACGGCGAGCGCGAGCTGAAGCTCGATCTCTACCGGCCCAAGGAGCGCGGTGCCCCGCTGCCCGCAATCGTCAATATCCATGGCGGCGGCTGGTCCAAGGGAGACCGCGGCTCCCAGGCGCAGCTTGCGCAGGCGCTCGCCGCGCGCGGCTTCGTCACGGTCACGATCAGCTACCGGCTCTCTGGCGAAGCAATATTTCCCGCGGCGATTCAGGATAGCAAAGCCGCCGTGCGCTGGCTCCGCGCCAATGCCGCCACGTACGGCATCGATCCCGCCGCCATCGGCGCAACCGGGCTCTCCGCCGGCGGCCATCTCGCCGCGCTGCTCGCCACCAGCGGCGGTTTGAAAGAGCTCGAGGGCACCGGCGGAAACGCCACGCAATCGAGCGCCATCCAGGCCTGCGTGGCGATGGGCGCGCAAAGCGATTTCGAAACCGAGCGCATCGCCGGCCTCAGCAGCCGCCCCGACGATCCGCACTACCGGCCATTTCTCGGCGCCACGCAGAAAGAGAATCCCAAGATATACGCGCTCGGCTCGCCGCGCCATCACCTCGACCGCGCCGATCCGCCGCTCGCCTTCATGTGCGGCGAGCTCGACGACGCCAGCACGCGCGCCGACGACATCCGCCGCGACCTGATGAAGTTCGGCATCGCCACCGGCCTCACCGTGATCCCGCAGGCGCCCCACGCGTTTCTCGGCCAGCAGCGGGCCTTCGATGTCGCGCTGAATGCCTGCGCCGCCTTTTTCACGACGCATCTCAAGCACGGTGGCCGCCCGCCGATCGAGACCACGCTCGCCGCTTCCCCCTTTGCAGCCAACGCCCGCTGGACCATGCTCGGCGGCGGCTACGCCGGCAGCGAGGGCGCGCAGTTTGTGGGCAGCACGCTGCACTACGCCGCGCACCACGATCACTTCGCGTTCACGTGGACGGAACGGGGCGGGCTCAAGGTCTGGCGCGACGATTCGCCCGAGGCCACGTCCTTCCGCCCCGATGGCAAGGGCGGCTTCTACGTCGTCGAGCAGACCAACCGCCGGCTCACGCGCTGGAATGCCGCGGGCAAGATGACCGAGGTCCTCGCGGATAAATTCGAGGGCAAGCTGCTCAACCGCCCCAACGACGCGATCGTGAAATCCGACGGCACCGTGTGGATGTCCGATCCCGATTTCCTTTTCGCGCAGCGGCCCAACGACAAGAAGGAGCTCACCGAGCAGAACGTGTACCGCTACGATCCGCGCACGCGCACCCTCACCGCCGCCGCGCGCGGCTTCGACAAACCGAACGGCCTCGTCTTCTCGCCCGACGAGAAATTTCTCTTCGTCACCGACAGCACGAGCAGCGATATCTTCCGGTTCCCCGTGCAGACCGACGGCACGCTCGGCGCGCGCGAGGTCTTCGCCACGCTCAAGGTGAAGGGCCTCGACGGTCTTGCTTTCGATTCCGCCGGACGGCTCTGGTGCACCGCGCTGGATGGCGTGCACGTCTTCAATGCCAGCGGCGCCGATGCCGGCACGATCAAGCTGCCGAGCAAGCCGACCGCGATCTCCTTCGCCGCCGCGCCGTCGAAGCTCGTGTGCATCACCACGCGTGACGCGGCGTTCGTCGCCACGCTGCGCTAAGCGCGGCCCGTCATTTCGTTTCTCTCTTACACCATGACCATGATCCCTGCCCCCGTCACTCGTCGCTCTTTCGTTAAAACCGCGGCCATCGCGGTGCCTGCCATCGTCGGCCTCAATTCCACCGTGCGCGCGCAGTCCGCGCGCGAGGGCAAGCTCGGCGTCGCGCTCTGCGGGCTCGGCGGCTTCAGCCGCCAGAGTATCGCACCGGAGCTGCCTGATGCGAAGAACGTGTGGTTCGCGGGCGTGATCACCGGCGATGCCGCCAAGGGCCGCGAGTGGGCGCAGCAGTATAAATTTCCCGAGAAGAATATCTACAGCTACGCCGACATGGCGAAGCTCGCGGACAATCCCGAGATCCAGATCGTCCACGTCGTCACGCCCAACAGCCTCCACGCCGAGCACAGCATCGCTGCCGCCAAGGCCGGCAAACACGTCATGTGCGAGAAGCCCATGGCGACCACAAGCGCACAGTGCGAGGCGATGATCGCCGCCGCGAAGTCCGCCAAGGTGCAGCTCGGCGTGAGCTATCGCCTGCATTGGGAGCCGCACCACGTGAAGGCGACGGAGCTGCTCGCGAGCGGTGCCGTGGGCGATCTCTCCAACGGCAACTACGAGTTCTCCTGGGGCTACGCCGCCGGCCTCGCCGACCCGCAGCGCCGCAAGAACATCAAGCAGTGGCTCCTCGACCCGAAGATGGCGGGCGGCGGCGCGCTCTTCGATACAGGGGTGTATCCCGTGCAGGCCGCGTGCTACCTCACAGGCAAGGTCCCCGTGGCGGTGCGCGGCATGCCCGCCACGCGGCACAAGGATCTCTTCCCTGCGGGTGTCGAAGAGACGATGAGCTTCGAGCTCTTCTTCGAGGACGGATTCCAAGCGCTCTGCCGCGCCAGCTACAGCAACCAGTTCCATCAGTGCACCACTCTCGGGCCGAAGGGCACCGTGGAAATCCTCCCCGGCCAGCCGGTCGGCAGCGTTTACGGCCAAAGCGGCAACGGAAAACCGAATGCCAAGCGCCTCGTCGTCAACCGCAAGGAGGTCGCCTGCGAGGACACGCTCCAGCTCGGCGTCATGCTCGACGAGTTTGCCAAGGCCATCACCAGCAAGGGCCCGTTCAAAGCGTCGGGTGAGATGGGCCTGCGCGATATCCGCATTCTCGAGGCGATCTACGTTTCGGCCAAGCAGGGCGGAACGCGCGTGGAACTGAAGAAAGTTTGAGCCCGGCTTGGGTGTTTGCCGCGTTCACGGCTGCGTGTCGTTGGTTCGACAAGCGCGCAGCCTTGTGACAACTTAGCCGATGGTGGCACCCCCTTCCCCCAAGGCTCGAATCGTATCCATGGCTCTGTCACACAGCTGCGTAGAATCCTCTCGCGCCGGTGTCCAATTTCTCCGGAAAGCGCAGTTACAAGGTGTCCCCCTATGAGGTTTTTTTATCCAACCCTGACGGCTCTCACCCTGGCCGCCCTGCCGCCCCTGGCTTCGGCCGCACCTCTCACCGCGCAAGAGGCGGAACAGCTTTTCGTGCATCGGGTTCAGCCCCTCTTCAAGACCAAGTGCCTCGCCTGCCACGGCGAAGATGAGGCCAAGATCAAAGGTGGCCTCGATCTCCGCTCCCTGAAAGCCACGCTCGAGGGCGGCGACAGCCTCAAGCCCGGTCTCGTTGCCAGCCGTCCCGAAGAGAGCCCCCTCTACCTCGCCGCCACGCGTTCGCACTCAGACTGGGAGGCGATGCCGCCCAAGGACAACGACAAGCTCTCGGCCGAACAGCTCGCGTATCTGAAGGATTGGATCGCCGCCGGCGCCCCGTGGCCCGACGCCGCGCGCAGCGCCGAGATCGCGAAGGTCAAAAACAAGTGGTCCGCCGAAGACGGCATCGCCGTCAAGACCAGCGGCGGCCTCGACGACTCCTGGACTAACCGGAAATATAAACCCGAAGACCTGTGGGCGTATCAGCCGCTCAAGAAGCCCGCGCCGCCGGTCGCCGCCGCTTCGGCCGCGGCCGCCTTCGCGAATCCCATCGATGCCTTCCTCGGGGCCAAGCTCGCTAAGGCCAATCTCGCGCCCGCGCCCCTCGCCGATCGCGCCACGCTGATCCGCCGCGCCACGTACGATCTCATCGGGCTCCCGCCCACGCCGGAGGAGATCTCGGCCTTCGTCGCCGACTCCGCCTCCGACGACGCCGCGTTTGCCAAAGTGATCGACCGCCTCCTCGCCTCGCCGCACTACGGCGAGAAGTGGGGCCAGCACTGGCTCGACGTCGCCCGCTACGCGGACACAAGCGGCTTTGCCAACGACTTCGCCCGCGGCAATGCATGGCGCTACCGCGACTACGTCGTGCGCTCCTTTAACGCCGACAAGCCTTACGATCAATTCGTCCGCGAGCAGCTCGCCGGCGATGAGATCGTCGAAGCTCGCACCGCCGCGCAGGGCAAAACGATTCCGCTCACCGC
This sequence comes from Verrucomicrobiota bacterium, assembly GCA_040386765.1. Lineage (GTDB taxonomy): Bacteria > Verrucomicrobiota > Verrucomicrobiia > Opitutales > Opitutaceae > ER46. The sequence continues at coordinate 4,206 of JAZKEV010000489.1, read as the reverse complement.
CTCCGACGCTCCTGCTGACAGCGAGCTGCTGATTGCTACCGGCTTCATGCGCATGGGCCCGTGGGAGCTCACCGGCATGGAAGTCCCCAAGGTCGCGCGCCAGAAGCTGCTCGACGATATCACCGATAGCGTCGGCCAGACCTTCCTCGCGCACCCGCTGCAGTGCGCGCGCTGCCACGATCACAAATTCGATCCGATTCCGACCAAGGACTACTATAGTTTCCAGGCGATCTTCGCCACGACCCAGATCGCGGAACGCGCCGCGCCCTTTCTCCCCACCGAACGCATCGAGGGTTTCGAGGAGAAAAAATATCTCCTGCAGCGCGAAGAGCACTACAAGGAGGTCATCAAGCAGCTCGACCAAAAATCCATCATCGCCGCACGCGCGTGGTACGCCGAAAAGCAGCTCGACCCCGCCGAGTTTGAAGAAGCCTTCGCCGCGAGTGCCGGCAAGACGGGCGCGCGCAACCGCGAAGCTGGCTACTCCACCGTTCGCACCGCGCTCCTGCGTAAAGGCATCCCCGAGGACAAGGTGCCGCCCAAGATGGTCGGCTTCACGCCCGAGGACTACGGCCGCGAACGCGTCGCGCGCAAAGGTCTCCAACGCCTGCGCTGGGACATGGATCGTTACGAACCCATCGCTTTCTCCGTCTACAGCGGTCGCACGCCGGAGCTAAGTAATGTGAGCGCGCCCCTGCGCATGCCCGCGGGCCGGATGACGGCGGGAGATTTGGAGAAGACCTGCATCCTCACCGGCGGCGATCCGTTTGCGAACGGCGCTCCCGTCACGCCTGCGGTGCTCAGCGCGGCGACAAACGTCGCGGGCATGAAGCCCGAGCTCGCCGAGGTGCCCGATGAGATCGGCGGTCGCCGTCTCGCGCTCGCGGCGTGGATCACTTCGCCGCAGAATCCCATCACCCCGCGCGTGATGGCCAATCGCATCTGGCTCTGGCATTTTGGCCAGCCGATCGCCGGCAATCCCAATAACTTTGGCGCCAACGGCAAGAAGCCCACGCACCCGGAGTTGCTTGATTGGCTCGCCGCGACCTTCGTCGAGGGCGGCTGGTCCCTGAAAGCCCTCCACCGCATAATCATGACCTCGGCGGCCTATCGGCGCTCGAGCCAGCACCCCGAGCCGCAGATCGTCGCCGAGCGCGACCCCCTTGGGCAGAATTTCGCGGTCTTCAAACCGCGCCGCCTCACCGCCGAGGAGATGCGCGACTCGATGCTGGCGATGTCCGGCGAGCTCAACCGCGTGCTTGGCGGCATCCCTGCGCGCCCCGAGATCAATCGTGAAGCCGCGCACCAGCCGCGCCAGGTCATGGGGACTTTCGCGGAAGCCTGGCAGGCCTCCGCGCTCCCCGAGCAGCGCCACCGCCGCAGCATCTACACGCTCAAGGTCCGCGGGCAGCTCGACCCGTTCATGGAGGTGTTCAACAGCCCGAGCCCCGACTTCTCCTGCGAAGGGCGCGATGCGTCGACGGTCACGCCGCAGGCCTTCGCGCTCTTCAACAGCGAGGCTTCGCTCGATCGCGCGCTCGCCCTCGCCGCCCGCGCGCGGCGCGAAGCGGCCTCGCCCGAGGCCGCGCTCGACCGGGCTTTCCAACTCACCTTCGGTCGCACGCCCTCGGCCGCGGAGCAGAAGATTTGCCGCGAGCACCTCGCGACGATGACGGCGAAGCAACGTACGCTCACCTTCGCCCGGCCCGAGATCCCGCGCGAGATCCTGCGCGATGCCGTCGAGGAAAACACGGGCGAGAAATTCAGCTTCTCCGAACCCCTCGAGATCGCCGCCGACTTCGTCCCCGACCTGAAGATGGCCGACGCCCCGCCCGAGACCCGCGCCCTCGCGGACGTATGCCTCGTGTTTCTAAACTCCAACGAATTCGCCTACATTTACTGAAACCAGAGAAACCCCGAGGAACGCTAATCCTCGCTAATCTCCGCTAATAAAAGACCCGAATAAAAAGCCCTCGCGCTTCGCCGATCAGGCGAAGCCCGCACGCCCTCCCCGCCGCCACCACCTCTGAGAAATTAGCGCAGATTAGCGTTCCTCCTCCTCCTTCTCCGTCTCCTCCCGCGTCCCTCGCCCTTTTCATTTCCCCGCTCCTCTCATTTTTCGTTTCCCCGCCATGAGCACGCCCTTTCCCTGCGCCGGCAGCCGCGCCCTTTACGCCCCCACCCGCCGCGAGTTTGTCTACAGCCTCGGCGCCAGCATCGGCAGTGTCGCGCTCACCTCGCTGCTAGCCGGCAATCTCCGCGCCGCGCCCGCACCTTCCACTTCCGCCGCCGCGCCCGGTCCACTCTCGCCGAAGCCCGGACACCTCCCGGCCAAGGCGAAGAACTGCATCTTCCTCATGATGGAGGGCGGCCCGTCGCACATCGATACCTTCGACCCGAAACCGAAGCTCGCGCAGATGCATCTCCAGGAATTCACGCGCGAGGGAAAGATGAAGTCCGCCATGGAGAGCGGCAAACGCTACTACGTGCAGAGCCCCTTCGGCTTCCGCAAAGCCGGCAAATCCGGCGCCGACATCGCGGAGAATTGGGAGCATCTCGCCAAAGTCGTCGACGACATCTGTTTTTATCGCGGCTGCCAGGTCGACTCCGTCAATCACCCGACCGCGATGTACCAGATGAATACCGGCAACCGCTTCGGCGGCGACCCGGCGATCGGCGCGTGGGTGAACTACGGCCTCGGTTCGCTGAATCAGAATCTCCCCGGCTTCGTCGTGCTCCCCGAGGTTTCCAATCCGCAGGGTGGCACTTCCAATTGGGGTAATGCGTTTCTGCCTGCGAATTATCAGGGCACGCCGCTCCGCCCCAAGGGTTCGCCGATTCTCGATCTCACCCCGCCCGCCGGCATCACGCGCGAGCACCAGCGCGCTAATCTCGATCTCCTCGGGCAGCTTAATGCCGCGCACCAAGCCGCGCACCCGCAGCACAGCGAGCTCGCCGCGCGCATGGATGCGTACGAGCTCGCCTTCCGCATGCAGATGCAGGTGCCGGGCATCCTCGATCTCAACAAGGAAGACGCGAAGCTGAAGGAGAGCTACGGCATCGGCTCGGATGCCACCGACGCCTTCGGCCGCAAGTGCCTGCTCGCCCGCCGCCTCGTCGAACAAGGTGTGCGTTTCGTGCAGCTCTACGCCGGCACGTGGGATTCGCACGACTACATCGAGCGCGCGCACGGCAGCCTCGTCCGCAGCGTCGATAAGCCCATCGCCGCGCTCCTCGCCGACCTCAAGCAGCGCGGCCTCCTCGAGGATACGCTCGTCGTCTGGTGCGGCGAATTCGGCCGCTCGCCCGACAACGGCGTCCGCGGCGGCACCGCCTACGGCCGCGATCACAACCCGAAGGCCATGACGATGTGGTTCGCGGGCGGCGGCGTGAAAGCCGGCCACACCATCGGCGCCACGGACGAGCTCGGCGCCGAGGCCGTCGACTGCGTCCACCACGTGCGCGACCTGCACGTGACGCTCCTCCGCCTCCTCGGCCTCGACGACAACAAGCTCACCTACTTCCACGGCGGCCGCTTTAAACAGCTCAGCCAGTTCGGCGGCGAGGTGATCAAGGAGCTAATCGCGTAGTTGTCCTAACAGCTACAGGAGGCAGTTGACCGCCAGCCCTTCGGCGCAGCCACGCGACGCCTCGTCGGAGATCAGTTCATGAGCCGATGCTTCCAGTATTCCGGATCACGCTTCAGCGGCATTACCGCGACGATCCAAATGCTATCGGGCTCGCCGAGGTAGAGTAGCCCATAGGGAAACTCTACCGATAGATGCCGGCGCACGTCGCCGTCAACCTTCCGATAAAGACGCGGCTCAGTCCGAATTTCTGCGATCAGGCGCTCAATCTCATCATAGAAGCGAAAGCCCAATTCTCGCGAGATGCCCGCATAGTGCGCTGCGGCTGCACCATACTCCGTCCTTCGGGATGGAAGCGGTGTGATTTCACCGTCCCACGATTTTCCGAATGCGCTCCGAGACTTCGTCTCCAGGAACGCCCTCTACCTTGCCGCTCCGAATTTCCTCTACACGACGATCCACCGTCGAAGCCCAAGCCGCCGGCAGCGCGGGATTCTGCACCCCATACTTCGCCAGCATGATGCGATCGACCAAGTCGGACACGACATCGGCGGGCCACTGGCGCGTTTCTTCCACGATCTGCTCGATAGTGAGTGCCATGGAGCACTATGCCTTGGGC
>JAZKEV010000488.1:2688-4907 GCA_040386765.1 Verrucomicrobiota bacterium | reverse complement strand
GTCATCAGCGTTCAGTTCAAAGACCGCATCGATACCGGCAAGATCCGCCAAGTCGCGGATGCAGCCAAGATCGGCGAAATCAATCCCACCTATGTCAGCCCCCTCGGCGGCGGCAATGAGACGCTCAATATCGAGACGCGCGAAGGTAAGTCAGACGAACTGTTCTCGGCCCTCCAGAAAGCTTATCCTCAGGCCGGTCTCGTGAAAGGTTCGAAGACTAACATCGGTGCTTCGATCGGTAAGGAAATCGAGCTCAACGCCCTCCTCGCCATCGGCGTGTCGATGCTGACGATTCTCGTCTACATCGCGTTCCGCTTCGAGTTCGGCTTCGGCATTGGCGCCATGTTCTCCACGCTGCACGACATTCTGATGACCATCGGTATCTTCGTGCTCTTCGACCGACATTTTTCCGCGCCGATGGTGGCGGCGATTCTCTGTATCGCCGGTTACTCCATTAACGAAACCGTCGTCGTGTTCGATCGTATCCGTGAGGAACTGAAGAACAATCCGACCGGTTCCCTGCGCGACGTGATCAACCTCGCCATCAACAAGGTTTTCGCCCGCACGATCATGACTTCGACGACGACCTTCCTCGCAGCCCTTGCCTTGTTTGTTTTTGGCAGCGGCACGTTGAGCGACATCTCGTTTACGTTCCTCGTCGGTATCGTTACGTCGACCTTCTCGGCCATCTTCATCGCTTCCCAAGTATTCTACTGGTGGCACAAGGGTGACCGTAAGCACGTCGAAGCGCATCAGGACGTGGCTCCGAAATACGAGTGGACCGGTTCCAGCAAGGCATCCGAGTAATTCTGCACGGGTAGGGCGGATTATCCCTTAATCCGCCGTGGCCTTCGGGCCGCGACAGTCAGTCAGGCGCGTTAAGGATAACGCTCCCTACCTCTGGAGACCCGCACCATGCGCTGGATCTATTCGCCGCGCCCGACCGATCAGGTCGAGGCGTTTGGCAAGCTCGCCGGGGTCAATCCCGTGGTGGCTGAGCTCCTGCTGGCCACGGGTGTGACGGAGGCCGTGGCCGCAGCGGAGTTTCTCCAACCCTCGCTCTCGGCGCTGCGTGATCCGTTTCTCCTGCGCAATCTGGAGGCGGGCGCGACGCGCTTGCGCACCGCCATCGCGCAACGTGAATCCATCGTCGTGCTCGGCGACTACGATGTGGATGGCGTGAGCAGCACGGCCCTCCTAGTCACGATTCTGCGGCGGTTCGGACTGAATCCACGCTTCGTCGTTCCCCGTCGCTCGGCTGATGGCTACGGCCTTTCGCGCAGCGCCATCGATCGCGCCTTGGAAGCCGGGAAGCCCGCGCTCTTCATCGCGTTGGACTGTGGCACCAACTCTCACGAGGAAGTCGCCTACCTTCGCTCTCAAGGAATTGATGTGCTCGTCGTCGATCACCATCGCTCCAAGGAGGCTTCGCTGGCCGAGGGAATTTTGATCAACCCTCATGTCGATGCCGATGAGACCGGCGCTGACGCCGCGTGGCGCAACCTCTGCACAGTGGGCTTGGTCTTCAAGCTGGTGCACGGTCTGTTGAAACAGCTCCGCGCTGAAAATCATCCGGTCGCTTTTCGCATCAAGCTGCGCGACCACCTCGATCTCGTGGCTCTCGGCACGATCGCCGATCTCGTGCCGTTGACCGGTGAAAACCGTCTGCTCGCGCGGCACGGTTTGCGCATCATCGAGGAGTCGAAGCGCCCTGGTTTGACGGCGTTGATGGAGATTGCGGGCGTGCGTCCCGGTCAGGCGATCAAGCCCGCAGATATTTCTTTTCGTCTCGGCCCCCGCATCAACGCCTCGGGCCGACTCGCTGATGCTGCTTTATCGGTCGAACTCCTGTTGAGCGACGACCCGACCTTTTGCGCCGAAACGGCCCGGCAGCTGGAAGCATTCAACCGCGAACGCCAAGACATCGAGCGCGGGATAACTGACGAGGCCGAGAAGATGATCGAGAGCCAGTTTTCTGATCTGCCCGGCATCGTGCTCTTCAGCGAAAACTGGCACCCTGGTGTCGTCGGTATCGTGGCCGGTCGCGTAACGCGCAAATACAACCGCCCCTGTGTCGTGCTCGGCAACGAGGGCGAATTTGCCAAAGGCTCCGGCCGCAGCGTCGATGGGATCAATCTCGTAGAGGTGCTCGGCACCTGCTGCGAACATCTCACCAGTTGGGGCGGTCATCCGATGGCCGTGGGCATCGCGCTGACGAA
>JAZKEV010000488.1:1432-2678 GCA_040386765.1 Verrucomicrobiota bacterium | reverse complement strand
GCTCGACGAGTTTCGCCAACGCTTCGCCGCTGCCGTGCGTGCTCACGCCGGCGGTGATATCGCCGAGGCCAAGCTCAAGATTGCAGTTTGGCTGACGCCCGAACTCATCCGGGACCGCCTGATGGAAGAGATCGAGGCGCTGCAACCGTTTGGTCAGGGCAATCCCGAACCGGTTTTCGGCGTGCGCGGCGTTGTGCTACGTCAGCGGCCGGTCGTCTTCAAAGAGCACCATTTCCGTTTCAATTTCGACGACGCCCATGGCCGCCGACTGCACGGCGTGGCTTGGAAACTCGCGCACCGTCCGCCTCCACTGGGAGTGCCGTTGGATTTCGCAGTCGAGCTGGCGTGGAATCATTTCAACGACCGCAAGCTGCTCCAACTCGAGCTAATCGACTGGCGTCTCGCGGAAGCATGACGCTATTTCGATGAACCGGCGCGCGGTCCAAATTATCGCTTGCACTGCGCGGCGAATGTTTGCTTCTTTTCGCCCTCTGCTACGCGGCCATAGCTCAACTGGATAGAGCGCCAGACTACGAATCTGGAGGTTTGGGGTTCGACTCCCTATGGCCGCACCAGAACTTTTCAACCCCTGCGCTTAATTGTCGTCAGGGGTTTTATTTTTGGAGACCAGTTGGGTTTCAGTCGGAAAAGGCCGCGAAACAATGAGCGGCTTTTCGATGGCGGCGCCGATGATTCAGAGCGTGAGCGACTTTAAGTAAGCGAGCGACTGCGGGACTTGGGTCGCGATGCTGGGGCTCTCGTCTTCGATGTAGTAGTGTTGGACGCCGGCTTTTTTAGCGGCACGGAGAATTTTAGGGAGATCAAGCTGGCCGGTGCCGAGGGCGACGTCGTTCTCGACAGCCGTCTTACCGGAGGCGTCGCCGATGATGCCTTTTTTGAGATCTTTCAGGTGGATGAGTTTGATGCGGTCACCGTAGCGCTCGAGGAGCTTGGCGGGGTCTTGGCCGGGGAAGAAGGCCCAGAGGAGATCGAGTTCGATGCTCACGTATTTCGGATCGGTCTTCGCCATGAGGATATCGAAGAGCGTGCCATTGGCGTGCGGGGTGAACTCATAGCCGTGAATGTGGTAGCAATACGTGAGGCCGTGTTTTTCGCGGAGGTCTTTGCCGATGCGGTTGAACTCGGCGGCGGTGAGTTCGGCGTGGGCGAGGGTGAAGGGCTGGCGGTTGGGGAGCCAGGCGACGCGGACGAACTTCGCACCGAGAGTTTTCGCGTTGGCGGCAAC
>JAZKEV010000488.1:621-1390 GCA_040386765.1 Verrucomicrobiota bacterium | reverse complement strand
GAAGCGCCTCGGCATAGCTAACGCCGAAGGAGGAGCAGACCATGCCGCGAGCATCGAGGGCCTGACGAATCTCGGCGGCGGTTTTGCCGAAGAGGTTGGAGAACTCCATATCGGTAACGCCAAGGGCGCGGATGATATCGAGCGTGCCGGTGAGGTCTTTCTTGAGAAGGTCGCGGTAGGTGTAGGAGACCATGCCCGGAGTCTGCGGGAAGAGCGGCTCGGCGGCTTGAGCGAGCGAGCCGAAGGCGAGGGCGACGAGAAAAAGCAGCGATTTCATGGGCGGAAGTGAAAAGGCGATACAGGATTGTAAGCTGCTCAGGCGGCGGGCTGCGGCTTTTCGTTGCTGGTTTGGAGCGGAGTGACGGAGTCGATGCCGAGCCAGCAGAGCGCGGCGAAGACATAGACAACGGCGGCGACGTAGATCGGGACGTTCCAGTTGTTGCCCGACCAGATCAGGAGGTAAGCGACCATCGGGCCGGCGACGGCGCCGCCACCGGCTCCACCCATGTTCATGCCGCCGGAGACGGAGCCGGCGTAGCGGCCGCCGATGTCCATGCATGCGCCCCACGCGCAGGGAATGGTGAGGTCGTTGGCGAAGCTGGCGAAGCCCATCGCGAGGATGGCGAGGAACGGATTGCTGATCTGCACGGAGATCACGAGCAGGGCGGCGGCACTGAGGAGGCCACCCATGCCGAGGACGCTGCGCGCGCGGCGGGTGCTACCGAGCTTGCGGGCGAGGACGGGAGAGAATTGTCCGCTGATCCAGCAA
>JAZKEV010000488.1:0-611 GCA_040386765.1 Verrucomicrobiota bacterium | reverse complement strand
GGCGAGCAGGGCGCCAGTGAGGGCGTCGCGCTGGAGGGCGAAACCACGGGCTTCACGCAGGTAAGTGGGTAGCCACTGGATGTAGAACCACCAGCCGTAGCTCAGGAGAAAATACTGCAGCCACAGCAGCATGATGGAGCGGTTGTGGAAAATTTTCCGCCACGGCACGCCGGTGTGGGCGGAGTCGTCGATTTTAGCGGGCAACAGCGCTCGCTCAGCTGCGTTGACGGAGGGATGAGCGTGCGGGTTGTCCTTGAACCACCAGTAAAAGAAGATGGCCCAGATAATACCGAGGACGCCGAAGATTTCGAAGACGCGGCGCCACGGCACGTATTGCAGCATGAGCGCGACGAGGAACGGCGTGATGGCGCCGCCCCAACGTGCGGCAAACCACATGAGCCCCTGGGCGCGCACGCGCTCGTTGGCCGGGAGCCAGACAGTGAAGGCTTTGGCGAGATTGGGGAAACAGCCAGCTTCGCCCACGCCGAAGAGCAGACGGCAAACGAGCAGCGACGAGTAGTTCCAGACCCAACCGGTGGCGGCGGTGAAAAACGACCAGAGCACGGTGACGCGCAGGAGGACTTTGCGCGCGCCCCATTTGTCACCCATCC
>JAZKEV010000487.1:0-2991 GCA_040386765.1 Verrucomicrobiota bacterium | reverse complement strand
CTTAGCGAATTGAGAGCATAAACTCCACCCCTTCGGCGGAACCACTTGTAGCCCGATTGAAATAATCCGTAACGTTTGCCCGCCGCTTCCTCAGTAAGTGACAGGAACTTCATTGTTCCCGCCACCATGACCTCGCCCAACACACCTTCTCCCGGCCAACCCGATCCCGCCGCCTTGCTGGCCCTTGGCCTCGCCACGCAGGCCGCCGACGCAGGCGCATCCTCCACTCCTCCGCTTACGCCCGACGAACTCGCCGCCGAATTCCCCCGGCTCGAAATCCTCGAACTCCTCGGCCGCGGCGGCATGGGAGCCGTCTACAAGGCCCGTCAACGCGATCTCGACCGCCTTGTCGCCCTCAAAATCCTCCGCCCCGGCCTCGATGCCGATCCCGGGTTTGCCGAGCGCTTCACCCGCGAAGCCCGCGCACTCGCCCAGCTCAACCACCCCGGCATCGTCACGCTCTACGAATTCGGAAAAACCTCCGCCGGACGCTATTTCATCCTCATGGAGTTCGTGGACGGCGTGAATCTCCGCCAGCTCCTCGCCGCCGGACGCCTCTCGCCCCCCGAAGCCCTCGCCATCGTCCCGCCGCTCTGCGACGCGCTCCAATACGCCCACGACCGCGGCTTGATCCACCGCGACATCAAACCCGAGAACCTCCTGATCGATCGACTCGGCCGCATCAAGATCGCCGACTTCGGCATCGCCAAGATCGCCACCGGCAAATCCGAAACGTCCATCTCCGTCGAAATCGCCGGCACCCCCGCCTACATGGCGCCCGAGCAACGCGACCGTCCCGCCGAAGTCGACCACCGCGCCGATCTCTACGCGCTCGGCGTCGTGCTCTATCAGATGCTCACCGGCGAACTTCCCTCCGCCGACCAACTCCGCCCGCCCTCGACCCGCGTGCAACTCGACGTCCGCCTCGACGAGATCGTCCTCCGCGCCCTCGAAAAAAACCCCGCCCGCCGCTACGCCGCCGCCAGCGATTTCAAAACACAAATCGAAACCGTGGCAGCCGGCACATCCACACCTCCAACAAATCAAACGGCCCAAACAAACCGGGTTCACCGAATTGCTTCATCGCGATGGTTCCGATTTTTACCCCTGGTGCTGATGCTCATAATGCTAATCAGCATCATAAATCGAGAATCCACGACTAAACTGCCTCCAGCCCCGCCGCCGTCCCCTCAGCCCGCGCCATCTGCATCTGCTGTCACCCGGACAACGCGGTCCATTATCCCAAGAGAGCTCCCCCTCGAAGTTGAAAGCGGAGAACTGATATTAAGAGCACTCGCTTGGCAGGATGAAACCGAAGCGAAGACAGGCAAACCGTGGTCGCCATCAGGCGTTCCTATTCCGGATTCGCTCAGGGTTCCTGTGCTCGGCCAAATGGAAGTTCTTGGACAGGACGGTAAACAACATACCCGCATCCTCTCGCTCTCGTTTCAGCAAAAACCTTACGACGCGCAAAGTCTCCTTGAGGTTGTCATGATGAATGAAAACGGCGGCGACCGCGTTAAAGGTGCCAACACAACCTCATCAAGACATTCATCGTATCAAACGGGCGATGAGTTCGGCTGGCATTCGCTTTCACTTGATGCCGGGCCCGCTGAAACCATCCCCAAACACATCGTTTTGAATATCCGCAGCACCTTCGGAAGATGGACCAGGATCGGCGAAATCACAGGAGATTTTAAAAGCACCAAGGCATTTTCCGAAGGAGTTTTCCGCAATGCACCCACTGAGGACCGCGAGGGGTATTCGTATATCAACCTAGTGCGCAACCACGCTTTGAATGCCAGCACCGCGCAATACGGCTTCGTGGCTGTGGCCAAGGACGGACGTCGCATCGCATCGGTCATCACCCAAGGCACCTCGGGGAACGGTGTTTCCAGCGAGACTCACCGGTTTCGGATTCCACTGAATGACGTGCTCAAATTCGAATGCTATCAACGCCCAGTCCACGTCACCTCGATACCGATTAAGATGCCGACACAGCTCGCCGGAGACCACGCACCAGAGATCCAACAAACCAACGAATGGCTGATTCTCGTGGACTCCGGTGACTATGCAAAGAGTTGGGACAATGCATCCGCTTCGCTTCGCAAACAAGTCACGAGGGAAGACTGGGTGGAGGCATGTAATAAAGCGCGTGTCATCAAAGGCACTTCGATTGTCTCGCGTGAACTCCAAAGCATCCAATCCACAACCGTCCTCCCTGGCTCAGCTGAAGGCCGATACTGCGTGCTTCAGTTCCACACCGTCATCAATAATAACGAGTCCTTCGCTGAAACGGTTACGATGATACAGGAAAGCCCGGACAACTGGCGGATCGCGGGTTATATTATCCGCCCCCGCACCGCGATGGAGACAACCGTGGCCACCGAGGCGCTTTCATGGCTCTCCATGATCGACCAAGGACATTTTGATCCGAGTTGGGACTACGCCGCCGACTCCTTTAAAAAAGCCATCACCCGCCCCCAATGGAACCAAAGCCTCACGTCAGCGCGCACCCCTTTGGGTGAAACCAAGTTTCGCCAGATCAACACCACGCAAACTGTATCCAACCTGCCCGGCGCACCCGACGGGCATTACATAATCATGACCTTCAACACTGTCTTTGAGCGCAAACACTCTGCGGTGGAAACGGTCACTTTTGAGCAAACGAACGAGAGCACCTGGCGTGCATCGGGCTATTTCATCAAATGACCGACGGATTCGCCACCACCCGCTGGACGCTCGTCCTCGCCGCCGGCGAAGGCACCGATCGCGCCCTCGGCGAACTCTGCTCGCTCTACCGCTCTCCACTTCTCACCCACGCGCGTCGCCGCGGACTCTCCCCTGCCGACGCCGACGATGCCGTGCAGGGTTTCCTCGCCCGTCTCCTCCGCCTCGAGTCCCTCGCCTCCGCCCGTCGCGAACGCGGACGTTTCCGCGCCTTTCTCCTCGGCTCCTTTAACCACTACCTCGCCGACCTCCGCGATCACG
>JAZKEV010000486.1:23122-28850 GCA_040386765.1 Verrucomicrobiota bacterium | reverse complement strand
CTGCTGCATCACGGCGCGGACGCGCGCGAGGCTCTCGGGAGCGACGATCTCAGGCTGGTTGATCGCGCGCGATACAGTCGCGGGAGACACGCGTGCCTTGCGGGCGATCTCGGTGATCAACATGGGGAAGGGGGTAAGTCTGAAAGCCGGCTGAAAATTTCAGTGAAATGAATGAAAACAGCGGATGACGCGGTCAAGCGCTTTTCATTGCGGGTGTTGCTGTGGGGTCGCCACGTGGGGTGCTTCTAAGGCGCCGAGGGTAGGGCGAACCATCCCCGATGAGCCCGACGCGTGGTAGGCGTGCGAGAATCGGTGGGATTTTCGACTGCGCAAAGCGCAACGGCCCGGCGGGGATGCCTCGCCTTACCCCCGCACTCGACCGTCAGAGCTTCAGGGCGCGCTTCCACGCCCCAAGATACTCCCTTCGCGCGCGGATGGCATCGGGCCACGGCAGCGGATCGGTGCTTACATGATAGCCGTGACTCATGCCCAACTCGGGGCAGACCCATAGCTCGCCGCCCGGACGCGGGCCGGCGAGCCAGCAGGCGAAGAGGTCCTCGACGAAGCGGAGATAGTCGTCGAACTCAGGGGTGAGCTTGCCTCGGCCGTTGGTCACGGGCACTTGACAGTGCTGGCTGTTGAAGGGCCGCAGGTGAAACATCTGCGAGGCCTGGATGAGCTTGGGCCACGCGAGCAGCCGGCTCGAGTAGTCGGGTGGCAGCATGTGCTTCGAGACGGCAAAATGCGAGTGGTCCCACGTCACGGGAAGATCCTCGCCCGTCGCGCGACGGTAGAGGCGGGCGATCTCGTCGAACTTCTCAGGCGTCTCGGTCGAGGTGTCGCGGTGCGTCTCGATGTGGAGGGCGAGGCCGAGCTTCCGGCCGGCGGCGATGAGCTTCACTGCAACACGCGCGGCCTGTTCGGGCGGAGTATCGTGATCGAGCAGCTGGACGTTGATGAATTTCACGCCGGCATCGCGCTGGGCTTGGAGCTTGGGCATCGCGTCGGCGACGGTGCTGGTGCTGAAGCCACTCATTAGACGGAGGCCGAGCTTGCCCGCCTCGGCGGCGAGCTCGGGCGTGATGTACGCGCACACGCCGTCGAAGCCCGCGGCATGGATCTCGCGGACCTTGCGGGCGAGGGACCACTCGCGCTTCGCCGAGGGGTAGGCGATCATCGACCACGTGGTGGCGCACATGACCATGCGGGGAAGGGTGGGACTATTTTTCATGATAATTCTGAAAAAACGTGAAAACGGTTATTGAATTGGCGAAGGCCGCGAGCTTATTCCCAACGCTTAGCGCGGCACATCAGCCGCTTTCGAAACCCCGGCGTATGTCTCTCCCCTTCGTCAACGGTGCCTCCTGGATCTGGTCGCGCGAGGGTACGCACGCGGCGCCGCCCGCCAGTGAAGCGACGCCGTCTCACTATCAGGTGCGGATGTTTCGGCGGACGTTTGAGGTGGCGGATCCGGCGGCGGTGAGACTCGAGGTCCACGTTTCGGGCGACAGCCGGTATTTATTCTACTGCAATGGCGCGCTGATCGGCCGCGGCCCGGCCAAGGGCGACGTAAATCATCACTTCTACGAGACCTTCGATCTGACCGAGCGGCTCCGGCGCGGAAAAAACGTGCTCGCGGCGCTGGTCCTCGACATGTCGCGCGTCGCGCACCGGCCCGCCCTGCTCGGCGCCCCGTGTTCGGTGATGACGTATGCGGGAGGCTTTGTCCTCGAAGGCGCACTCGTGCGAAGGGAACGGGATGGAGGTGTTGGCGGCGCTGAGGTATTGAACACAGGCGTGGGCACCGGCTGGAAAGTCGCGGTGGACCGCGCGCATCGTTTCCAAAACGAAGGGACGACCTTCGAGGGGTATCAGGGGTACTTCGAGCACCGGGTGTCGGCAGAGAGTCCGCGCGGCTGGACGGAAGCGGACTTTGATGACGCGGCGTGGACTGCGGCTACAGTATTATATAAAGCGGAGCGGCTGGAAAATCGTCGTGACCCCACGAGCCCCTACGGACTCGTGCCGCGCATGATCCCGATGCTGGAGGAGGGCGGGGTGCAGGAATTTTTGGATGTCTTTGCCGAGGGTGGTGTGGCGAGTGGGGCGAGGCCGCCGTTGCGGGTGGCAGCGCGGAGCGTGCGCGAGGTGGTCCTCGATGTCGGTAGCCTCACGACCGCGTTTCCGCGGCTGGAGGTGACCGGCGGCGCGGGCTGCACGGTACGGCTCAAGTATGCAGAAGCGCTGCGGCTGCCGTGGGGCACGCCGGGCGCGAAGCTCCTCGGTCGGCAGCAGTCGTTGGAGAACCTGGCGTCGCATTTCGCGGACGAGAGCACTGGCTGGACCTTTGACCGGCGCGGGAAGATCACGGGCTGGTGCGACATTTGGGAGCCGGCAGGCGATGGTGCGGCGGAGACGCCGGAGGTTTTCGAGCCGCTGCACTGGCGGACGTTTCGCTATGTGGGGCTGCGGATCGAGACGGGCGATGCGCCGGTGGAAATCCGCGCGGTGCAGCATCGGTTTACGGCGTATCCGTATGGCGTGACGGCGGAGTTTGCGTGCTCCGATCCACGGCTGGAAAAAATCTGGACCGCGGCGCTGCACACGATGCGACTCTGCTCGCACGAGACCTTCGAAGATTGCCCATACTACGAGCAGATGCAGTACGCGGGCGACACGATGATCACTTCGAAGATCGCGATGCTCGCGACCGGCGACTACAAGCTGGCGCGGCAGGCAATCTATCACTTCGACTGGTCGCGCCTCTCCGAAGGACTGACGCAGAGCCGCTTCCCCTCGCGGCTCGTGCAGGTGATCCCCTCGTGGTCGCTGCACTGGATCACGAATATCCGCGACTATGCCTACTGTTCGGGCGACCTGGCGACGGTGCGCGATGTGATGCACGGCGTGCGCGCCGTGCTCGACTGGTTCCAGCGCTACGCCGATGCCGATGGGCTGCCGGCGAAGCTGCCCTTCTGGAATATCACCGACTGGTGCCCCTGGTGGCCGCGTGGCGTGGTGCCGGGCGCCGACGCGGGGCCGACGTGCATCATTTCGGCCCAATACATCCTCGCCTTGGACGAGGCTGCGGAGCTTTGCCGGCTGACCGGCGATGCGAAGCGCGCTGACGAGTATCGTACGGAGGCCGCCACCCTGCGGCCGAAGCTGCACGCGCGTTTCTGGTCGGAGAGCGAAGGCCTCTACTTCGACCGTCCTGGTGGCCCAGAAATCAGCCAGTACGGCAACGCTTGGGCCGTGGTGTGCGGCGCGGCGGGAGAACGCGAGCGGGCGCGGCTGCTCGCGCGGTTTCCGCACGATGCGAAGCTGGCGCCGGGATCGTTCTTCTGGTGGCACGCGGGATTCCGCGCGCTCGATCTGTGCGGCGCATACGAGCGGATGCCGGAATTTCTCGGGCCGTGGCATGAGATGATCGACTACGGCCTCTCAACCTTCGTTGAAGAGAACAGCTACTGGCGCTCGCTCTGCCACGCTTGGAGCGCGCATCCGGCGCTGGAGTTTATGACGCGCGTGCTGGGCGTGACGCCGCGCACGCCGGGCTTTGCCGCCATCGACATCGCACCGCACCGCTGTGGGCTTTCGCACGCGAGCGGCAGCGTCTGCACCCCGCGCGGTCCCGTGCGCGTGGCGTGGCGTGTGGACGGCGATCGCTTCACCCTTGAGGGCGAAGCGCCGTCGACTACGCCGGTGCGCGTGCGGTTGCCCGACGGGACGGTGAAGGAATTTAGCGGCGGAAAATTTGAGGTAAAGGCGGAGGCTGCCTCATGAAGACTCAGAGATGGAGATGGAGGTGCGAAGCGCTCACCGCGCGGGTTGCCGCGTTCGTATTCCATATTCCGCACGGTGAGGGCACCGCGCCTCCGTCGACCGTATCCCGCCGCTCACGCGGCGGGCCACAAAGACACGGCTGATGAGCGCGCCCCTGCAACTCCGGCACGAACCGAACCGCCACGTCGAAATCCTGACGGGTGGGGGCCAGTTGTTGTGGCGCTATGTGTATATGCCGGATACCCCGGCCAACGAATCGCCCCGGCCCTATGCCCACCCGGTGCGGATGCCGGCGGGTGACGTGCTGACGAATTTTCGCCCCAACGATCACCCGTGGCATCACGCGCTGAGCCTCACGCTCACGAGCGTGGACGGCGTCAATTTTTGGGGCGGCCCTTCCTATCGCGAGGGCGAGGGCTATCGCTGGCGCGACGATCATGGCACTCAAGTGCACCGCGCGTGGACGCTGCTCACGCCGACGCGCATGGAGGAGATCGTGGACTGGCGCGAGCGCGCGACCGGCACCGTGTTGCTGGAGGAGGCCCGCACACTCGCGACCGCCATGACGTCCGACGGAGGCTGGTCGCTCCGGTGGACGAGCGAGCTGCGCAACGTCGCCGGCCGAGCCCTCACCCTGGGCAATTACCACGCGAGCAGCGGCCTGGCGGGCTCGCACTACACGGGGCTGCAGTTCCGCGGCGCGCGCGAGCTGCTCGATGAGCACGGCGACGCACAGATCGGCATTACGAGCGAAGGTGACCGGAGCGGTGAAGCCGCGACCCACGGCGTCGAGACGCGCTGGCTCGAGTGGGTGTGCCAGCACGACGGCTCGCTGCGACGGACGCGGATTCGTTTCGAGAATACCGCCGGGCCGCTGCCGTGGTTTGTGCGGGCGAAGAACCCGCTCGTCGCGTTTGCCTTCCATCGCGAGGAACCGCAGGTTCTCGCGGTCGGCGCAACCCTGCGGCTGGACCACGCGCTGACGTTTACCCCTGCATGAGCATCGATCGAAAAACGTTTCTACGTCGGGCGGCCCTCGGCGCCGCCGGGCTCGTGGCGGGAGCGAGCAGCCAGGCGCAGTCCTCGGCGGGAGCGGCGCCACGCGCGCTGGCCGCCTACGATCCGAAGAGCCCCGAGGCATTCTGGCGCGACGTGCGGGCGCAGTACCCGCTGACCAGGGAGCTCACCTACTTCAACACCGGCGGGCTCGGCCCCGCATGCCGTCCGGCGCTGGAGGCGATGCAGGCGACCACGACGAAATTGCAGGAACGCGCGGAGCACGGCCACGGACTCTTCGCGGGCGCGCGAGCAACCACCGCGAAGTTTATCGGTGCGGAAACGGCGGAGATCGCCTTTGTGCGCAACGCCACCGAGGGCAATGCGATCGTCGCCGCCGGGCTGAAGCTGTCCGCGGGCGACGAGGTGATCTTCGAATCGCATGCGCATCCCGGCGGCTCGTTTCCGTGGCTGCAGCAACAGCGGTTGCGCGGCGTGGTCGTAAAGATCTTCGAACCTTCGACGGGTAGCGCAGAGGAGAATCTCGAGCGTATCCAGAAATTGATGACGCGTAGAACACGGGCGGTGCAGGTCTCGCACATCACGGCGCCGACGGGGATCGTGCTGCCCGCGGTGGAGATCGGGAAGCTGTGCCGGGAGCGGGGCGTGTGGTTTCATGTGGATGCGGCGCAGTCGGTCGGAATGGTGCCGGTCTCGGTGCGTGAGCTGGGCTGCGATTCGCTGGCGACGAGCGGGCACAAGTGGCTGGGCGCGCCCTTGGAGACGGGAATCCTGTTTGTGCGAAAGGACCGGCTCGACGACGTGCAGCCGACGCTTGTCGGTGCGTATTCGGGCGATGTCGCCGGCTTGCCGGGTGAGCTGAAGCTCGATGCGACCGCGGTGCGGTACGAGTACGGCACGCGCAACTCCGCTGCGGCGGTGGGGT
>JAZKEV010000486.1:0-23085 GCA_040386765.1 Verrucomicrobiota bacterium | reverse complement strand
CGGAGGCGATGAAATTTCAGGAGCAGATCGGGCGGGAGCGGATCGCGGAGCGCGGGCGGAGTCTCGCCGCGCAGGTAAGCGCGGGCCTCGCGCGCGTGAACGGTGTGGAGATACTCACGCCCACCCGGCGGGAGCTGTGCGCGTCGATGATCACGTTTCGCCACGCGACGGTGACGCACGATACGCTGTTCGGGCGGCTCTTGAAGGATCATGCGATCCGCTGCCGGCCCGTGACCGAGGAGAAACTCAATGCCCTGCGCGTCTCGACGCACTGTTTCAACTCCCCCGCCGAGTGCGAGGCGCTCGCGCTGGCCGTGGAGAAGATCGTGAAAGGCGCGGGATGATGCGGCGCGGAGATGACGTGAAGGTAGGGCGGCTTATCCTTAAGCCGCCGTGCCCTTGGCGTACGTATGCACTGAGCGGCGCGTTAGGGGTAACGCGCCCTGCCTCACTCCACTTCGACTATCATCTCGATCTCGACCACGGCGCCGAGCGGGAGGGAAGCCATGCCGAGCGCGGCACGGGCGTGCTTGCCCTTGTCGCCGAAGACGCCGACGAGCAGGTCGGAGCAACCGTTGATCACCTGCGAGTGGCCGGTGAAATCCTCCGCGGCATTCACGAAGCCCGCGACGCGCACGATGCGCTTCACCTTGGAGAGATCGCCGATTTCTTTTTTCAGCGTGGCGAGCAGCGCGAGCGTGGTCGCGCGCGCGGCGGCGTTGGCCTCCTTGTCGGTCGCGGTTTTTCCGACCTTGCCGGTGATGACTTTGCCGTCGGCAGCGCGCGGCAGGTGGCCGGCGAGAAAGATCAGCGAGCCGGTGCGCACGGCGGGCACATAGTTGGCGACGGGGGCGCTGGTGCTCGGGAGGGTGAGGTTGAGTGCGGCGAGCTTTTGCTCGGGCGTCGTGGCGGTTTGTGCGGGCAGCGGGGCGGCGAACAGGGCGGCGAGCGAGAAGGCGACAAGGGGGGGGAGGCGCGAGGACATGCGGCGAGCGTGCGCGCGGACGGCGCGGAGGCGAGCCGAGTTTAATTTATGAACGCAGTTCGAACAATCCTGGCGGTGGGCCTGCTCGCGGTGGCGGGACGGGCGGTGGAGTTGAAACACGATTTCTACCTCTGCGTGACGCTGAGCGGGCAGGGCCAGGTGATGGGGACGGCAAAGAAGACCGCGGCGAGCGGGCTCTATCGCTCGAGCGACCGGACGAACTTCGAGCACCTGGGCTTCACCCATATCCGGGTCTTCAGCGCGACGCATGATATTCAAGATCCGGATACGCTTTTCCTCTCCATGCTCGACGGCGTGGTCCGGGCGCAGGAGCGCGGCGCCACATGGCGGACAATGACGAGCTGGGACATGACCGAGCCGAAGGGCATCGCCTTCGATCCGGGTGCGCCGGGACATATGTTTGTGGCCCTGCCGGACGGCATCGCCTTCTCGCCGGATCGCGGCGAGACGTGGCAGCGGCGGCAGGAGGGAATCAAGCGGCGCTACACGCACCCGATCGTGGTGGATCGTACGAAGACAGGCCGTGTCCTCGCAGGCACCGAACTCGGCCTCTACGTGAGCGACGACGAGGCCCGGACATGGAAGCTCGTCCTGCCGACACAGAAGACGGTCTACGACATCAAGCAATCTCCCCACGATCCGAAAGTATTTCTCGCCGTGACCTCGAGCGACGGCGCCTTTCGCTCCGGCGATGGCGGGCGCACCTGGCAACCGATCGCGGGCATTCCGAAAGACCACACGCTGCACAACTGCGAGTTCGACCGCAGCGATCCGCAACGCATCCTCATCACCGGCTGGGGGCTCGGTATAAAATTATCGGAGGATGGCGGGAAGACGTGGGTGGACCGCAGCGAAGGTCTCCCCGGTCGCGACGTGTGGCGTGCCGTGCTCGACCCGGACATCCCCGGCCGGATGTATACGGCGACTCATCTCAAGCCGTTGCAGGTATCGGATGACTACGGCAAATCGTGGCGGCCCCTGGCCTTCGAGCAAGTGATGGCCTTCGACATGGTGTTTGTCCCAAGAAAGGCGAAGCAATGAACACGTTCTCCAAGCTTCGGACTACGGTACTTTTTCTCTCACTCATCTGCGGCAGCGTCGCGCACGCCCAGCCGTCCTTCACCGGGCCCGCGCCCGCGCCCACGGTAATCGAAGACGCTTCGCTCCGCCGCGCCGCCTATCTCGCACGCGTCGACGAGGCGCTCACGTGGCGCGCCGGCCTCGCGAAGCCCGGCGATCCCGCCACCGTCAATCTCGCAGAGATCGTGGCAAAGCTCGCACGCCGCGAAGATGCGGCCCTGTGCTCGGCGCGTGTGATCGAGCTGATGAAGACGCCTTCGAGCGACATGTTCTGGATGTTTCCCGTGGCGTGTCTCTCGTATCTCGGTCGCGATCAGCTTTCTCCCGAGGCCAAGGCCGCGGTGCGCGAGGCCTGGCGGACGTACATGCCGCTGCGCGGCGACACCGAGAACCACTGGGTGATGTACTACACCTCCATGTACCTGATGGCGCAGCTCTGGCCGGACGACCCCGGCTCGATGTGGTTCAACGGGAAGAGCTCGAAGGAAATTTTCGCGGAGGCCGACGGCTTCCTGCGCGAGTGGATGCGGATCACCACGACGATCGGGCAGGGCGAGTACGACTGCACGCACTATATCGGCGAGTACTCGATCCCCATGCTCTTTCTCGCGACGTGGGCCAAGGACCCGGAGATGCGGCAGCGCGGGCGGATGATGCTCGACTACGTGATGGCGGACTACGCGGTGGATACGCTCAACGGCATCTACATCGGCGCCCACGCGCGCACCGATGACCGCACCGTCGTCGAGAAGTGGAACGGTCTCTCATCCTTCTTCGGCTGGCTGATGTTTGGCAACTGCCCGCCGACCGCCAGCTACGGCGGCTGGGGCATCTATTTCGCCGCCGTGGCCGCCAACTACGAGCTCCCCGAAGTGATCTATCGCATCGGCACCGACCGCACCGGCGCGTACACGCAATATGAACGGAAACGCACGCGGCATCGCTGGCGCAACAGCGACGAGCGCAACGCTCCCGTCTACAAAACCGCCTACGTCACGCGCGATTATGCGCTCGGTTCGGACCAGGGCGGCTTGCTCCAGCCGATCCAGCAGCATTCGTGGGATGTGACATGGGCGGTGCCCGATCCGCGTGGCGTGCATAATACGATGTTCTCCGTGCAGCCCTACTTCGGCCCGTTCGAGCTGATGATGTATTTCACCGAGATGCCCGACTACATGTCGGTGGCGGTGACGCAGCAGGCCAAGCCGACCTACATCAGCCCGGGCAAATTCCTTGGCGGCTCGCCCTACGAGCAGATTTTTCAACAGGACGATGCGCTCATCACGCTAAGCGAGATTCCCGCCGGCGCGCCCTTCGAACACGTGAACGGATTCTTTTCAAAGGACCTCACGAAGATGGAAGAGGACGCCTCGGGCTGGATCTTCGCGCACGGTGGCCGCGCCTACCTGGCGTACCGGCCCGTGGCGCCCCACGAGTGGCAGCCGATCGAGGGCGGCGGCAAGCGGCTCTACTCACCGCACCGCCACAATGGCACGATCCTCCAAGTCGCCTCCGAGAGCGAGTTCCCGAGCTGGGATGCGTTCAAGGCGGCGATCCGCAAGCTCCCGCTCACTATCGAGCGCGAGCCCAAGGTGCGCGTGAGCTTCACGTCGCTGCGCGGAAAGAAAATCGAGTGCGCGTACGACGCGCCGCCGAAAGTCGACGGGCGCACGATCGACCGCGCGAAGGAGTGGAAGCTCTTCTCCGGACCTTACCTCAATGCTGAGATCGGCAGCCAGAAGCTCACGATTACGCATGGCCGGCTGAAACGCGTGCTGGATTTCAACACCGTGACGATCACCGACACGGTCGGAAAATAATAAGGAACGCGCGTGATGACATGGCGCAGGGTCGTTTTTGTAGGCTGGGTGGCACTGTGTTGCAGTTCGCTGCTGCGCGCCGCTGAGCCGCTGACGCCGCACGCGCTACTCGAGCGCCTGTGCGACGACTTCGGCGGCCGGGTGACGGGCTCGGCGGCCAATGCGGGAGCGATGGACCGGCTCGCCGCCGAACTGCGCACGCTCGGCTACGTGCCGGAGAAGGAAGTATTTTCGATGCCGGGGTGGGAGAGGGGAGACGATTGCGTCGAGCTTGTGGCGCCCTTTGCGCGTCCGCTTCGCGTGGCGGCGATCAGCTACACGCAGCCGCATGCGGCGTTCGAGGCCGCGGTCGTTGGAATCGGCAATGGGCGCCCGGAGGATTATCCGAAGGACGACGCTGCGGTGGCCGGACGCGTGGGCGTGCTCTCCTCCGGCACGCCGCTCCAGATGCGCGACATCGTGGCGACCGCGCAGGCGCGGAAGCTCCGCGGCATCCTCTTCGTGAATCGCGAGGGCGGTGGGCAGTTGCTCGCGCGCTCGGGGAGCTTTCTCGGCACACCGCTGCCGCTTCCGGTGTATTCGATCGCGCAGGAGGAGGGCCGCTGGCTGGAACGCCTGCTCGCGCGCGGCACCGAGGTGCGCGTGCGGATGGAGACGAAGTCGCGCTGCCGGCCTGTTGAGACCGCGAATCTCCGCCTGAGGCTCCCGGGCAAAACCTCCGGCCGCATCATCGTCGGCGCGCACTTCGATAGCTGGGATCTCGGCCAGGGTGCGATGGATAACGGCCTCGGGATCGCGCAACTCTACGCACTCGCGGTCGCCCTGCGTGGCGCCGTGCTGCACCACACGGTCGAGCTGATTTGGTTTAATGGCGAAGAGCAGGGGCTCTTCGGTTCGCGGCACGCGGCCTCGCATCTCGGTGACACGCGTGTCGTCGCGATGCTCAATCTCGACATGGTCGGTGTGCCCATCGCTGTAAATGCGCTTGGCGACGCCTCGCTCGTGCCGTCCCTCGAGCGCTGGCACGCCGCGCGCGGCGAGAAGCGCCGTCTCGCGAAAGGTGTCGAGAACATGAACTGGGTCGCGAGCGATCACACGCCCTACCAGCTCGCCGGCGTGCGCTGCCTCACCTTCAACGCTCCCATCCCCCGGGAGTCCGTGCGGTACTATCACGACTTCGCCGACACCATCGACAAGGT
Source organism: Verrucomicrobiota bacterium (assembly GCA_040386765.1). Lineage (GTDB taxonomy): Bacteria > Verrucomicrobiota > Verrucomicrobiia > Opitutales > Opitutaceae > ER46. Next base: position 17,980 of record JAZKEV010000486.1, on the reverse strand, counting down.
CTCGCCACAGCTTATCGACGATTCCTTCGCAATCATCGTCGAACTCGTGCGCACACTCGCCGCCGACGAGATGCTCGCGCCCTGGCGCCGCGCTCCCGCCGAGACCGAGGCACTCTTCACGACCCCCGGCCTCGACAAACGTCTGCGCGCGACGGGCATCTGGCCTTTCGGAAATTAGCTCGCGCTGCGACACGGCTCGGCTGTCCTCCCGACCTGCCCAACTTCGATTGCGTCGGCTGCGCGCCCCGCCGTCATTCAACGCCTCGCGCATCCGCAGCGTGGACCTTCGCGTTGCGGCTCGCTTTTAATGCGCGAAACCGCATCCAAGGTCGTCCGTCTTACCCCGCTCATTCTATGCACACCCCGCGTTTTCTCCTGCTCGTGTTCTCGTTGGCCTTCGCCGGACTCGCCCACGCCGCGACGTCCGCCAAGCCTAACATCATCTTCATCATGGCCGATGACCTCGGCTACACCGACGTCGCCTGCTTCGGCAGCAAGTACTACGAGACGCCGAATATCGACCGTCTGTCCACGCAGGGGATGAAGCTGACGAACTATCATCATCATCAGAATTGCGCGCCCACCCGCGCCGCGTTGATGAGTGGCCAGTACTCGCCGCGCACGGGCACTTACACCGTCGGCGGCATCGACCGCTTCGATTGGAGCACCCGCCCCCTGCGCCCCGTCGACAACGTCACCAATCTCGCGAGCGACCGCACCCTGATGCCGGCCGCGCTGAAATCGGCCGGCTACGCCACAGGCATGTTTGGCAAGTGGCATCTCGGCAATGCCGGCGGCTATCACCCGGGCAAGCGCGGCTTCGACGAGGCGCTCGTGACCGAGGGAAAGCACTTTGATTTCGAGACGACGCCCAAGTTCGACTACCCCAAGGGCCAGTACCTCGCCGACTTCCTCACCGACCGCGCCGTCGACTTCATCAAGCGCCATAAGGATGGTCCGTTCTTCCTCTACCTCCCGCACTTCGGCGTCCACTCGCCGCACCACGCCAAGCCGGAGCTCATCGCGAAATTCAAAGACAAGCCCCCGGTCGGCGGCCACAAGAGCCCCGTCTACGCGGCGATGATCGCGAGCGTAGACGAGAGCGTGGGCCGCGTCATGGCGGTGCTCGATGAGTTGAAGATTGCCGATAACACCGTCCTCATTTTCACGACAGACAACGGTGGCGTCGGCGGCTATTCCCGCGCCGGTGTGGCCAAGGCCAACGAGATCACCGACAATGCCCCGCTGCGCAGCGGTAAGGGCAGCCTCTACGAGGGTGGCACGCGCGTGCCCTTCGTCGTACGCTGGCCCGGCGTCGTGAAGCCTGGTTCCGCCTGCGACGTCCCCGGCATCCATGTCGACATGTATCCGACGCTCGTCTCCATCGCGGGCGGCAAGATGCCGACCACGCAGGTCTTCGACGGCGTGAGTCTCGTGTCGCTCTTCCGCGACCCCAAGGCGAAGCTGCCGCGCGAGGCGATCTTTCAGCATTTCCCCGGCTACCTTGGTGCCGGTGAGGGTACCTGGCGCACGACGCCGGTGGGCATCATCCAAGCCGGCGATTGGAAGCTCATGGAGTATTTCGAGGACAGCCGCCTCGAACTCTACAACCTCCGCGAGGACATTGGCGAAACGAAGAATCTCGCCGCCTCCATGCCTGAGAAGACTCAGGAGCTGCACGCGAAGATGAGGGCCTGGCGCACCGAGATCGGCGCACCCATGCCCACGCCCAATAAGGCGGGCGATGCCACCGCGAAGAAGAAGGGCGGCGGCAAGAAAAAGGCCGGCAAGAAAAACGCCGAGACGAAGGAGAATTGAGGGTGGGGCGCGTTATCCCTCGTGGTGAGATGGGATTGTGCTGTACCGGCGGTCTACGACCGCCGTTACAGAAATGCCGCACAGGGCGCTCGTAGTTCCGCCTTCAGGCGGCATCCGGCGTCTACTCCCAAAAGCTACCCACGCAAAAAGGGCGGATCTTTCGATCCGCCCTTTTTCGTTTTCGAATTAAGAGGGCAGGGAAGACCCGCCCGCCGTTTTACTGGTCCTTCTTCTTCCGTTTGCCGCCGCCGTTGCCGGCCGCTGCGAATTCTTCCTTGGAGAGCTTGCCGTTCGAGTCCTTGTCCATGGAGGCGAAGCGCTTCTTGAGGGAGTCTTCCTTGCCCTTGCCGGCGGCGGCGGCGATGAATTCGGCCTCGGAGACGGAGCCGTCACTGTTCGTGTCGGCCTTGGCGAAGGCGGCGCCGGCGTCCTTCTTTTTGCCTTCGGCGGCGAACGTCGCGAGGGGGAGCGTGAGCGCGCCGACGAGAGCGGCGGCGAGGATGTTCTTGGTGAGTTTCATATTTTGGGTTGATTGCGTCGGAAGAGCTCCGACGCGAACCCGGTTGACGGTGCTTCCGCCGATAGGTTTCACGAATCGTTCGCACGGGGGCGCTTCACGGGGCGTCACGAGGGAAACGAGGCAAGCCGCTGGCATGTGAGCCCTCCTGCGTGCGCAAAAACTGCGCATTCGCCTCTGGAGCTGCGCAATCTCTGCGCAAAACGCACTCCAGAGTCGCGCCGCGCAACTTTACAGGCCAGTCATTCGTCGCTTAGTTTGCACGGCGGACCCAGTCCCCGCGGTGCTTTTATCCCCATGAGTGCCCATTCCTCCCTTCTTTTGCTTTCGCCGTCCCGTGTCGCGGGTCGTCTGCTGGTTTCCCTCTTTGCCTTGGCCCTGGCTGCAGTCGCCTCAGCGCAAAACACAGACACCCCGCGCCGTCGCGAAGAGGGTGGTGGTGGTGGTGGCGATGAGCGTCGCAGCCGTTCCCCGGCCGATATGCAGGCCCGCATGCTCTCCAGTTTGCGCGAGCGCTTCGGCGTCACCAGCGACGAGGAGTGGGGCGTAATTTCCGAACGAATGACGAAGGTCATGGAAGCCCGCCGCAGTATGGGTGGCGGCACAGCTTCGCCCTTTCTCGGTGGTGGCCGTCCTCCAGGTGGCGGCGGCACCGATCGTGGCGCAGGCGGTACGGGTGGTGGCGGCGACCGCGCCACCGGTGGAGATCGCGGTACTGGCGGCGCCCCCGGCGGCTTCCGCGGCACACGCTCGCCCGAGACCGAGGCGCTCACCCGCGCGGTGGCCGACAAACTTCCCGATGCCGAGATCAAGGCTCGCATCACCAAGCTCCGCGAGACGCGCAAGGCCAACGAGGCCAAGCTCGAGAAGGCGCAGGATGAACTCCGCGCCGTGCTCAGCGTCCGTCAGGAAGCCCAGGCAGTGTTGATGGGTCTGCTGAACTGAGAACACTTTACCGTGCCGACCGATACCGCTGCCAACGGAGCGGCGCACGCCGTCGTCCCTGAATTGCTCGCCCGCATGATTGCGGACCGGCAGCTCACCACGACCGACGCGCGCGCCTTCCTCCAACAACACCCTAGCGCTGACGCCCTCACCGAGGAGCAGGTGCTGCGCTGGCTGGCGCGCGAGTATGCGGTCAGCTTCGTCACGCTCGACGAGCTCGAGCCTGACAAGCAGGTGCTCTCCCTCTTTCCCGCGCGCCTGCTGTTGCGCGATCTGCTGCTGCCGCTGCGCCGCGTCGAGAACGAGATCGAGATCGCGACCAGCCGCCTCTTCGCCACGCAGAGCATCGATGGGCTCAAAGCCCTGACCGGCCTGCGCCTGCGCCCGGTGCTCGCCACCGCCGAGGCGATCGACCGCGAGATGAAGAAGCGTCTCGGCGTCGGCGCCGATACCATCGATACGCTCGACGAGGCCGAGGGTCTGCAAGTCGTCGAGGAGGGCGTGGGCGATACCAATCTCGACGATGCGGCCGAGGATGCCTCGATCATCCGCTTTGTTAACCAGGTGTTGAAGGATGCCATCGACCTGCGCGCGTCGGACATCCATCTCGAGCCGTTCGAGGACGAGCTGCGCATCCGCTACCGCATTGACGGTGTGCTGCAGGAGGTGCCGGTGCCGGCGCAGATCAAGCGCTTTCAGCCCGCGATCGTCGCGCGCGTGAAGATCCTCTCGCACCTCAATATCGCGGAAAAGCGCCTCCCTCAGGACGGCCGCATCAAGGTCCGCATCGACGCCGCTGAGGTCGATATCCGCGTCTCCATCATTCCGATGCTGCACGGCGAGGCGGTCGTCATGCGTCTGCTCCGCCAGAACTCCTCGCTCAAGGGCGCGAGCGAGCTCGGAATGGGCCAGCGCGAGTACAACTGTCTCCGTCGCGTGCTCGAGCTGCCCCACGGCATCGTGCTCGTTACCGGCCCCACCGGCTCCGGTAAGACGTCGACGCTCTACACCGCGCTCCACGAGATCAACGACACCGAGCGCAAGATCGTCACGATCGAAGACCCCATCGAGTATCAGCTGAAGGGTGTGAACCAGATCCAAGTCTCCGAGAAATCGGGCCTCACGTTTGCCCGCGGGCTCCGCTCTATCCTTCGTCACGACCCCGATGTCATCCTCATCGGTGAAATCCGCGACCAGGAGACGGCGCAGATCGCTGTCCAGGCTTCGCTCACGGGTCACTTGGTTTTCTCCACGCTGCACACGAACGACGCGGCCGGCGCTGTCACGCGTCTCGTCGACATGGGCGTCGAGCCGTACCTCGTGGCCTCGTCGCTCGAGGCCGTGCTTGCGCAACGCCTCGTGCGTCTGCTCTGCAAGCACTGCAAGGCGGTCGATGATTCTCCTGCCGCGCTGACCTACAAGACGCGCATCGGCATCCCGGTTGCGAAGAAGGTCTATCGCTCCGTCGGTTGCCGCGAGTGCCGTAACACCGGCTTCCACGGTCGCCGCGCCATCTTCGAGTGGATGGATAGCAGCAGCGAGATCCGCCAACTCGTGCTGAAGAGCGCCTCGTCGGATCTCATCCGCGAGGCCGCGTGCCGCGCCGGTATGCGCACGCTCTCCGAAGACGGTCGCCGTCTCGTCGAAGAGGGCGCCACCACGATCGAAGAAATCTTGAGCGTGACCACGGTCCACGAAACCGCGCCGGCCATTCCGCCGCCGAAGCCAGCCGAGGCTGAGGGGACGCCGCAACGGGGCGGCCACTAAACGCCGCTGCCTAGCCCATGCCCCAGTTTGCCTACAAAGCCATGCAGCACGATGGCGTGCTGATCGAAGGAAATCTCGACGCGAACAACCGCCAGGAGGCGATGCGCCAGGTGTCCGGACGCGGCTTGAAGCCGATCCGGCTCACCGAGGCCGGCGCCACGCGTGCGCCGTTTCGCCCCGCGGGCGAGGGCAAGCCCGCCAACGGCTCTGCGGCGAAGAACGGCGCATCCGCGAAGAACGGTTCAGGCGGAAAGAACGGCGAGGCCGCTGCATCGATTTGGAATATCAAGCTCGGCGAATCGAAGAAGATTACGCCGCGGATGCTGGAGAATTTCACACGCCTGCTGTCGAGCTTGCTCGCGGCGGGCGTGCCCTTCAGCCGCGCGCTGGTGATCCTCCACCGCGAGGCGGCATCGCCCGCGGCGAAGAGCAAGTGGAAGGAGATCCACGACCTCGTGATCGACGGCATGTCGCTCTCCGATGCGATGGCGCGCTCGCCCGATACGTTTCCGCGCGTGTATGTCGCGATGGTCGAGGCCGGCGAGGCTGGCGGCTTTCTCGATGTGGTGCTGGCGCAGATCGCCGATTTCCAAGCCCGCGAGAAAGAGCTGCAGTCGAAGGTCGTCACCGCGCTGATGTACCCGGCGATCCTGCTGGTCCTCGCCTTCGGCGTGCTGGTGTTCCTGATGGTGTTCTTCATCCCACGCTTCCAGCTCGTGTTCAAGGGGTTCAATGCGGAGCTGCCCGCGCTCACGCAGGCGATCGTCGGCGTGAGCAACATGGTGCGCAGCTACGGCCTCTTCATTGCCGTGGCCGCGGTGGTCGGCATCTTCTTCGCCCGCACCTGGCTGAGGTCGGAAAAGGGCAAGCGCGTATGGGAAGGCTGGATACTCAAGGCGCCCATGTTTGGCCCGCTCATCGCGCAGTTCGCCATGGCGCGCTTCTGCCGCATGCTCGGCACCCTGCTCGGCGCCGGCGTGCCGCTGATCAACGCCCTGAACGTCGCCCGTCGCTCCATCGGCAACCAGATCCTCGTCGATGCCGTGTCGGACTCGATCGACCGCGTGAAGGAGGGCAAGCCCCTCGGCACCAGCCTCGCACAGAACCGCGACCTCTTCCCCGGCGCCGTCGTGGAAATGATCTCGGTCGCCGAAGAGTCGGGCAAGCTCGACCACGAGTTGCTGCGCATTGCGGGCGTCACCGAGTCGGACCTCGACCGTCAGCTCAAGGCCGTCGTCGCGCTCGCCGAGCCGATGATGCTGTTCCTCATCGCGGCCCTCGTGGGCACGATCTTCATCGGCATGGTGATCCCCATCTTCTCTCTCCTAGACCATATCAAATGAACGCCCACTCCACCCTCTTGAAAACCCGTTCCCGCCGTTCGTCGCGTCGCCGCGGCTTCACGCTCGTCGAGCTCCTGCTGGTGCTCGTGATCCTCGGCATCCTCGCCGCGCTGGCGCTGCCGAAGTTCACCGGCCGCACCGAGCAGGCGCGCGTGACCGCCGCCCAGACGCAGATCGCATCCTTTGGCACGGCGCTCGATGCCTACGAAGTCGATACCGGCGCGTATCCGCGTGGTGGTGACGGCCTCAATCAACTGCTCGTGGCTCCTTCGGACGTCACCGGCTGGCGCGGGCCCTACATGAAGACGGACATCCCGATGGATCCCTGGGGTCACCCCTACACCTACGAGCAGCCGGGCCGCATGAATCCCTCGGGCTACGACATCCGCTCGGCCGGCCCGGACGGCCAGCCCAACACGGCGGACGATATCGTCAATGCGGCGGTCACGGCACGCTGATCGGAAGCCCCGCCGGGCGCGTCGAAGCGGCTTCACGTTGATCGAGCTGATCGTCGTGATGCTGCTGCTTGCCATCGCGGCAGGCATGGCGGCGCCCCGCATGTCGTCCTTCTTCCGCGGCCGGGCGCTCAACTTCGAAGCGCGCCGGATGCTCTCTCTTTCCCACTACGCGCAAAGCCGCGCGATCGCCGAAGGTGAGCCGGTGGTGTTTTGGGTCGATTCCGCCACTTCCCGTTATGGCGTCTCCATCCTCGGTTCACGGAGCGGCGAGGATACGCGCCGGGTTGCCTATGTCGCGGAGCCCACGCTGGTGATCACGCCGCAGGCAGCCTCCACGGCGGCGGTTTCCGAGATGGGCGACGAGGCCTTTGGCCTCAGCGAAGGCGTGGTGGCGATCCGCTTCAATCCGGACGGCTATTTCGACGAGAGCAGCGTGCAGAGGATCCTGATCCAACAGCGCGAGGGCGATGCCCTGGAGCTGGTGCAGCGCGCGAACAAGCTCGATTACGAGCTGCGGCCCGCGACGAAAACGAACTGAGCCGTGCGCGCCCTCTCCACAGTTTTTGCTTTTCAGCCGCGCGGCGTCCGCACCGCGTCCGTGCGAAAGCGTGGGGGCGGGTTCACGCTGATTGAAGTGCTGGCGTCGCTACTGCTCATGGCGATTGTGATTCCGGTGGCGATGCAGGCCACGAGCATCGCCTCGCGCGCGGGCATACTTGGCCAGCGCAAAGCCGCAGCGATGCGCATCGCCGACCGCGTGCTCAACGAATTGATCATCACGGGCGAGGCCGCTCAGGCGTCCAGTTCGGGCGGCACGATTGCCGAGGGTGACGCTTCGTACTCGTGGACGCTGGAGTCGCGGACGTGGACCGAGGATGCGATGACCCAGATTACGGTGACGGTTACTTTTTCTGTGCAGGGCGCTCCGCAAACCGTGAGCGCGAGCACGCTGGTCGATCCGGTCGCACCGCTGCCCGGAACCGAGGAGCCCGTACCATGAGGAGCGCGCGGATCAGGCGGATGCGGCGCGGAGCGCGGGGCTTCACTCTGCTGGAGCTGCTGGTCGCGACCATTGTGGGCGCGATCGTGCTTTTGGTGATTCAGACGACGTTTTTTGGCGCGATGCGCCTTTATAATACCACGCACAACCGCACCGACGAAGCGCTTGCGCTGGATCGGGCGCTCGCGATCGTGCGACGCGATTTCGCGGGGATCATGCTGCCGGGCGGCACGCTGTCGGTGGCGTTTCAGACGACCAATTTATCCTCTACGGTCGGCGAGAATTTCGGCGAGCGCGTGGGCCCTGATATTTACACGACGTCCGGGCGGATTGATGGCTGGAGTCCCTTTTCCGAGGCGCAGCGGGTGAGCTACTATCTCGCGCCGGCGGCCGATGGGCGCTTTGGCACGAAAGACCTCCTGCGCGTGGTGCAGCGCAATCTCCTGCCCGTGCAGGATGAGGCGGGGGAGCCGCAGGTGCTGCTGCAGGGCGTGACCGAGGCCGTGATCGAATTTTACGACGGCGCCGGCTGGATCGATACGTGGGATTCCGAGGCGACGGAGACACTGCCCTCGGCGTTGAAATTGCGCGTCACGCTTGCGGCCAGCGTGCCCGGCCAGGCGCAGCCCGCGCCCATTGAGTTGATCGTGCCGGTGTCGGTCATGACGAGCGCGACGCTAGCTGAGCAGGCTGCCGCCGACGAGGCCCTGCCCCCGCCATGAAGACGCCGTGTCACTCTTCGCACTTTGGCCACGCGATGCCCGGCGCCCGCGCATCCCGGCGCGGCTCCGTGCTGATCATCGTGATTTGGGTGTGCCTCGGTCTGGTGGCGCTTGCCCTCTATTTTGCGAATTCGATGACCTCCGAGCTGCGCGCGGCCGATAACCGCGTGGCGCAAGTCGAGGCGGAGCAGGCGGTCGCGGCAGGCACGCGCTATGCGGCTTATCAACTGAAACAATACGCCGTCGGCGGGCTGGTGCCGCGGATCGAGGAGATTCGGGCTGAAGCGCTGCCGGTGGGCGACGCGACGTTCTGGATGATCGGCCGCGACAACGATCAGCTGCCGGGTCGCGAACCTTTCTTCGGCATCGTTGATGGAGGCTCGAAGTTGAATCTCAACAGCGCCTCGCGCAGCATGCTTGAAATGCTCCCGGGTATCACCCCCGAGCTAGTAGACGCTATCCTTAACTGGCGGCGGCGCGTTGGTGAAGACAGCGAGGGCGGAGATGCCGGAGCCACCTACGGCACGCTTAACCCGCCGCGCCTCAACAAAGGCGCTCCTTTCGAATCAGCTGACGAAGTGCGACTGGTCTACGGTGCGACGCTCGATCTCGTTTTCGGTGAAGATACCAATCGCAACGGCACGCTCGATCCCAATGAAGACGATGCCGATGCTTCAGCGCCGCACGACGATCAGGACGGTCAGCTTCTGGCCGGTATTGCCGAGTATGTCACCACCGTGACGCGACAACCGGCTACCGCTGCAGACGGCTCGCGGCGATTTGATATCTCGGCTCTAAACACCGATCAACTTCGGGACCGGCTGCGCACTTTTCTCGCGCAAAAGATCGATCCAACCCTGGCAAATCAGGTCGTGGGTCGCCTCAACCCGAATGCAACCTTCGGCAGCGTGGCGGAGTTTATGTTGGCGGCGCAATTGGCGCCAGAGGACTACGAACGCATCCATACCAATTTCAGGGCTCGTAGAACCGCTGGTCTCATCAACGTAAACACGGCTCCGGAGGCCGTGCTCGCATGCATCCCGGGGATCGGCCCGGACAATGCAGGGACCATTGTTGCTTACAGGCAGCAGCATCCCGACCTCATGACCTCGTTTGCGTGGCTACCCGATATACTGTCCTCCGAGCAGATTAGACAAGCGGGGCCCTACATCACGGACCAATCCTACCAATTCAGCGCAGACGTCGCGGCCGTGGGCCGCCTCGGGCGCGGCTATGCGCGGGCGCGCACCATTTTCGACATGAGCAACGGAACACCCCGGATCATTTATCATCAGGACCTGACGGCCTTCGGTTGGGCGCTCGGTTCAAGCGTGCGTGAGACTTCGCGCACGGGGAGGACAGCTGGCCTATGAAATGGAGACGCACCAAACGGCTGAACTCGGTGCTCGGCCTCTCCCTCTCGCACGGGCAGTTGCGGGCCTTTCACGTCGCGCGCACCAAGGGCGGCGTCGAAGTGGTGAAGGCCGCGTCAGCCACGCTCACGCTCGACCTGCTGCATCCTGAGGCCGACCTCATCGGTCGCGAGATCAAGAATCACCTCGAAGCTGCGGGCATCCGCGAGCGCAATTGCGTGGTCGCCGTCCCCGCGGGGTGGGTGATGACCCAGCACACCGCAGTGCCCGAGCTTTCGCCCGAGGATGCGAGCAGCCTCCTCGAGATGGAGGCCGAGAAAGGCTTTCCGTGCGACCCATCGCAGCTGCAGATCGCGCGGTCGCCGCACCGCGCGGGCAAGAGCGAGTACATGACGCAGCTCGCGGTTCGCCGCGAACAGGTTTCACACCTCGCCACGGCGTTGCGCAGCGCGGGCCTCAAGCCCCTCAGCTTTTCCCTCGGCCTGCCCTCGCTGCCCGGCGTGATCGCTGCGCCCGGCGCGGGCCGCATCACCCTGCGGCTGGAGCCGACGGGCGCGACTCTCCTCGTCTCCGTGGGCGGAGGCATCGCGGCTTTCCGGACTTTCGACGCGACGATCGATTCCGAGGCGGGCGAGACGCTGGTCAACGGCCGCGCGATCGCCCGCGAGGTGCGCATCACCTTCGAGCAGGTGCCGGCGGATCTGCGCCGGGAGGTGCAGACGCTCTTCCTCACCGGCGACGACAAGATGACGCGGCAGCTCGGCGAGATCCTCGCCGACTGGGCGCGCGACAACGGTCTCACACTCGAACGCGACATGACCACGGGCCGGCCGATCGCCGACCAGGTGGCGGAGCAGCTCGCGACGCGCTGCCTGACGCACGGGATGTTCAACCTCGAGTTCCTCCCGCCGCGCGCGAGCCGGTGGATGCAGCTCATGGCCCGCTACAACTCGAAGCGGCTGGCGACCGCGGGCTTTGCGGCCGGCGCGATCGCGCTGCTGGCGCTGCTGGCCTTCGGCTGGCAGGAGTATGAACGCATGTCGCTCCGCAACGAGTGGGAGACGATGCGCACGGAGGTGATGGCCCTCGAGGGCGTGCAGAACAAGATCCGCGAGTACCGGCCCTTTTACGACGTCGGCTACCGCAATCTCACGATTCTCAAGCGCGTGACCGAGTGCTTCCCCGAGAGCGGCACGGTGACCGCGAAGTCATTGGAGATTCGTGGCACCTCCCTCGTCAGCATCTCCGGCACCGCACGGGACAACGCCGCACTGCTCCGCACGCTCGACGAGGTTCGCAAGGTCCGCGAGGTGCAGAATCTGAAGATCGAGCAAATCCGCGGCAAGGCGCCCGCGCAGCAATTCACGTTTACCTTCCGCTGGAATTCCAGTCCCACCCCATGAAGCTTACTGCCAACAACCGCCAGCGCGTGCTCATCATCGCGACAGGCGCAGCCGTGCTCCTGCTCGTGCTCGATAGTTTCGTCCTCACTCCGCTCACCAAGAGCTGGGGGACGCGCTCGGCTGAGATCGCGAAACTCAAGAAAGACGTCGCGAACGGCCGCGGCGTGATCGACCGCGGCCCACGCACCCAGAGCCTCTGGAAAGAGATGCAGGGCCAGGCCCTGGCCAAGGACCCCGCCCAAGCGGAGCAGGACTTGATCTCGGCTTTCGACCGGTGGGGTCGTGCCACCAACATCGAGGTGAGCTCGATCAAGCCGCAGTGGAAGCGCGGTCCGGGCGACCGCTACTCGCTGCTCGAGTGCCGCGTCGATTGCGCGGGTTCGCTCGCGACGCTCACGCGTTTCATGCACGAAGTAGAGAAGTCGCCAATGGCGCTGCGGATCGATTCCGTGGAGCTGGGCTCGCGCGATACGAGCGGCCAGCGTCTCACCCTCGCGCTGATGGTCAGCGGCCTGCGGCTCACGCCGATGGAAAGGAAATCATGAGCATGAGACTTCGATCGCTTTTATCGCTTGGGCTCACCCTCGCCGTCATCGGCGGCGGTGCGCTGCTCCCGCTTCACGCCGCCAAGGCGCCGAAGGAGGAGCGCGTCAAAGACAAGGAACGGGACAAGGAGAAAGATAAGGACAAGGCTTCCTCTACGTCGGGCAAAGCAGGGGCGTCCGCCAAAGCCGCTCCAGAGGCCCCGCGCAATCCCAGCGACTTCGAGGCCTTCCGCATCGTCGTCGACCGCAATATCTTCAATGCCAACCGCACCAGCCGTTCGCGCGCCACGGAAGCGGTGGCGCCGCGGGTCGAGACCGTCGCCCTCGTGGGCATCGTGAAGGACGACCACAAGCTGGTCGCGGTCTTCGACAGCCCCGACGAGGCTTACCGCAAGGCGTTGAACACGGGCGAATCGATCGCCGGCTTCGAAGTGAAGAAGATCAACCCCGACTCCGTGGAACTCGCCTTGGGTGAGAAGGCCTTTGCGCTCCGCATGAGCCAGCAGCTCCGTCGCGTGGAAGGCGGCGAGTGGCGGACCACGGGCCGCGACTACGTCCGCACCGATTCCTCCAAGGACAAGAATACCAGCAAGGATATGCCCGCGATTCCCTCCGATGCGTCGGCCGTACTGCGCCGCCTGATGGAGCAACGCCAGAAACAATTGAAACAATGACCTCCAAGATCGTCCTCCCCTCTCTCGCGTTGAGCCTGGCTTGCGCCGCGCTCTGCCCCTCTGCCCTCGCGCAGGATAACCCCCCAACCCCCGCCGTCGCGGCCCCGACCGTCGAGGCGACGAACACGCGCACGCGGTCCGGCCGGCCGGGCCTCACGTTTAATTTCCGGGGCGCGCCGCTCGAGACCGTGCTCAACTATATGAGCGAGGCCGCGGGCTTCGTGATCGTGCTCGAATCGCCCGTGCGCGGCACGGTCGACATGTGGAGCACCCAACCCGTTTCCCGCGAGGAGGCCGTGCAACTCCTCAACCTCGCGCTCAATAAGAACGGTTACACCGCCACCGCGCAGGGCCGCAACCTGATCGTCAGCACGAAGGACGATGCCAAGAAGCGGAACATCCAGATTCGTACCGGTAACGATCCGCAGGAAATCCCCGAGACCGCCGAGATGGTCATGCAGATCATTCCCCTCCGGCGCATCGATGCGGGCCAGGCCGCCATCGATCTCGCGACGCTCCTGCCGAGCACGGCCACGATCACGGCCAATGCCGACAGCAACTCCCTCGTCGTCACCGATACGAATATCAATGTGCGGCACATCGTGACCCTCGTCGCCGCGCTCGACGGCTCGTCGGACAGCTCATCGGCGATGAAGATCTTCAAGCTCGAGAACGCCGACCCGGTCGAAATGGCCGCGCTCTTGACGAACATCTTCCAGGGTCCGACCAGCTCCAGCGGTGGCGGTGCGGCCGGCCAGATCGCGCAGATGCTCGCGGCGCGTGGCTCCCAGAAATCCAACAAGCGTTCCTCCACCAGCAGCCGTAGCGGCGGCGGTGGCTCCAGCGGCGCGCGCAGCACGCCCATCATGGCGGTGGCCGATCCGCGGACGTTTTCGGTGATCGTGACGGCTTCGAAGGAAGAGATGCCCGAGATCGCCGAGATCGTGGCCCAGCTGGACTCCAGCACGGCCCGGAAGCAGAGGGTCTACGTCTACACGCTTGAGAATGCCGATGTGCGGCAGGTCGAGACCGTGTTGAAGAACCTCTTCCAAAGTTCCACCCAGCGCGCCACCACGTCGACGAATACCGCGGACCCGCTCGCCACCCGCGCCAGCAGCAACACGCAGACCGCCGGTCCCAATATCCAGCTCGGCACCGCACGTGCCGGCGGCCGATAAGACGCAGTTCACGTCCCTTCAACTTACAGGTATCCCATGAAGTTTTCCTCTTTCTCTTCCGCACTGCGCACGAGCGTAGTGGCCGGAGCGGTCCTCCTTGCAGGCGGCGAAGCGCTGGCGCAGAACCGCGCTCCCGCCACGCCGCAGAGGGCTACTCCCCAGCCACAGCGCGCGCCCACGTCCGCAGCTCAGGCGGTGCGCCCCAGTGGCGGCGGCAGCGCCGGGGCCTCGGGTGCTGGCTCCCGCCAGTACACCAACTCGACCATGGTGGGCGACGCCATGATCACGAGCGATACTGAGACGCGCCGTCTGATCGTCGTGACCGACGATGCCACCAACGAAAACATCAAAACCATCATCGCCTCGCTCGATAAGCCGAAGCCGCAGGTGTTGATCAATGTGGTCTTCGTGCAGGTCACGCATGGCGACGACCTCGATATCGGCGCCGAGGCCAACTACGGCCCGGTGCGCATCGGCGAGGGCCGCCTCCCGACGGGGCAAGCGACGACGAAATTTGGCATCGCGCAGGATCGCAATGATCCGACGGCGTCCGGTGCTTTCTACCGCATCCTCGGCGATCACGGCATCGATGCGACGCTCCACGCGCTCGCGGCGAAGAACAAGACCGAGATCCTCTCACGTCCCTCGATCCTCACGCGCAGCAGCCAGCAGGCGACCATCATGGTCGGCCAGTCGGTGCCGATCATCACCAATTCGCGCGTCAGCGATCAGACCAACAACACGATCAACACCGTCCAGTATCAGGATATCGGCATCATCCTGCGTGTGACTCCCTTCATCACGCAGGAGGGTTTGGTCGAGATGATCGTATCGCCGGAAATCTCCTCGCTCAGCGCCACCAAGGTGCCGATCTCCAACACCGTCGAGGCGCCCGCGATCGACAAGCGCGCCGCGGACACCGTGGTGGTAACGCAAAGCGATCAAACCGTGGTGATCGGCGGCTTGATCTCCACGCAGTCGGTTAATCGCGAGAGCAAGGTGCCGATCCTCGGCGATATCCCGCTCCTCGGCCTCGCCTTCAAGCGGAAGACGAAGGCTGACGAGAAGACGGAGCTCTTGATCTTCCTGACGCCGCACGTCGTACGGACGCCGGCGGAGTTGTCGCAAGTCTCGACCCAGGAGCGCAGCCAGCTCGAGCTTGCGCCGAAGGTGTTCCAGAAGGAGCAAATGGAGAAGTATATCGGCAAGGAGTAAGCCGAAGCGCAGCTCGCGTCTCCGGCCCCGTGGTCCATGATCATCGGGCGGAGACGGTCTGACAATCGACGGCGGTCTTTGGGCCGTTGCTGCAGTTG
Source organism: Verrucomicrobiota bacterium (assembly GCA_040386765.1). Lineage (GTDB taxonomy): Bacteria > Verrucomicrobiota > Verrucomicrobiia > Opitutales > Opitutaceae > ER46. The sequence continues at coordinate 2,924 of JAZKEV010000486.1, read as the reverse complement.
AGACTTGGAACAGCGCATCGAACGGAGTTTTCATTCGCATACATGGCCTGGCCGATTGGAAAAGGAACCCTCGGGGTCTACGTGTTGCTCGTCACAGGGGCGCTGGTCGTGTGCTTCTGGCAGCGGGCCGAGCACCAGCGCTTCGAGCGCAATGCCGCCGAAGCGCTCGTCAATCGCGGGCGCGACATCACCTCGACGCTCGGCGTCGTCGTGCGCTCGCAGCGACGCTCGGGCGGTATCGTTTCCAAGGCGCGTATCCAGTCTGCCCTCCAGGATCTGATGCGGCCGGGGGAGATGGAGTCGATCGCGATCCTGAGTGGTGCGGGTGAGACGATCGCCAGCGCGGGCAAGCCTGTGGAGCTGACGCGTGAGATGCTCCAGGCGCGGGGGATCCATTGGCGCGAGCAGACGCTCACGTTGATGAACTTGATGGATCTCGGCGCGGATGTATCGGAGGACCACACCCGGCCGCCCTCGACCATCGTCGTCTCGGATACGCGAGCCTTTTTCCGCGGCTCGCAGTTGCAGAACCGCCGGCCGGCCGAAAATTTCAGCCGCCCCTCCTGGATGAGCAAGGAGGAGTACGATTCCGTGATCCAGAAGCAGGGTGTGCACAGCCTCGTGATCTGCCTGCCGACCGCAGCGATGCGCAAGGCGGTGCAGACCGACATGCTGTTGCGCATGCTCGTCAGCGGGCTGGCGGTGGCGGCGGCCGTCTTCTTCGTGCTCGCATGGCGCAACGTGCGCAAAAACTCGGAGCTCCAGATCCGGCTCGTGAAGGCGGGCGAGATGAACACGCACCTGACCGAGATGAATTTCGCCGCCGCAGGGCTCGCACACGAGACGCGCAATCCGCTCAACCTCATCCGTGGCCTCGCGCAGATGATCACGATGGAGGCGCCGGCGCCCTCGAAACTGAAGGCACACGCCTCGACGATTATCGAGGAGGCGGACCGCGTGACGGTGCAGCTCAACGAATTCATCCACTACTCCAAACCCCGCGAGGCGCACCCGGCTCCGGTGGAGATGGCCCGGCTCGCGGGCGATATCACGCGCACCCTCCAGGCCGACATCGAGGAGAAGCAGCTGCGCATCGAGCTTTTGGATACGCCGCTGGTCGTGCAGGCGGACGAGGCGCTGTTTCGCCAAGCGGTGTTCAACCTGCTCTTAAACGCGATTCAGGCGGTCTCGTCGGGCGGGAAGATTTTCGTGCGCTGGTCGGTGACGGGCGACGAGGCGACCCTCGAGATCGCGGACGACGGGCCCGGCGTGCCCACGGCGGATCGCACGGCGATCTTCAAACCCTACGTGACGATGCGGCCCAAGGGCGTGGGTCTCGGCCTCGCGATCGTGCAGCAGATCGTGCTGGCCCACGGGTGGACGATCATGTGCGAAGGCAATGAGCCGCAGGGCGCGATCTTTCGCATCGCGCATTTGAAAGTCGCGCGCGATACACCCAGCGTCGCGTCGTGAAGCCCGCGCGCATCCTCATCGTAGACGACGACCACGGCCAACGGAGCCTGCTGGAGACGTTTTTGCGCGCACAGGGTTATCAGACGCAGGCGGCGGCCTCCGGGGAGGCGGCGCTGCAGCTCCTGAGCGAGGAGGAGTATGCGATGATGATCACGGATGTCCGCATGCCGGGCATGTCGGGGCTCGAGACGCTCCGGCGCGTGCGGCAGAAGCACCGCGACCTGCCGGTGCTGCTGGTGACCGCGTTTGCCGATATCCGCAGCGCGGTGGCGGCGATGCGCGACGGCGCGCTCAACTATCTCGCCAAGCCGATCGACCTCGAAGAGTTGATCTCGACCGTGCGCATCGCCCTTGACCCGAAGTCGGTGCCCGCGGCCATCGAGCACAAGGAGCTGCAACTCCCTACGGGCGTCGTTTGCCAGAGCCCGCTGCTGCACTCGGTCTTTCGAGACGCGGCCGCCATCGCGCCTTCGGATACGCGCGTGCTCATTACGGGTGAGAGCGGCGTGGGCAAGGAGATCGTCGCGGATGTCCTCCACTTGTGGAGCCAGCGGGCGACGGGGCCGCTCGTCAAAGTGAGCTGTGCGGCGATGCCCGAAGCGCAGCTTGAGAGCGAGTTGTTCGGCCAGGAAAAAGGCGGACCTGCGGGCACGGCGCAGCGGCGGGCCGGGCGCTTGGAAGAAGCGGCGGGCGGCACGCTGTTTCTCGATGAGATCAGCGAACTCTCGCAGGCGCTGCAGGCGAAGCTCCTCGGCGTGATCAACGATGGCACCTTCCGCCGCGTGGGCGCAACGCGCGACCAGCGGGCCGATGTGCGCCTGCTGGCTTCGTCGAGCCATGAGCTCGAGCCGATGATTGCCGCGGGGCGTTTCCGCGAAGACCTGTTTTACCGGCTCAACGTGATGGAGCTGCACATACCCCCGCTGCGCGAACGCCCGGAGGACGTGTTGCCGCTGGCGACGCACTTCATCAACCAGTTCTCGCGGCAGAAGCCGCGCTTTTCGGTGAGCGTGACCAACGGGCTGATGCGCTACCGCTGGCCGGGTAACGTGCGCGAACTGCGCAATGCGATGGAGCGCGCCGCGCTCCTCTCGCGCGGCGAGATCGTGCTCCCCGAGCATCTGCCGGCGAAGGTGCTCGCCACGGAGGCGCCGGCGGTAGCTGTCGCGGGCGAAGCGGACTTGCGCCGTCTCGAGGAGATCGAGCGCGAGGCGATCCTGAAGGCGCTGCGGAAAAACAATTACAACCGCACCGAGACCGCGCGCGAGTTGGCGATCAGCCGCCGGGCGCTTACGTACAAACTCCAGCGCATGCGCGCGGCAGGGATGGCGATCGATGCGGATGCGGGGGAGGCCTAATACCAACGTCCCCTCGCTTTTAGACTTCAATACAAACGCCTGTCATTCTGAGCGCAGCGAAGAATCCACGCGTGCGAGCATGATATCACGTTC